>JAITVN010000028.1 GCA_031285775.1 Streptococcaceae bacterium | reverse complement strand
TGAGCCTGAACATCTCAATTATACTTGCTTTTGGTCAAACCGACTAACGCCACCCGCATAGCGGGTGGTTTTCTGTTTCGCACGCTCCGCGCACTCAACTGGCTCACGAGCCGTAAATTTAAAAAAGCCCAAGGGCTTTTTTAGTTGCTGATAATTCTGTGTCAGTTGAATTCTGCAGAAAGAGAAGCCCGAAAGCTTCTCTCTTTTTACGATTTGTATATCAAAAACTTCGTCCACTCATCTCTCAAACTTGATTAATTTGGAATTCTCGAAGTTGATGAATCAGATGCTGTTTGAAAGTTCGAAATCTACCAGTGGCTTCGCTGAGATTTCAACATCATTTTTCTTTTTTCCTGCGGCGTAGAGATGCTAAACCTGCTGCTCCTAAAAGAAGTGCTGAGCCAGATAGGATTGCGCTGCTGTTTTTCCCGCCGTCACCTGTTGACGGCAGATTTGTATTCTTAGCTGAAGAAGTGATTGGCTGGCTAACTGAAGGAGTTAAACTTTGTGGCTGAATAATCGGATTCGTCTTCTCTATGTTCTGGTAAACTCGACTGCGGGGATTGACACCAGTATCCTCGCTGCCAATCCACCAGTTGCCGTTTTCACCGATTCTTGGTGTTGTGCCGTCTTTTCCAGCAATTCCATTTTTACCGTCTTTGCCGTTTTGGCCGCTTTGTCCTGAAGTGCCTGGCGCACCTTTCTGTCCTGGCATTCCTGCTGCTCCGGTCGTACCTGTTGGACCCGTCGCGCCAGTAGCTCCTGTTGCACCTGTTGTGTTTGTTCCAAGGACTGTCACAGTCTGTGTTGCGGTAATTGTCTTTAAAAGCTTTGTTGACGGATCAGTATAGCTGTATGCATACACAACTTTATAGACACCGATTTTTGATGTGTCCACATTATTGGAAGCGATAGAGCGGTAACCGCCGTCTTTTAGATAGTCAATATCAACAACAACTGCTTTTCCAGCGTCAGTTGAGAATTCTTGACCAACAAATAAACTGATGTCTGCTGGGGCTGTTATTGTTGGCGTGATGAAGTCATTGTTGGGGATTGTAACATTGCCTGTCTGCCAGCCCCCAGTAGCGCCATCTGGTGTATTTGCACCGAGCGGATCACCAATACAGAAGCCGCCTGTCAGTATTTGTCCAGCATATGCTCTGCCATCAAAATTTATAGGAATAGAGAACATTGCAATCGTTCCATTTTCATCAAGTATGATATTTTTTTCTGCTTGTGCTATCAGGACGCCGTTTGCGTAAAGGTAGGCTTTGACAGTTTGACTGCCTGTCACAATTCGGCCGGATCCGTCTTTGACGCCAGATAGAGCAACAAACTCATGAACTGTTTGGTTAGCGACTGCCTTAATTTGCTGACCATTGTCTGTGAGATGTCCAGAAGCATATGTGGCTGTCCATTGGTCACTGTCAGGATTAGAGGCGCTTGGTCCAGTAGCACCTGTACTGCCTGTTGCGCCTGTTGCTCCAGTTGCTCCAGTTGCTCCAGTTGCTCCAGTATTCCCTGTAGCGCCCGTGTTACCTGTTGCTCCAGTTACTCCTGTCGCGCCAGTCGCACCAGTAGATCCAGTTGATTGGCGACCTGTGTCTATATAAGTGTGAGCGATTTCGTCCCAAACGTACCAGTGACCGTTATTACCGATAATTGGTGTCCGCCCGTTCACTCCGTCTTTTCCTGGGGCTCCGCTTGCGCCAGTCGCTCCTGTATCCCCAGTCGCACCGGTTGCACCAATTGCTGAAAAGCCAGTATTGGTATAGTTGTTTGTGTTAGCATCGTATATCCACCAGTTGCCGTCAGGACCAATCAATGCACTGTTTCCGTTTAGGCCGTCCTTACCTGAATCTCCTGTCGCTCCTGTCGCACCCGTATTTCCTTGAGCCTGAATGCCAGTGTCTCGCCCATTTATCCACCAATTGCCATTTGTTCCAATGTATGGCGTGTGTCCGTCGCGACCTGCTGCGCCAGTGCTGCCTGTAGCTCCAGTAGCGCCCGTAGCACCTTGAGCATGAATTCCGGTATCACGCGTACCAATCCACCAGTTACCGTTTTCTCCTATTTGCGGTGTAAGGCCGATGGCTGCCACGCCTGTGTCAATATTCCCGATGAACCAATTGCCGTTGTTGCCGATGCTTGGAGTTTGTCCGTCCTTTCCCGATGCTCCTGTTGCACCAGTGACACCTGTTGCGCCATTTTGTCCACGAGCAGGAATGCCAGTATCTTCGTATGCATTTTGCTCAACATCCCATGTCCACCAGTTACCATCAATCCCGATGTATGGCGTGTGACCGTCAGAGCCGGTAGCTCCTGTGCTTCCAGTTGCACCAATACTGCCCGTAGCGCCTCTAGCCGCTATTCCTGTATCTGTCGTTCCGATCCACCAGTTACCATTATTGCCGATCTGCGGTGTTAAGCCCTCGTATCCAGTTTCTCCTGTGGCACCAGTATTTCCAGTCGCGCCTGTGGACCCTGTCGTACCAGTAGCGCCCGTCGTGCCTGTCGCACCAGTGGCTCCTGTCATACCTGTAGCCCCTGTATTGCCCTGTGCGTGAATGCCTGTGTCAATTCCGTTGATGAACCAATTGCCGTTAGGACCGATGTAAGGTGTCTGACCGTCTTGACCAGCTTTTCCAGTGGCACCTGTTGAACCAGTGGCACCTGTGGCACCTTGGGATGGGAGACCTGTATCTGTTGTGCCGATCCACCAGTTGCCGTTGGTTCCGATTTGTGGTGTTAGACCATTGTTCCCTGTTGGACCTGTCGAACCTGTTGCTCCCGTACTGCCTGTGGCACCGGTATTTCCCGTCACGCCAGTGGCTCCAGGATTCCCAGTTGCACCAGTGGCACCTGTATTGCCTTGAGCGCGGAGGCCAGTGTCAATACCGTTGATGAACCAATTGCCGTTAGGCCCTATGTAAGGTGTCTGACCGTCTTGACCCGCTTGTCCAGTGGAACCAGTTGAACCTGTGGCACCTGTGGATCCCCTAGCTGGGAGACCTGTATCAGTAGTCCCAATCCACCAGTTGCCATTAGCTCCGATTTGCGGTGTTAGGCCATTGCTTCCGGTTGGACCTGTTGAACCTGTTGTACCCGTATTGCCCGTAGCACCAGTAGTGCCTGTGCTGCCAGTTGCTCCGGTGGCACCTGTTGCCCCTTGGGCGTGAATGCCTGTATCAATGCCATCGATGAACCAATTGCCGTTAGGACCAATATATGGCGTTTTACCGTTATGGCCTGTTTGTCCAGGAGTACCTGTTGCGCCAGTGGCACCGGCTGCACCTTGAGCTGGTAAGCCAGTATCTGTCATGCCAATCCACCAGTTGCCGTTGGTCCCAATTTGAGGTGTTAAGCCATTGCTTCCTGTAGAACCAGTTGCGCCTGTCATACCAGTTGCACCTGTGTTTCCCTGGGCATGAATGCCTGTGTCATTGCCATCGATGAACCAATTACCATTTTGACCGATGTAAGGTGTCTGACCGTTTTGACCCGTTTGTCCAGTGGCGCCAGTTGCTCCTGTAGCGCCTGTAGAACCTAAGGCACGGAGACCTGTGTCAAATGTGCCGATCCACCAGTTTCCGTTCGTTCCGATTTGCGGTGTAAGGCCGTTATCACCCTTCGCGCCAGTTACTCCAGTACTGCCAGTGGCACCCGTCGCGCCTGTATTACCAGTTGTACCAGTGGCACCAGTATTCCCTGTAGCTCCTGTTGCGCCTGTCGCTGAAACCCCTGTATCTTCCCAGCGGCCAATTTGATCATTCCAGACGACCCAATTGCCGCTTTGCTCGTCAATGTATGGTGTTCTGCCATCTATACCGTTACTTCCTGTCACGCCTGTAGCCCCTGTCGCACCCGTCGCACCAGTTGCTGGAATTCTAGTATCAATTAAGTCGTATTGGCCAGTGGCATTGTTCCAGAGATAGGTCTGCCATGTGCCATGCGTGCTGATGGTTGGTGTTGGTCCTACTTTACCTGTCATACCTGTTGCACCTGTGTTTCCAGTGGCGCCAGTCGCACCAGATATTCCAGTGGCGCCAGTCGCACCAGTAGCGCCGGTTTCGC
Source organism: Streptococcaceae bacterium (assembly GCA_031285775.1). GTDB lineage: Bacteria > Bacillota > Bacilli > Lactobacillales > Streptococcaceae > Lactovum. The sequence goes on along the minus strand of JAITVN010000028.1, from coordinate 34,646 downwards.
CGGTTTGTCCAGTGGCGCCTGTAGCTCCAGTCGTTCCAGTTTCACCTGTGCTGCCTGTGTCGCCAGTGGCACCAGTATTACCAGTGGCGCCGGTCTCACCTGTACTACCAGTTGCACCTGTAGCACCAGTCGCACCGTCTTTCGGCATGGTATTGACTGGAAGCTCGTTTGAGGTGATTGTTGCCGTTCCTATTTTGGCAATACTTGTCAGTTTTTGACCAGCATAGCTGCTTAGATCAATGCCTGAATAGTTCAGTGATGCAATCGCATTGCCGTTTGAGTCATAAACAAAATTGGCTGAGCTAATGGCTCCAGCGATTGCAGCCCCGTTGGCGTAAAGCTGTCCCGTCATACTCCCTGAAAAATTGGCAGCACCTTGACCGCCACCTATGACGACAACATTTGTAACAGCTTGATTTGCTGCATTATAAGGTGAACCAACCAGATTTGAAGAGCCGAGAACTGTGACGACATCCATCGGTAAAATAGTGATGCTCTGAGAAGTAGAAGCTGTCAAGCCTGTGATTGGGTCTGTGTAGGTATAACGCACTGTGTGACTTCCGACAACAGCACTGTTCCCAGGAATGGCCCAAGTGCTGCTGCCGTTCATTGAAACACCGTCAAGTGTAATTGTCAAGCGCGCATTTTCTGTTGGATTGTTGAAGTCAATGGCCATGTTTTCCGAGTTCATGCCTGCAAGATTAGACAAGCCGCCAATCAGGTCAAAGTTGCTGCCTGCTTTAGCTGTATTATCGGCAGCCACACTTATGCTTGGCGCTGCCAATGCCTGAACTGTGATTACTTGCATTGTCACTGTGTTGCTTAGGCCTGTACTTGGATCCATATAAGAGTAAGTTATCAAGTGATTGCCTGATAAAGAGTTCTTAGCGGCAGTCCAAGTGGTGACACCAGAGCTCAAAATTGTCCCATCCACTAAAATAGTTAGATTTTTCAATTGGTTAGGGTCGGTAAAGTTGATAACAGCACCTGTAGAATCAGTTCCAGTCAGGTTAGAAATGTCCTGAACAAGCTGGACCGTCGTACCTGCCTTCACAGTCTGGCCAGAAATAACTGTCAAAATCGGAGCTGGTAGAGCATTAACTGTGATAATCTGCTGCGTCCCTGTGGAATCTCCAGTTACCGGATCCACATAGGTATAGTTAATCGTATAAGTCTGGCTCTTGTCATTGACATTGGTAGTCAATTGAGTACCAGTGAAGGCTGTTCCATTAACTCTTATTGACAAATTATTCATGATATTTGAGTCTGCAAAGTTCAAACTACCGATGAAATCTGTACCTGTCAAATTGGAAATGCCGCCGATTAAATCGACTGATTGGCCTGCATTAATGCTTTGAGTTGATGTGACATTCAAGGTTGGTGACGCCAGAGCTGTAACTGTTAACTGCTGTGAGGTGGTCGTGGTGAAACCTGTCTCAGGATCAGTGAAAACATAATTTACAATGTATGTTCCGCCGTTGTCTGCTGAAGAAATCTTGTAAGTCGTTCCTGTTACAGTTTGAGGACTGGTCAATGAACCTCCAGTCACTGTAATTACAAGGCTAGAACGTTTAGTCGTGGCAAGATCTGAAGAACTAATGACATTTTCTCTGGAATCTTTGGCCACCAAGTTTGATGGATTCCCAATCAACTCAACATTCGCCCCCGCATCAACGGTTCGCATCGGATTCACCGTGATTGTTGGCGCAGTCAGCCCCAACACCTTGACGTAGCCCGTGGCTGAAACAGCAACCTGACTCACAGGGTCTGTAAAAGTGTAAGTGACAGTGTAGGTTGCATCAACATCGGTAACAGCGGTTATCAGTGTATGATTTGGCGTGCTGATGACATTTCCTAATGCGTCTTTTACGACAATGGTCGTGTTTTCCAAAGCAGTGTCGGCACCTATACCAGTAAAGTCCAACTCCCTGTTAGATGAGTCTTTGCCATTGAGGCCGAGTGCAGTCACCAAATTGACGGATCTTCCTGCAGCAACTTCTGGAACAAGCGGTGCTTGAAGTGTTGGGGTCGCTAACGGGCTTTCATTCAGAGTGACTGTTGCGGTCACTTTTTCATTTGTGGCAGGATCTGTGTAGGTATAGGTAACAGTGTAAGTCGTACCTGTGTTTGATGGCAGACTGATCAAAACTGTGGAACCACTATACCAGCCGACCGCTTGAAGTCCGGTACCATTGTCAATGACCGAGGTTATCTTGATGTCGGCCTCTGAGCTGGCGTAGCTAATTGCTTCTCCGTAAGAATTTGTGCCAGTTAAAATGACACCCAGCGTTTGACCCGCATATGGCGCACCTACCAAGTTGACAGAGTTGCCTGCAGTAAAGGTCGAATTTGCCTGACTTGGTGTTGCCGTTGCCGTCAAAATCGATGAAGCCAACGGATTAACCTTGATATAAGCCTTCGCAACTGCCAGCGAGCCGTTATTTGGATCTGTCAATGTGTAAACAACTTCGTGAGTAACTGCCGCCCCACCAGCTGGGACAGAATTGGTTGCTGCAGCATAAACAGGAACACTTGCGCCTGAAGCAAGGGCTGTACCGTCAACAGAAATCGCCAGTGAACCCGAAGCAAACAGAGACTGTAAGTCTGCAGCGGCCAATGAATTCAGAAAACTGTCAGATGCGCTGACTGTAATGGAAGCAGCCGTAAAAGAAGCCCCAGGCAAGAGACCGACTGAGCTGCCGGCAGTGATTGTCACGGCGGTTGCGGTGCTACTATTTGACACGGATAGGGAATTGGTCTGATTCGCATCCAAGACGTAGATGATCGTGTTAGAAGGCGCAGTTCCTACGGTGACTTGACTATTTGCTGCATTACTGGCACCATATTGCGCATTCATAGAGCTGGTAACGTAGAGATAGCCTGAAGGCAAGTTGGTAGAGCTGTAGTAGCTGTTGGTATAATCAATGTTGTTATGGATATTGGCGGTCGGAAGACCAGCATTTGATCCAGTGCCTTCATTGCCGACGAAATTATCAGCGGCAAGTGACGTGTTTGTAGTATTAACTGTGGAACCAGTGGCTGCATCGACATAGCTGTAGCTAATATAAGGATTCTCAGCACCGATGACCATGATGTAGTAGATCAGGTCTGAACCTTCGATTGGCACGACCATGTTTCGAAGTTGACCGAATTCATCATAGCCCTTGATACCGTAAAGGTTGACACCAGAAGAATAGAGACTGTTGGCTTGAAGCTCCGCGACTTTGGCCGCATTCATCTGATTTCCTCCAGCCCAGATATAACCTTCGGGCATATTATCAACTAGATAAGCCGGAACGAGCGCTGTTAGCGTGTCTCCGGGCAATGGTGCCAGAGTATTCAAGGTATTGCCAGGAAGATTACCTGTGGATGTAGAAGCTGGAACAGTTGTAGATCCCACAAGAGATCCGTCTGTATTGACATAGTTGATTCTTATATTTCCAGCCTTACCATTCACAAGATTCATTGCAGTGATGCCGTTATCAGGAATATTTGTGATATTCGACACAGGCGTGTCATTCATCGTTCCAGTCCATTGGCCAGTAGTTTGCGAGTATTTTAGGTTCGTGACATCCGTATTTCCCATTCCTGCTTGAGCGGCATTTCCATTCACGGATGAAATGTGCACGTTGGAGATGTTAGCTGTTGTTCCAGCGCCAGCTGTGATAATCCCTGAGGAGGTTCCACCAGTTCCTAAAGTCACATTAGCTGGAGAAATAATGTTTAAAGTACCATTAGTTCCGAAGGCGAAAGGAGGATAATTTCCTGTTGAACTCAAATTCATATCTGCGCCGTGGTTAATGGTAATGGTTGAGCCTGAATTTTGGAGATTAAAGATTTGTCGAGTCGTCGTTCCACTAATTGTATTATATTGGCCTAGGTAAACTGTCTGAGGACCATTATAAGGCGTCCCATCGAGGCTAGAGTCACCTCCTGTCGGCATAGAAATGATGTTTATAGCACCAGGAACATTCAAATACACATGGTCACCAGTTACAAGTGTGGCACTTTGCTCAAAAACCGGCCAACCAGAACCTGTTGTGGCACCCGAGAAATACACATTGTCTCCCATCAAAACCGAGCGTCCATTAGTAGAAGCCAAAGTTTTGACCTCCCCGTTGCCGTTATAATAGGTCAAATCACCAGTTCCTGTACCAGTGAGTCCATTCGTATAATTACCGCTGACAGTTGTTCCCCAGTTAGTGGTAGTATTAAGAACTGCATGCGTATCATCAGCGATTATCATATTCCCCGACTCAAAGACATGCCCGACCCCAGTCGCCGTGATCTTTCCAGCCAATGTCAGCTGACTCGCTCCAGCAGCCACAACAACAGAAGGTCCGCTTGTATTGTTTCCACCATTGATAGTTACATCTTTTAATGCAATGTTCCATTTTCCTCGTGCAGCTGTTGAATTAGCCAAAATAACCGATTGAGATTGAGTGACGCGTGTCCCTTCCTGTTGAGTTCCGTTTGTTTTGATGATAGTTCCGTTAAAGACATTAAAGTTGGCACCATTTCCATTCCCAAGATTCATACCATTGTAGCTACCAAGGTTGAGTGTCGCCGTGTTCAAATCAAGGTTCAGACCAGTCGTACGGCCCGTCGTTGTTAAGTCACTTGTGGCATTAATTGTAACCCCAGCTGCAAATTGAATATAAGAAACCATTGGATTTGCATAAGCTGTACTAAAAGTATCCCAGTCTGTTACTCCTACGACAGCTCCTCCAGTTGAAGAAGCTGAAGTAAAGGAGCTAGCCATTGCAGCAGAAGCCAGACTCGCCATATAAGACGATGCACTGGATGGATTAATGACAGAGTAGCTGTTGTACGTAGCCACGATAGATGTGGTCGCAGAGGCTGCACCAGATGTTAATGCTGCTAGACTTTGTTCGATAAAAGGATCCAAGACAACAGCAGCCGTAGGTGATGCCATCATAGCACCTTGATCAACATAGCTGGCGGTAGCATCAGGAAGCACATTGACAACTGCAGAAGAAGCCGTCCCGCTTTGAACTGCCGCTAAAGATAGAACAGTTGTTTGAGCTAAAGCAGAACTAGTGGATACATCTGTTTCAGCCGCAGCTAGTGAGACAGAAAGTCCGGCATAATCGTCCGCTTTGCTTACAACCGGAGCATCTGAGACAGTCGAGACAATATCTGATTGAGCAGCTGTCTCGACCAGAAAATCCGAACCAGAATGAAGTACAATCTTTGCACTATTTGAATTTGAAGTTTCTGTGAAATCAGAGCGTGAGAGGTTTTCAGCAGCAGAAGAAGCATTGTCAGCAATTGTTGGAGCAGAGGCGACGAATGAAGCACTGTCAATAGAATCATCCGCAGTTGTCGTTTGCGCCGCTTGTACCGTGTCTTCAGGAATAGTCTGAATTGTATCCGCGGCGGTATCATGACTCGGAACAGAAACTGCCGTACCCGCTAGAGCAGCAATGACTGAAGAGGAGTACAACCAAACCTTACCCCTCTTCCAAGTCCTAAAGTTTGAGTTTTTGCTCAGTGATCGCCGTTTTCTCACCTGGTGCAAATACCGTTCTTTTTCGAAATTACTCATGAGTGTCATCTCCTTATAAAAATTGTTCTCCTTAATAATTTTTTTGCAAAAATTATTTTGTTCTAATTCTATTATAACCTTTATAAAATAAAAATCAACAGTATATTATATTTTAATTAATATGCTGATTGTTTATCCTAATTTTATTCTATTTCGTACTTCTTATTGATTACGTTTTTGTATGAAAAAATTGTTATTTTCAAGCAAATATATGTTATAATTAGAATAATGAGGTATTCACTTTATTTAATAATCAGGAGACAAAACAATGACATTGTTTTATGATAGATTACGACAATTAGCTAAAAATCAGGGCCTGACCTTCCGGAAAATTGAGCGAGACATTGGTTACCCTCTGAATTCTCTGGCAAATTATCGTCAAGAAAAGGAACCAAGCGCGAGAAGAGTTCTTGAAATTTCACGCTATTTTAACGTTTCCCCCACCTTTTTGCTAGGCGAAACAAATTCTGAAATTGTCAGCCGATGCGAAGTTCTACTAGAAAAATTAACCGAAAATCGTCAGGTTGAAATTCTTAAAATTGTAGAAAAAACTTTCGAGGATCAAAAGAACGAACTATCAGGGAACTTTGAAGCAAATCCAAAAAACAATTCGGCCCATCTTTCGGTCATTCAGCTCGTCAGCGTTGGTGAAAGCGATGCCGTTTGGAGAATTGAACCTTCCAAAAAGATAAAAATACCCTTCAATGAAATACCCGTAAACTATGACAGTGCGATTCAGGTGCTCGGCGCAGATTTTCCGCCTTTGATAAAGGCAGGTGACATCATATTTGTCAAATTTAATATTCGAAAATACAGAACGGATTTACCAAACTTCATTATTGCCAACTACAAGTTCACTGAACTTCCGCAGTCAGACGGTTCTGTACTTTATATTAAAAACTATACAAACAGCATAGATGAGGCCAATGTTGGAGAAATAACTGGGCTTTACCGCGAAAAGTAAGCATGCGCTCTAGACAAGTTTTGAAAATAAGAGTTATTGAGCTTGGGGCTATCCTCAAGCTTTTTCTTATCAGCTTAACTTTTCAAGGGCAGTTGTCCTTGCCTTTCGGATTAAAAAGAAATTAAAGAAATTCCCTACAAGGACGAAAATATGCTATACTTAAAAATGAATTCTGGTTTGAAATGATTTTGGAATATTGAAAGCAACCATTCTCAAGACAAGATAGAAAGAGGTAGAAAAAATTTTGATTGTTTTAGCTGGGACCATCGGTGCTGGAAAGTCCAGTCTGGCAAAAGCTCTAGGTGAACATTTAGGCACACAGGTTTTCTATGAATCTGTAGATAACAATCCTGTGTTGGATTTGTATTATAAAGACCCCAAAAAATATGCATTTCTGCTGCAAATCTATTTTCTGAACAAACGCTTTGAATCTATAAAAGCAGCTTATCGGGTCAACAACAATGTCCTAGACCGATCGATTTTTGAAGATGAACTTTTTCTGACGTTAAACTACAAAAATGGAAACGTTTCCAAAACTGAATTAGAGATTTACCAAGAATTGCTCGCCAACATGATGGAAGAATTGGACAATATGCCCAAGAAAGCGCCAGATTTGCTGGTTTATATTGATGTCAGCTTTGAAACGATGCTGGCGCGTATTCAGGCACGCGGAAGAGACTATGAGCAGATCGATAACAATCCCGAATTAAAAGCTTACTATCAGCAAGTTCACAGCGAGTACCCAGGATGGTATGACGCCTATAAAGTCTCACCGAAACTTCGGATCAATGGCGACGAGTTGGACTTTGTCAATAACAGCTCTGATTTGAAAACTGTCTTAGAATCAATTGATGCTGAACTTCTAAAGCTGGGGACACAATTCGTGGAAAATCAGAAAGACTCTACTGACTAAAATAAAAATGCCTGTTAAGCTGTGAAGTATCAGAAGACAGACTTATTGTCATAAGCTTCCCAAAAGCTTAATAAATAATGATAAAATAGACCTATGTTAGATAAACAAAAACTTGAGAAGTTTGATGTCAGATTTGACGAGCCACTGTCAAATTATGCCTATACAAAAGTTGGCGGACCCGCAGATTATCTGGTATTTCCACGTTCACTTTCAGAATTGTCAGATTTGGTAAAGCTTGCCCATGAATCAGACACAGCAGTCACAGTACTTGGTAATGCCAGCAACCTTATTGTTCGTGATGGGGGAATCCGAGGTCTGGTTATCCTTTTGGAACACTTGAATCATATCGGACCAGCCGGCAGGACAACTGGTCCCTCTCAAAACGGCATTTCTTTCGAGATTGAGGCACAAGCAGGCGCCAAATTAAAAGACGTCACTCAATATGCTCAGGCACAAAGTTTGACAGGTTTCGAGTTTGCCTGCGGCATTCCAGGAAGTATCGGCGGCGCCGTTTTCATGAATGCGGGTGCCTACGGCGGTGAGATTTCAGACATACTGGTTAAAGCCACTGTCATGGATGCCAAAACTGGTAAAGTTTCTACTTTAACAAATGCTGATTTGCAATTCGGCTATCGAAGTTCTAAAATAAGAGAAGAGGGATTGATTGTCCTATCTGCCGTTTTCAGGCTTGAACTTGGGGACCGTGACGTGATTCAAGCTCGAATGGATGATTTGACTGCCCGGCGTGTCAGCAAACAGCCTTTGGAATTCCCCAGCTGCGGATCTGTATTTAAACGCCCAGAAGGCCATTTTGCGGGTCAGCTGATTCAAGAAGCCGGCTGCCAAGGTCATCGAATCGGGGGCGTTAAGGTTTCCACAAAACACGCTGGCTTTATGATCAATGTCGATCATGGAAGCGCTCAAGATTACGAAAATTTAATTATGTACGTGATCAGTAAAGTCAAAGAAAAATCAGGCGTGACACTGAAACCCGAAGTCAAGATAATTGGCGAGAACTAACAAAAGAAGCGCATCAGAGCAAACGCTTTCGCACAGAGAAAACAGTCCACTTTGATGCAAAATAAGCAGCGCTCACTTAAGATAAGCAGCCAAGAGCCAAGCAAGCTCAAGATAAAAGATAAACATTCGCGAAGCCAAACAACACGTCTACAAAACCCCAGAATACCACACGAATGCTTTTCTAGGCTGAGTGCTTACCCGTGCGAGCGCTATTTCAGACTGAACACTAGCACAAACGCTATTTCATGCTGAGCGCTTGCACGAACGCTATTTCAAGCTGAGCGCTTGCGCGAATGCTATTTCAAGGAGGAAAATATGGATTTAAAATTAACTGGAAAAACAGCCCTAGTAACAGGTTCAACCAAAGGAATCGGCCGTGCCATTGCCGAGTCTTTAGCAGCAGAAGGTGCCAATGTCATCATCAATGGACGTACCATGCCCGCAGTTGAGCAAGTTTCAGCAGAAATCATGGCAAAATTCCCTCACATCAAAGCACTGGCCGCCCCATTTGACCTATCCGTCGAAAAAGAACGTCAAGAACTCTTTGAACTTTTCCCGGAAATTGACATCCTGATCAACAATATGGGCATCTTTGAGCCGGCAACTTTTTCAGAACTCGAGCTGGATGACTGGCGCTATTACTTTGAAGTCAACAGCTTGGCAGGCTTAGCTCTGTCGAATTTCTATCTGCCGAAGATGCTGAAAAAAGATGACAACGGCAGGATTATTTTCATCGCTTCAGAGGCTGCCATCATGCCGAGCGCAGAGATGCCCCACTATTCAATGACGAAGACCATGAATCTCAGCCTGGCAAAGACACTGAGCTGGGAAACTCGGGCAACAAGCGTGACCGTCAATACAGTTATGCCTGGCTCAACCCTGACTGAAGGTGTGGTCAATATGCTTCTAAAGCTCTATCCTGATTTGTCTCCAGTTGAAGCTGAGAAGAAGTTTATGGCAACGAATCGCTCAAGTTCTGTGATTCAACGACTGATTCGCCCTTGGGAAATCGGAAATTTCGTCTGCTTTGTCGCAAGTCCTCTTGCTGGTGCATTTTCTGGTGAAGCGCTGCGCATGGATGGCGGACTGGTTCCGACAATTTTTTAAAACAGAAAATATGGCAAAAGCCGTTCCAACTTATGTATGGAGCGGTTTTCTAAAATAAGATGTGAAGCGCGCTGAATTCAGTGAAATAATAGCTAACGACGAAACATATCAATGAGGAAATTACCTACCATGCGAAAAATAGATTCACACATGCACACACATTTCTCGGCAGACAGTGAAGAAGCAGCGAGAAATCATGTTATAGAAGCGATTGATTACGGGCTGGACGAGATTTATTTTACTGATCATCGAGATTTTGACTATCCAGGAATACCATTTGATCTGAATGTCCCTGCATATTTTGAAGAAATTCAAGCACTTCAAATGGCGTTTGAAGACAAAATTGTTATAAAAATAGGATTAGAAATTGGACTTGACTTGGATTTTGTTCAAGAAATCAATGAATTTGTCGCTCAGGCACCATTTGACTTTGTCATCGGATCTGTACACGTTATCCATCAGCAAGAGTTTTGTGCTGATGATCATCGGTATTTCAACGGGAAAACAAAGCTGGAAGCTTACCAAGAATACCTGGACGCAATTCTAGAATGTGTTCAAAAATTTGATTGTTTTAACAGCTTGGGGCATTTGGATTATATCGTCCGTTATGCACCTTACCAAGATAAATATATTGAAAGGTCAGCTTTTCAGCAGACTTTAACGGATATTTTAAAAGCTCTGGTCGAGAAAAATAAGGCCCTGGAAGTTAACGCAGATTATTTGACCAGCCGCAGACTGAAAGCTTTTATAGAAATTTGCTGACGAACTACCGTAGACTCGGCGGAAAACTTGTCACCCTCGGCACTGACAGTCATCGGGCACAGAGAAATTGGACTGCTTATGAACGCACTTATGAATTGATACAGTCTGTTGGTTTTGATGAGCTGGAAGTATTTACTCAGAGACAAGCATTTTAAAAAAGACAGTTAAACATGTATTTATCTTTCCGAAAAACTGTAATTTTCTTGACAAAAATATCTCTGCATGTTATACTTCTATTATCATGAAACGTGAACAATTAATCAGAAAAATCGACAAACTGAAGACTCAGATGCCGGACTTTGTTTTAGAATATTATCAGTCTAAGCTGGCAGCTTCCTATTCCCTCAATACCCTTTATGAGTACTTGAAGGAATTCGAGCGTTTTTTCACTTGGCTGATTGATTCTGGCGCGGCCGATAAAATTGATCTGAAAACTTTGGAAAAGCTCCCAAAAAAGGATTTAGAGGCTTTTATCATCTACTTGCGCGAACGACCGCTGCTCAACACTGATTCGAACAGCTTCGGGTTATCTCAAACCACGATAAACCGCACCATTTCAGCACTTTCCAGCCTCTACAATTACTTGACTGAAGAGGTCGAGGGCCCGGACGGCGAGCCTTATTTCTATCGTAATGTCATGAAAAAAATCAAGACGTCCAAAAAACATGAGACCTTAGCTTCTCGGGCGGAAAATATTAAAGGAAAACTCTTTCTTGGCGATGAAACTCAGGGTTTCCTAGATTATATTTCTGATAAGTATGTGAATACTTTATCAAATCGGGCAAAATCAAGTTTTGAAAAAAATAAAGAGCGCGACCTGGCACTAATTGCCTTGATGCTGGCTTCTGGCGTGCGTTTGTCTGAGGCTGTAGGCGTTAATCTTAAAGATCTGAACACTAAAACGATGCTGGTTGAAGTGACTCGAAAAGGCGGAAAGCGTGATTCGGTACCGATTGCCAAGTTTGCGAAGCCCTATCTGGAAGAATATGTGGCAATTCGCGAAAAGCGTTACCAGCCAGAAAAGAAGGAAACAGCCATGTTTCTGACAATATACAAGGGCACTGCTTCCCGCATTGACAACTCGTCTGTCGAAAAAATGGTGGCGAAGTATTCAGAAGGCTTCAAAGTAAGGGTCACACCGCATAAGCTACGCCATACACTTGGGACGCGCCTGTATGCTGAAACCAATTCTGAGGTGCTAGTCTCGCATCAGCTAGGCCACTCTAGTACCCAGGTCACAGATTTATACACCCATATCGTCAATGAAGAACAAAAAAATGCGCTGGATAATCTATAAGCGACATCTTTCCGAAAAATTAGATGAGAGCTGCGCCCGTTTGAAGCGTGCCATTCGACTTGGCGCGGTTCGCGCCTTAGCGAGAATGGACAGCAGCCGTCCGCAGGACGCAGACAATTTCAGAAGCTTCAGCTTCTAGAAATTGCTAGGGCTTTAGCCCTGGGTAGAGATTAGACAAATTGAGCTTCTGCTGCGAGGCAGGTTCTCAATTTGTCTAATCTCTTAGCTTCAGGCGCGCCGAACTCAATAATAAATAAAGCTCCAATTCATTGATCGGAGCTTTTTCGTTCAGATAAGTACTTTTCGATCTCGTCAGCCGAGACTTTCCGAACTTCTGTGTTTTCAAACTCTCTGTACTCGCCAACTGAAAATACAGGAGCAGTATTTTCACAAAACTTATCCTTGTTTTTATGCAAATAAAGCGTCAAATCCTGTACATCAGGAAATATTTTATAAGAAACACGACCTTTACTATTTCTTATTTCATAAATCCCACAAGCCTTTTTCTCGGTGTAATCTGCTGTTCTCAGGTAAAGCTTGGCGATTTCTGCTGATTTGAAAGGGAAATTCCACCTCTGCAGATGCCTTTGAGGATCCCGCTCAATGCAGATGAAACGTCCGCAGCTTCCGCAGATATATTGCGTATGATTTTCTAAGCAGTCTAAAGGATGAAGCAAAGGCGTGATTCTACTTCTATTTGTGTAACATTCTTGGCACATACGAAATTCTCCTCATTTTCTTCCCGCTTCAAGATTATTCTGGTATTTTTTTCTCAAGAATTTTTTGTGCTGGATGGCAAATACGATGGCAAGACTCACTAATATCAAGTAAATCGGAAATGCCAACGACGCGAAGTTCCAGGTTTTCATCGCAAAAAAGCTGGTCATTGGTGTGAAAATGCCGCCGAAATAAGTGGAAACATGCTCAGACTCTGGGTATTTCCAAGCTTTTATGAAGGTCGGTGCAGCAGCCAACGCATCACTCAGAATTGACAGGGCAATTGCCCAATTCGGGTCTTTGGTCAAATACCAGACAACGAGCACCAGAATTGAAAAAGCACCGCAGACATAATCAAATCTGCCCAGCTTCCACTGCGCCTTACGATTGACAAAACTGGCCGCTAATACCAAAAGCGGCGTGAAGCCGCCCATGAAAACAGGAAGCGCTGACCAAGTAATCCCAGTAGAAAATGCAGCAATCGCACCCACCAAAGGACCAAAAGACCAAAGCAGCCAGGTCACTCTGTTCGGCTGAACATTTCCACGGATTGTTTCAAGAATATATGGAATGGCTGAACCAAGCGAAATGGCCACGCCGATGAAAACCAAATACTGCATTTGAGCTCCTTTTTCTTGTGAATACGAACTTACATTATTCTATCAAAAAATCAGGACTTCTGCCTGACTTTTAATGAACAGAATAATCCTCTCATCACGAAGGATTAGACTTTTTCGTCCTCTGCCTGATTTTTTGAGCGTTGAATCCAAATTATAAAGCTACAAATAAAACAGAGGATACAAATAATTCCTGATACCATCATCAAAATAAAATAACCGATAGAATCTGGAGAACTTGAAAGCCATCCTCGAAAGTTGGGAATTCTAGAGAATCCCTTTATCAGTGTGATGACACCATAAGCCAAGATGGCGATAGACCATAAAAAGCCAGATTTCTTATTGATCTTTGCAAAAGCTGACCACACAAAGATGAGCCAGATCACATATCCGATGATGACAAAAAGTGCGTAGCCAGGAATAAACAAAGAAAGAAAAAGATATGATACTAAAGGAATTAAAGCTAAAAGAGTGGCAAGAATTGCCGCTGCAAAGGCAAGTCGCTTTACTCTTTTTCGCCAAAAGGCCAGATGGCGCTCGCTTCTTCTGCTCTCTTCGCTCCGCTGATTGACGAGTTCATCATCAAACCATACTAGAGCACTTGATAAAGCCACTTTTCTCTTTGCTGAAAGTTTTTGAAGGTCCTGATGAAGAATTTCCAAAGTTTTCTCCAAGTCTTGCCCTTCCTCAAGTCGCATCTTAGCGCTCAAACAAACAACACGTTCCTCATGCCGAATATCTGGGCTATTGATGAGATTTTCCAATCTAGACAAGGCTTCGTCTTTCGTCCAATTATCCATTAATAGATTTCCTTCTCCAATCACGATTTTAGCAAATCCACCATAACATATTGCCATAAAAATAGTTGACTGATAACGAAGTGGCTCACTCACACGCAAAAACTTCAGAATTTCCTGTCGCAATGAAAATAGAAGTAAAAAAATCGACCACAAAAAATTATCGTGTTTTCTAATCATAATTTTTGCGATAAAATCTGAAAGAAACACAATAATTTTTTACGAGTAAAAATCACTCACCGAGTTCAGCCTTTGAGGCATAAGGCAGATCTTTTGCATCTTGGCATATGCCTAAAGCTGCCACATAATAACTAGCCAAAAAAACTCTGTGAACTTCAATGCGAGCGCCTTATTCTCTAGATTAGAAATTAAGCAAGCCCAAGAAACTATCAGGCTCAAGGCTGGCCCCGCCAACTAAGGCACCATCAATGTTTGGCTTCGCCATTAATTCAGCAATGGTTTCGGGCTTCACAGAACCGCCGTATTGGATGCGAACTTTTTCAGCAGTCTCATCGCCATAAAGTTTGCGCACCGTGTCACGAACTACACCGCAAGTCTTATCAGCAATCTCTGGAGTGGCAGTCTTGCCTGTACCGATCGCCCAGATAGGCTCGTAGGCAATGACTAGATTTGACACTTGCTCAGCAGTCAAGCCAGCTAAGCCTGCTTCAATTTGGCCAGAAACCCATTCGGCTGTTTTACCTGCTTCGAAAGTTTCCAAAGTCTCACCGCAGCAAAGAATTGGCGTCACGCCGGCAGCGAACAAAGCCTTGGCCTTCTTATTGATCTCCTCGTCCGTTTCGTGGAAATACTCGCGTCGCTCGCTGTGACCGATGATGGAGTAATCAATGCCTTCAGCGGCCAGCATGGCAGGAGAAATCTCGCCAGTGAAAGCGCCGGAATTCTCGAAATAAACATTTTCAGCTGAGACTTTGTAAGGGTTCGTGCCGCGATTTTGAACCAGCGGAATCAGATACAATGCAGGTGCAGCGATGGCAACCTCGATTCTATTTGGGTCTGGCAGTTTGCCGTCAATTCCAGCAATAAAGGACATAACTTCCTTGAGGTTCTTGTTCATTTTCCAGTTACCAGCAATAAGTGGTGTGCGTGACATTAAAATTCCTTCTTTCAATTTGTGATAGATATATTTTATCATTTTTTGTGATAAAATTGTTAATGTGACTAGTCTGGCATTCGTGCATTCGTTTCATGATTTGCCGGAGTCTACGATTAACGTTTTATCCATTTTTTATCAAAGAAACTGCTAGGTTTTAAACTAATTGAAAAGAGGTTATTTAGAGAACTATTATGATTGAAAAAATTCTACTTTCGGGTTATACCAAGCGCAAATCGATCGGTATTTATAGTGTCTTGCTTGATACTGAAGAGGAAAAATTATCAGATTTGAAGGAAATGGCGCGTGTCGGCGGCCCGACTTATATGGCGCTGGACGCACACGGTCATTTGTACACAGTAGCTGCTGGGGCCGGAAAAGTCGGCGGAACTGCTGCCTTCAATTTTGACGGTGAAAAAATTACTCCGCTCAATGAAGTCTTTACCTTGGGCGCATCAAACGCATACGTGGCTGTCGACGAAAAACGCAGTCTGGTTTATGGCGCGAACTATCATGAAGGCGAAATTCGTGTTTACAAACGGGAAAAAGACGGTACGATTGAGCTGGTAGATACCGTCAAGCATAAAGACGAGCATGGACCAAAGCCTGAGCAAACCGGTGCCTTGGTTCATTACACCAATCTGACACCTGACAATAAACTGGTCGTCTGCGACTTGGGCAACGACTCAGTCACAGTTTATGATGTGGCTGAAAGCGGAAAATTAGCCGATTTCAGCGAATACAAATCAGCACCAGGATCCGGCGATCGCCACCTGACTTTCTCTCCAGACGGAAAGACCGCATACATGGCTTGCGAGTTGGATTCTACTGTTGAGGTGCTGGATTATAAAGACGGACAGTTCAGCCTGCTGCAGAAAATTTCCACTTTGCCGAAAGACTATAAGGACTTTAACGGCCTGGCTGCCATTCGCCTGTCTTCTGATGGTAAATTTCTTTATGTCTCCAATCGCGGGCATAACTCATTGACTGTATTTAAGGTCAAAGCTGGGGGCAGATCAATTGAGCTGATGAATATCGTAAAAACTGAGGGCGATATCCCGCGTGACTTTAACTTTGCGGGTGACGAGCATTTCATCATCGTTGCACATCAGGATTCTGACAATTTGACCTTGTTCAAGCGCAATCAAAATACTGGAAAACTGACATTGCTGCAGAAGAATTTCTTTGCGCCTGAGATTACCTGTGTTCTGCCTGTGAAATAAGATGTGAACTGCGCCTGCTTTGAAGCACTGAACTCAATTAATAGTACGAAAAATCACTTCATTGCTATAAGAAGTGATTTTTTTTAAATAATAATATTTTCCGATCAAGTGACTTGTACTTAGTATCAGCTGGCCAATTCCTTATACTACAAATGAAATGTTTGAGTACAAAATGCACTTGAAAACTACAGATTATTCCCAGCTTCTAGCTACTTCTTCATCCTGCTTCATCTGCGCAACGAGCGCATCGACACCGTTAAACTTCACCATTCCGCGAATGCGCGCCAGCCAGAGTACGGTCAAATTCTCACCGTATATTTCTTCTTCAAAGTCAAAAATGTTGACTTCAATGGTTTTCTCTTTACCGCCGAAAGTATCATTGTAGCCGATAGAAGCAAAGCCTCGCATGCGCTTGCCATGACGCATGACATCAACGGTATAGACCCCGATGGCCGGAAGATGGATGTAGTCTTTGATCACCAGATTTGCAGTAGGATAACCAAGTTCACGACCGCGCGCGAAACCGTGCACCACAATTCCTGTGCTTTCATATTCATAGCCCAGAAGCTGATTGGCCTCGGTCATATTCCCTTTCTCAATCAAATCACGTATCCGCGACGAAGAGATTTTCTCACCACCTTCATCAACTTCTGGCACATGTACTACCCGAATGTTTTCACTTGACTCAAGATTGACCATGTCAGAGCCTGTCGTATAATCAAATCCAGTAACAATGACCTGCGGATTCAGCTTCTCGCAGTAGTTTTCGACAAATTCTCGAGAAGTATTCTTTGCAAACGCTGAGGTCAATGACTTATAGAATAGAAAATCGACACCATTGTCCGCAAACAATTGCTCGCGCTTCCTATCAGAAGTGAGTTTCAGCAGCATATCAGGCTCAAAACGCTTGAAAGTCAGGACAGCTTTTTCCGGAAAGGTCAGAACTGCTATTTTTAGATTTAGAACTGCTGCGATTTTCCGAGCTTCAGCAAACAAAGCCTGATGCCCCCGGTGCAGACCATCAAAATAGCCCAGCACCAAGACTGTGGACGCGCTGAAATCCTCTAAATCGTCAAAATTCTGTATTTTCATATCAATATTTTCTTTGCTTTCAATTCATTTTCCTGCTGCAGGCAGACGCCGACCAGCTGTTCATCGTAAAAAACGGCTACAGGCGCGTCAAGTGGAGCGATCATCTCTGATTGGATACGTTTTCCCACGCGAACATCATTGTACTCGCTTTCGCTCAGCTCAACCCGCGGCAATTCTGACACGGCAAAGGCCATCGGCTGGAAGATCTCCTCTAAGCGGCCCGTATCCCGTGCTGCTTCAATCTCCGACAAAGTCAGTGCTGAGTCAATCGTCAGGCCGTTTGACATTGTCCTCTCCAGCCTTGACATATGACCTGGATAACCAAGACGCGCGGCCAAGTCCACAGCCAGTGTACGCACATATGTCCCCTTCGAACAAGCCACCAGAAAGTCAAAGCTAGCTGTTTTTTCGTCGGAAAATGTCAGCGTAGACGTTCGCTCGAAGCGCTTGATTTCGATCACTCGCTCAGGCCGCTCCACCGTCAGCCCAGTGCGGGCGTACTCGTAGAGCTTTTTGCCCTTCACCTTGACCGCAGAATACATCGGCGGAGTTTGGCGGATAGAGCCTCTAAAGGCAGCCATCGCAGCATCCACATCCTCCCCTGTCAGAATGGGCGCCACAGCTTTTTTCTCGACCACAGCACCTTCAGCGTCCTCTGTTTCAGTGGAGATTCCCAACGTGACCTCACCTTTATAGACTTTTCCGCCGCCATCCATGTATTCCAGAAGACGCGTGGCTTTGCCCACCGCCACAGGAAGAACTCCAGTCACTGCAGGATCCAGCGTACCGCCGTGCCCCACTTTTTTTGTTCTCAAAATCCCGCGAAGCTTCTGCACCACATCATTCGAGGTCCAGCCCGCTTCCTTGTACACGTTCAGTATTCCGTCCATCTTTATTATTGTAACAGAAAATGGCTTTATCCGCCATTTTCTTGTGTTATGTGTCAGATCAAGTGTGACTCTTCCAGCACCTCTTCAACTACTGTTCCTTTCAGCTTTTTCATGCCATAGTGCAATGCTATTTTCTGCATAAAGGGCAATTTCTGGTCATTTAGTTTCTTCTTGTCTGATAAATAATAGACAGAGGCGGCCAATTCTCGGATATCGTAAGCCGATGCCCAGACTTCCGGCACGCCGCGATCGACATCAAGCAGTTGGTAAACGGCTTCCATGGCTGTTCGTACGGAATATTCAGTGGTAAAGACGGTATCCCGCTCTGTCTCTGCGAAGTTACCAATGAACGAAAGATTCACTGAATCCTTAGGAACTACTAACGGACGATCACCTGGTTCGCGAAGCATGAAATAGCTTGTCACAAAGGGCATGTAAACAGGGATTGTATTAGTGTGTTCATGCGCAAATGCTGCAATTTGATCCTCGGGCATGCCCAAATGATAAAGGAGCTCCTGAGTGATTTCCTCACCTGTACATTTCTCAATTGGTTTCTTGATGAAGTTGCCGGGCGTATTAGATTTTAAGGCGTAAAGCCAGGTAATTGCTTCTTGGTCGTTCTGCTCTTTGAAATGCGGTTGGCGGTGCATACAGAAGCTCATCATCCAATTGGAATCTTTGATCGTGACAATTCCGCCAGTTACGATTTTACCTGTGCGGAGCTTACGATGCGTCAATTTCTCGAAATAAGGCTCAATGTCTAAATCCTTCCAGGTTACGGTTGCTGATACGAACCAGCTTTCTTTAGGCAGATTTTCACAAAAAACCTCAGGCTTGCCGAATTCTGGTGATTGTGCTGCCAAATTCTTCCAGAGATTCCAAGAGCCGCCGAGTTCATGTGTTTCAGGCGCAGCTTGTGTGGCGGAACCTTGTGTTGAGCTTTCTGTAATTGAGCCGTTGGTTACGAAAACAAGATCATTTTCAGTCAAGTCAATGCTGCGGTCGGCCAAAACCAGCTTTTTAGCAACTTTCTTTCCTTTTGAAAAATCAACTTCGATATTTTTGACTTGGCTACTGTACTGAAAATCAACACCGTGTCCATTTAAATAGCTCAGCATTGGTTTTACCAGTGACTCAAATTGATTGTAGCGTGTAAATTTTAAAGCCGTGAAATCAGGCAAACCTTTGATGTGGTGGATAAAGCGCAGAATGTAGCGGCGCATTTCAATTGCCGAATGCCACTTTTCAAATGCAAACATCGTGCACCAGTAAAGCCAGAAATTTGATTGGAAAAATTCATCGCTAAAGACATCTTCAATCTTTTTTCCGACCAGATCTTCTTCTTTCATCATGAAAAGTTTGACAATCTCTTCTTGTGCCTTTTGCGACAGGGTAAACTTGCCGTCATCAGGGACACGCTGTCCACGATTTTCTATCATGCGGCAGTTACTAGAATTAGGATCCTCCCGGTCAAGCCGATAGAATTCATCAAGCACAGAAGCGTTTTCTACCTCTAGAGAAGGCACACTGCGAAAAAGATCCCAAAGACATTCAAAATGGTTCTCCATTTCACGTCCGCCTCGCGTGACAAAGCCGTCATGGGGAATAAAGGCACCATCCAAAGAACCGCCTGCCAGACTCAATTCGTCAAAAATATGAATCTTTTCACCTTTCATCTGTCCGTCTCGTATCAGAAAAATAGCTGCTGCCAGACCAGCAAGTCCAGCACCAATGATGTATGCAGATTTTTGATCAACATGTTCAGGTTTTGCCGCATTTACGAAGGCTTCATAATTTCCGCTTGTGTAACGTATCATTATATTGTAACTCCTTTTTTAATTATATAAACTTCATCATAGACCTTTTTTTGAGAAATGACAAATAAAAGTTCATCTTTTTACACACATTGTCTATTTTTGTTGTCCAAAAAAACGACATAAGTCGTTTCAGATTTCGATTTTATTAGCCTTTAGTCGCATGATTCTTACCCTCAGCCGTATCTTTTAGAGCATTCAACGTCTGCATATCTTCAGCTGAAATCTCAAAATCAAGCTTCGTGTTGTCTTCAATGTGTCCGCGGCTGGTCGCTTTAGGCAGAGGCAAAACACCGTTCTGCAGGCAGAAACGAATTGCCAGCTGTGCAGTAGATACACTGTATTTCCCAGCCATTTCGACAATCGCAGGATTTTTCAGCATATGTCCAGTCGCCAATGGAGAATAAGCCTCGATCAGAATGCCCTGCTTTTCCGCAAAGTTCACAATATTCGGCTCCGTCCAGCCGACATAATACTCGATCTGGTTTACCATCGGCTTAATTTCAGCGACTTCCAGAAGGCTTTCCATATCATGCTGTTCAAAATTGGAAATTCCAATCGCTTTGAGCTTCCCCTCTTTATAAAGCTTCTCAAGTGCGCGCCAAGCTTCACGATTGCCAGCGTCATCACTTGCACCGACATTTGACCAAGGCCAAGGTGCATGAATCAGATAAAGGTCGAAGTAATCAACATCCAGTGCCTTACGGCTGATTTCAAAGTATTCAAGCGCACCTTCGTATGTTTTCACATCACTCGGCAGCTTCGTGGTCAGGAAAATCTCCTCACGCGGAATGCCGGAATCCTTGATGGCCTTGCCGACTGAGCCTTCATTTCCGTACACACGTGCGGTGTCAATGTGACGATAGCTCAAGTCCAGCGCATCACGAACTGCTTGATAAGCAACTTCTCCGTCTGGAGTCTGCCAAGTACCAAAGCCGACTTTAGGAATTTTCACGCCATTTGCCAGCGTGTAGGTGTCTGTCAAAATTGTCATTTTATACCTCAATTCTATTTTATTTAATTTTAACACTTTTTCACTTAAAATACTTTTCTATTTTAAGCTAAAAGACAATTTGAGAAGAATTGACTATGCTCATTTTTTCTGCAACATGACCATTCAAAACAAATAAGTGGACATCTTGACTAAAAACTATTGTGATAATTCAATCGCATGGCATTAATGGACACAATCACGGTTGATAAACTCATTAGAACAGCAGCAAGCAGCGGGTCAATCATGAAATGAAAGGCTGGATAGAGCAGACCTGCAGCCAGAGGAATTGCGATGATATTATATCCAGCACCAAACCAAAGGTTCTGCTTCATTTTACGCATCATTAATTTCGCAATGTCAATCATAGCAAGAACTTCTGAGGGCTTTGAATTTACTAGCACCACATCCGCACTATTGATCGCAACACTTGTGCCGGCGCCGATGGCAAATCCGATATCAGCAGTGGCTAGCGCGGGTGAGTCGTTTACGCCGTCTCCGATGAAAAGGACCTTGCCTTTTTTCTGATACGCTTTGACAATGTCAGCCTTGTCTGCAGGTTTCAGCTCAGCGTGAAACTCCGAAATGCCGAGGATCGAGGAAATCTTCTCCGCGCTTGACTTGTTGTCACCTGTCAGCATGACTGGAAGAATACCACGCGACTTGAGACCTTTGATAAAAGCTTCCGCATCAACTTTGGGAGAATCACCAAGCGCAATGAAACCAAGCAGCTTTTTTGGGGTCAGAAGAAATGAAATTGTCAAGCCTTGATTCATATATTTGTCGATTTGCGTGCTGGCATCTGCTTCAATTGTTACCTCATTGTCTCGCAGCCATTTTAAACTGGCAATTTGATAATGGTGTCCCTCAACATTGCCGCTCATTCCGATTCCCGGTTGATTCTCGACATTTTCTGCCTGATATTTAAGCGGACCAGAGGCTTGCATAATGGACAAAGCGATCGGGTGTGTCGAATTTGACTCAATGGCCGCCATGATGGGCAGAATGTCCACATTCTCGTCAAAATTTATGACCTTTCGGACAATGAATTTTCCGTCTGTAAGCGTGCCCGTTTTGTCCATGAGTGCATATTTAACTTTGTTGATGGCTTCTAGTGCTGTACGGTTTTGAATAAGCAGGCCATTTTTTGAAGAAATCGCCGTCAATCGACTCACGACCAGCGGAACAGCTAATCCTAGAGCATGAGGGCAGGCAATCACGAAAACTGAAACTGCCATGAGTAGAGCAAAAGAGAAATTTGCAGTGACTGTCCAAAAAGTAAATGAAAACAGTCCGACAATCAGCGCTGCCCAGAAAAGGTAGCCAGCCACACGATCTGCCATGTTCTCAAGATTGGATTTGCGTCCTTGTGCTTTTTTGACCAACTCAGCCACTTGTGCCAAAAAACTGTCTTTTCCGACGGTTGTGACGGTCATCTCAAAAGGCGTGTTCTGATTCAATGAACCGCCGTAAAGTTTATCTCCAGACTGTTTACTAACTGCTCGGGATTCGCCAGTAATCATGGATTCGTCAACTAAAGGCATTGCTTCATCTGAGATCACGCCGTCAGCTGGAATTTTCTCGTTTTCCTTGACCAGCAGGACATCACCAGCTTTCAAGCTTGAAATATCAAGGTCTTCTCCGGATTTCAAATGAGCTTTTTTCGGAAGCAGCGAGGCTAGATCTTTTAACGCGTCCCCCGCACTCATGATCGCCCGCATTTCAATGATGTGCCCAATCAGCATAATAACAATCAGCGTTGATAATTCGAACCAGAAATTCATCGCATTTTTGTCAAATCCTCCCAATGCGGCGATCGTTGCATAAACACTATAGACATAAGCCACAGTAATTCCCATCGTGATAAGCATCATCATGGCAGGCTTTCGCGCCATCAGCTCACCTTTTGCGCCGCTGAAAAAGGGCGTCCCGCAATAGAAGAAAATCGCCGAACCTAAAATCAGCTGTAGAATTTCGCTTCCTGGAAATTTGATCAGCGTAAAACACGCAATCGGAGAAATCAGGAGGAGCGGAATCATCAGGACAATTGCGACCTTCAGCTTCTGCGTCATGTTCCCCATGTGCATCATGTGTCCGCCGTGATTCATCATGTCCATGTGACTCATGTGATCCGTATCTGACATATCCATGTGATTCATGTGATCCTTACTTTCATGGTTCATGCTGTTGTGATTCATTTCCGGCATTTCCATACTCTTGCCATTCATTTGGTTCATATTCATGTGTTTATGGTTCATATTTTCAGTCTTCTTGCGCTTCATTGTTCCTCACTTTCTAATATGCCAGTAAACAATTGTTTACATCTGTAAACATTATAAATATATTTTAACTTTTTTATAATTTATTGTCAAGAAAAAAGCCCAGACTCAGCTGGACTCGAACCTTTTCATGTATTTAGGGATCTCAGAAATAATCTTGCTAGGCAGCGCCACATAGTAATTTTTCGCCAAATCATGTGCAATGCGAGAATGCAAATAAGTCGCGGCCGACACAGTCTCCATCATATCCGAATGAAATTGTGTCAAAAAGCTGCCGATCATTCCTGCCAAAGTATCCCCCATGCCGCCAGTAGCCTGAGCTGGGCTGCCGATTGTCAGGAGAAAAGTCTCTCGCTCTGGACTGAAAATTCTTGTCTCTGAGGATTTTGCTACCACTGTGACACCAAGACTATCTGCAAATCTCTGAATTGATTCGTCATTTTGCTGCTCGATTTCGAGACCGGAAATCCGCTGCAGCTCAATTTGATGCGGTGTTAGGACAATATGCTGGGGAAATTTCATACGAAAGCCCTGTCCACGGCCAAAAATAGTCAAAGCAGAGCCATCCATCACGATCTTCTGATTTTCCGTTTGATTCGAAAGCACCTTTTCCAGCAAGTCTCCGCGCGTCAATCCGAGCCCACAGCCGATCACTACCGCATCGTATTTAGACGTAGCAAAGTCTTCTGTCCAATCAATGACCATGGCCTCAGGCAGGCGCGCATGCAAATCCGAGTGATTACATGCAGCCGTGGCTACAGTTACCAAACCACTCCCAGCATAAACCGCCGCTGACGCTGACAGAATAGCTGCACCGCCAAACTGCTCATTTCCGCCAACTACCAAAAGACTACCATAAGTTCCCTTATAAGAATCCCTTGGACGTTTCTTAATGACGGTTTTCAGAATTTCATCCGTTAATTCAATCATCTCAATATTTCCTTATCCGCGTCCGATACTGCTCAAGCGCAGCAATCAGCTCGCTCATCGTATCAGAATTAAACTTATCACTGATTTCCTGAGCTAGCACAATTGCCAGCACATTCTCCATGACAACTCCCGCCGCAGGCAAAGCGGTCGGGTCTGAACGCTCCACACTGGCTCTGTAAGGCTCATGCGTCTCAATATCTACAGACATCAACGGCTTATACAGCGTAGGAATCGGCTTCATGACGCCGCGCACTATAATCTGCTCTCCGTTGGTCATGCCGCCTTCAAAGCCGCCGAGATTGTTGCTGGCGCGACTGTAGCCTTTTTCCTTAGACCAGATGATTTCGTCCATGACTTCTGACCCTTGCCTGTGGCCAGCTTCAAAGCCCAGTCCGAATTCGACGCCTTTGAAGGCATTGATTGACACGACCGCTGCAGCGATTTTAGCGTCCAGCTTGCGGTCATATTGAACGTAGGAACCCAATCCAGCTGGAACATTTTCCGCCCGAACCTCGATAATCCCGCCGATGGAGTCGCCGTCTCGTTTAACTTGGTCAATATAGTCGCGGATCTGCCCAGCCTGTGAATCAACAACAATCGACAAGTCATTGACCCGCGCGGTTTCCTGAATCTGCCCAACCGTCAAGTCCGCCGGAAGCTCAATCTCAATGCCGCCGAAATTTACGACATGGTGTGCCACTTCGATGCCCAGCTCTGACAAAAGTTTCTTCGCTACTGCTCCCACAGCCACGCGCATTGTCGTCTCACGCGCACTTGAGCGCTCCAACACATTGCGCAAATCTGTAAAGTCGTATTTCTCACCGCCGACTAAATCTGCATGTCCTGGACGCGGCTTGGTCACTCGCCTTTTCAGCTTGACCTCATCATCCACATCTGCAACGTTCATCACTTCGCGCCAGTTGCTGTGGTCGCGATTGGCTACGGTCAGCGTAATCGGCGAACCTAGCGTCAAACCATGACGCACGCCAGAGCTGATTTCGACCTGATCAGACTCAATCTTCATGCGTTGACCTCGTCCGTAACCGCCCTGTCGACGATTCAGCTCAATATTGATGTCTTCGCAGGTCAGTTTCAGACCCGCTGGAACCCCTTCAATAATGGCTGTCAACTGCGAACCATGCGATTCGCCCGCTGTAAAATATCTCATATTTTTATTCTCCATTACTCAGTAAATAAGCCAAAGTTCGCCTAGCTCTGCCAGCCGCCCAATTTATCTGTAAATGAAGGCTTCCGCAGGAAGAAAAAATTGAACCTAGAAGTAGCGCAACAAAAGCTCCGCGAGCACTCACTACAGATAAATGGGGCGGCTGTCAGAGCGGACATCATTTCCAAAAATCAAACTCTATCAAGTCTGTAAGTTTATGAATTTGCAAAGAATTTTCCGCTGGTAAAAAGTTGATTGAACGAATGCCAGCATTGTGTGCAAAATCAATATCTAGGCATCTGTCACCTAAATAGAAAGTAGACTTCCTGTCCAAATCGTATTTGTCGATGAGGTAATTCGCGGACTGAGGATTCGGTTTGCGCTCGAAGCCCGAAGCGCCTGTGATCAGCTCTTCAAAGTAATCTGCAATTGCCAGCTCATTTAGCAATGTAAAAGTATTATTACCTTTGTGCGTGATCAAAAAGTTCTGAATACCTTGCGCCCTTGTCCAATCAAGAACTTCACCTGCTCCCTCCATCAACTGAATCTCGCCATTCCACATGATCTGATATTTTGAAAACTTTTCATGAATCTCATCAAAGGGGATAGGCTGCTCTTTCAAGAACTGATTCGACGAATACTTCAGGATATATCGGCGCGTTGCCGCCGCGTCAAAGTCCCAGCCATAATCGCGAAAAGTCGCCTCCAGCGCCTTGACAAAAATATCGTAACTGTCTATTAAAGTCCCGTCCAAGTCCCAGATAAAATTCATTAGTTCATCTCCACCTTAATCAAAAATGTATATTCGAATAAAGTATTTCAAGATCGCCATCAACAAAGCCAATAGCTAGGGCTTTATATTTTTTTAGTTTTCCTGAAAATCTCCCCTTACTCAAGTAGCTCATTATCAATGAAACAGCCAGAGCTAGCACTTCTTCCCACTTAACATCATCAGCCACAGAAGAAAGTAAATATGGATGTTCTCTAGTCGCAAATACTTCATCGCAAGCCCAATCATCATCTTGAGCATCAAATCTACTACAGCCTACAAATTCAATGCAGTACTCATTTTCACAGCTTTCATATAAGTTAAAATTGACTGCCATGATTTCGTCAGGTAATTTTTCAGATAAGCTGCCATCCAACCAGTTTGAAAAAGCATTGTAGCTGTCGATCAAAGTCCCGTCTAGGTTTTGGAATAGATTCATAATTCCAGATAATCCTCTATCACTTTTGTTAAATTTTTATTGAACAAAGGCAGTTCTAATGTTGATAAACCAACCCAGCGCAACTCTAAAGTTTCCCCAGCTTCATCCCGATAGGACAAGTCGATTGCTTCGGTCAACTCGCATACGTAGCAAGTGTCGATGAACTGCGCCACATCGCCATTCGGAAAATGCTGCGGAGAATCGTACCAGTTGTAAATCCCCAGTTGCTGGACAATCCGTACATTTTGTGCCCCAGTCTCTTCAAAGATCTCACGGCGCAAGGCCGTCTCAAAACTTTCTCCCATCTCCATACATCCGCTGATAAGCCCCCATAGGCCAGAGTCTCCTCGCTTCTGCATGAGAACTTCACCTTTGTCATTGCGAATCAGCGCCACCACACTGGGCAGCATAATCTTGTCATGTCCCACCTTACTTCGGATCCAGCCGATATAATCTTCCTGGCTCTTCGGACCTGTCCAGTCCAAATAATCTTTTATTGTGCGGTCAAAATCTGGATTAAAAAGTGCTACATCCAGATGTGACAAATCCACCCAACGCAGATCCATCGTTTCCGAGTCACGGTAGCTCAAATCCACTGTCTCATGCAAGTCACAGATATAAACCACATCGATACACTGCGCCACATCACCATTCGGATAGACAAATTCGGGACGATTGTAGCTGCCCAGCTGATGAATGATTTCAAGCTCACGAATCCTTGTCTCCTCGTAGACTTCGCGACGCAGCGCCTCCTCAAAAGTCTCACCCAGCTCAATACAGCCGCCAGGAAATCCCCAGAGACCTGAATCCCCACGCTGCTGCATCAGCACTTCACCTTTGCCATTGCGAATCATGGCAACAGCAAAATTCATAAAGACTTTGTCATGACCGACTTTGGAACGAATCCAAGAAATATAATCCATGCGCCCTCCCACAAGACATTGTTTTACATAAACTTTATACAAATTATACCAAATATCATGACAACGACGCCCAAAATTTGTTCGCGATTTACTTTTTCTTTAGGGGATTTCCACCAGCCGAACTGCTGAATCAGTAACGAGCCG
This sequence comes from Streptococcaceae bacterium, assembly GCA_031285775.1. GTDB lineage: Bacteria > Bacillota > Bacilli > Lactobacillales > Streptococcaceae > Lactovum. Next base: position 7,110 of record JAITVN010000028.1, on the reverse strand, counting down.
ATCATCTGTCCCACCAGAGTCAGTAGAATATTCAGTCCAGTCCCGATTTTAGGAACTGCAATGATGACGGCAACCACAAAAACAGCGCCGCAAAGGCCGCCTAAGAAATTCCATGGCTTAACTTGCCGAAAGCTCGATTTTTTTGGAAATTTCCTTTCAATTGCGAGACAGACACAGAAGATCAGCAGCAAACCCAAGAAAAATGACAAAAAGCCAGCTTTCACTGAACTTCCGACAAGCATTCCCAAATGACTATTTACTGCCTGCTGGGTAGCGATGAGTATACCTGTGAAAATTCCTAATATCCGCCAAAACAGCAGAATTTTAGCAGGATGAGTGCTTGCGGTCTTTGTCGCATTTTTCTGGTGATTGGGCAGCACCACCACGATCAGAATCCCCAGCACACTCACGAGAATCCCAATCATTCGTATTCCAGAAATCGGGAGCTTCGCTTGATCAAACCATCCAAAACTATCAATCAGGACACCCATAATAACTTGTCCAAGAATCGGTAGAATCACAGCCTGAACCGAACCCAGCTTCTGAAAGAGGTAAATATTAAAGGTCATGTAAATAGGACCAATGAAACAGCCGATCCAAATCCACCAAGGATGTGTCATGACAAATGAGAGGGGCATAAAAAGTCCCAAGCTCATTGACAAGGTGAAAATCGCCAGCAACAGCACGCCAACAGTTTGTGACGTCACAGCAGACCAAAGTGCTGAATTAATCCTATATTTCAGACTGGAATTTATCGGGCCCTGATTGGATAAGGCAAAGCCGGCAATCAAGGCTAATCCTATGTATATCAACATCTTATCACACTCATGGTTTCCATTAAGATTATTTTTTCAAGTAATCCATCATTTCATTCAGCTCAATCGGATGTATTTCAGCTTTTCCGATTTCTGTCACGAGAATTGTCTGAATCGTTTTCCCGCGCAGCTTTTTATCATGCATCAGGCTCTGGTAAATTTTTCCAGGTTCCCATGGTTCATATGAGACAGGGAGTCCAAATTTATGCAGCATGTCAGAAATTTTATCCGTCAAGCCTTTTTTTACGAGACCTTTATTTTCTGCTGCTCGCGTCATTTGAACCATGCCGATACTGACAGCCTCGCCGTGCATGAGTTCACCAAAACCTGCAGTTGCCTCAAGTGCATGGCCGATCGTATGTCCAAAATTCAGCAGCAAACGCGAACCATTATCAAATTCATCTTCCATGACAAGTTTGCGCTTCACGTTCACAGCATAAGCAATCAGATCGTCTGCATTGTCAAGAATATCGTTTCCTGACATCTTGTCCAATTTATCCCAAAGCTCAGCGTCCGCAATCAGGGCACACTTGATTACCTCGCCCATGCCTTCGCGCAAACACCTCTCATCCAGTGTTGCTAATACATCAGGATCTATCAGAACGCCATCAGGCTGAGCAAAGCTGCCGATCATATTTTTAGCCGCTGCAGCATTCAGTCCAGTTTTTCCGCCGATTGAGCTGTCTACTTGAGCCGTTAATGATGTTGCAATCTGCAGGAAATGAATCCCCCGCAGATAAGTTGAGGCTACAAATCCTGCCAGATCACCAACAACGCCGCCGCCCAGTCCAATGATTCCGTCTGAGCGGGTCAAAGCCTGCGCAGCACAAAAGTTCCAAGCCGCCTCAGCAGTTGCTATGGATTTGGAAGTTTCTCCAGAAGGAAAGATAAAAAGCGAGGCATCAAATCCCGCTTTGTCTAAATTCGACATGACTTTTTCAGCATAAAAAGAGGCGGTTAAGTCATCCGAAATTACAGCAATTTTCTGAGCTGCCCAAAGGCTAGAGACCCATTTTCCCACAGATCCAAGCAATCCGCGCTCAATCAGCACATCATAAGAATGTGACTTTCCTGCTAAATCTACTCTCAATTTCATGCGCGCGCCCTCTTGTTTTTCATATAGCCTGAGAAACCGCCAATCAGCGCAGGAAGAAGAGAAATCACAACAATCGCAATCATGATGATTTCAAAATGTCCTTGCACCCAAGCATTTGTCCCAAAGGCAAAGCCGGCGCCCAGAGCAACAATGACCCATGAGAAGCCGCCTAAGAGATTAAATAGGATAAACTTCTTCTGCGGCATTTTTCCTGTACCTGCTACAAAAGGTACAATGGTACGGATTATCGGCATAAAGCGGCCAAGAAAAATTGCCCAAGCACCATATTTTTCAAAGAATTTGTGCGCTTCGTCTAAATATTCCGCTTTTAAAATTCGGCTGATCCACTTCACTTTCGGAATCACAATGCCGAATCGACGCCCGATTTCATAGTTGACCAGATTTGCTAAAAAAGCGATAAGACCCATTAAGACAATCAAGAGTATAATATTCAACTTGCCATTGGATAAAGCGGCCAGACCGCCAACAAAAAAAAGAACAGAATCTCCTGGTAGAAATGGAAAAATAACAAGTCCTGTCTCAACAAAGATGAGCAGTCCTAAAACAATATAAATCCAAATGTGAGTAGACGGTGTCTGCGCAAATGTCTTGAACAAAACATTTATTTTGTCAAAAAAACCGAAAATTGAAGCTGTATCTATCATATAATTCTCCTTTGATAAATCACACCGCTTAATTTCTCCATGCTATAGCAAAGCCGAGCCCGATAATGAACAGCTGAAAGAGTGTGAAGAGCATTAAGAAGCTGAAATTGCTCGGCTGAACGACTGCAAACAACTTGCCCAAGGTGTATATCGGCCGATAGAAGACGTCCCATGAATTGATGCGTTCAGAGGACACTCTTCCCGCATAGATAGCGACCGCGCTTAGAAAAGACATGATCAAAACGAAGGCAGATTTTGAAAGATAAGAAACAAAGTACCTGCGCAAAATCGGCATAATTGTCTCAAACCCCAGAAAAACACCGAAGAAGACACCTGCCATCAGTAAAATAAAATAGCATAACTTTTGCGAATCTATCTGCGCAAAGTCCATCAAGGCAGGATTTGGAAACCAGTCGCCAATGTGTTTGGCATCCGTCACCATGTAATAACTGTTAGGATAAAACAGAAAGGCAATGACAGCAGACAGACATTTGATCACCCAATGACCGCTCCAGAGATGAAGCTGAACAGCATCAAAAGCGATGAAGGCCAGAAAGATGTTCCAAATCATCAGTAGCGGAATGTATTCATATTTGGACAAATTGAACAAATCACCCTGATTAAAAATGAAAAAGCAGCCCAAGGCAAACAGGCTATAGATAATGAAAAGCCCGTGGATGAGCTGAATTTTGTGTTCTTTAAACATCATAGAGTTTTTGTTTTAATTTCTTTTCGATCAGATCAACAGGCATTCGCTTACCTGTCCAAAGTTTAAAGCTCTCAGCAGCCTGATAAAGCAGCATGCCCAGCCCATTTTCTGTTTTTGCGCCTTGAGTTTCGGCCCATTTGAGAAAAGGCGTCTGCAGACATTTATAAATCACATCTGCCACCAACAGTCCTTGCGGAAGCACCAGAGCTCCAGTCGTTGGAACTGGCGATGATAGGCCATCCATTCCGACAGAACTGGCATTAACCAGCAAATCTGAGGCTTTCAGGCATTGCCGCATATTTTCCAGCTGATACAAGTCAAAAAGCTGAATGTCGCTTTTTGTCAGCTCAGCAATCGTTTCCAGTTTTTTCTTGAGCGGCGCAAAGGATCTGCTTCTTCTTGCGAAAACCTGTATCTTATTTGCCTTACCGCGTGCCGCCTCAACAATAATCGCAAGTGCCGCTCCGCCGCCGCCGATGACAGAAAGATTCTTGTCTGCTGGCTGGAAATCGTACTTGACATCAAGATTGCGGAAAAAGCCTAGTCCATCGGTATTGTAGCCCTTCAAACTGCCCTTCTCATTAACGATAGTATTAATCGCACCTATCAACTGTGCCGAGTCAGACAGCTTCCCAGGATACCACATGGCCAGCTGCTTGTAGGGCATAGAAATATTAACGCCCAACATATCCAGCGATCGAATGTTGTGCAGAACTTGAACCATATCTCTTTCCAGAACTTCCCAGGCCAGGTAAGTCGCATTCAGATTCAATTCTTCAAAAGCCATGTTGTGAATAAAAGGTGAAAGGCTGTGTTTTATCGGATTTCCGATAACTGCTGCCATCCGCGTCTGTCCATCAATCTCATTCTTTTTCATCGTTCAGAACCCTCAACATTTGTTTCGTTTCACTTAAAGTAAACTGGCCATAACGAGGCGCTTCGCCATCTAAAGAAACAAAAGTCCAGGGCGAACGCTCTATTAGTCGACTTATTCTCCCCAGAGGTCCTAGGGCAATTGCAATCAATGGGGTTGTGTAACTTTCACGGAATATTTCAGCAGTCAACAGCAGTTGCCAGACTTCCGGGTGATGCTGCGCTTCCACAGCAATCTTTACAGCCGCAGGTTTCTTCTCTGCTAAATCAGCCATCATAGAGACGAGATCATCTGGCATTTGATGAAAATTATGATAAGAAAGCCAAAGTTTCGGCATAAAGGCTTGCAGTTTATCAAGGACTTCAGGCTTTGAAAGCGCTTCAACATCTACAAATGTCGGTGTATACTCAGTCAATATTCGCTGCAGAATGTAGTGATAGACCAAATCAGGCTGGTCAAAATTCCCGCCCTCAGTGACGGTGCGAAGGGTAAACAAAACTGGAAAATTCTTGAATTTTTCAAAGAATAGCGATGCGGCTCTCAGAATTTCGTCTGCCGGCATGGCATCTGCGCGCCACTCAATCATATCAACAGCAGAAAAGACCGATAAATCGGCTTTTTCAATATCGCTCAAACTTTCTGGGAAAAATGAACAAATAAACTTCGGCATAATGACCTGTCAGAATGATAAATTGTAATAACGAATAACTTCCTCTTCAGCATCCGCGTAATTTTTAAAGCTTGCCAGCACTTTCTCGCCGGAACGCGCCTCAAAATCACCGTCTACTTCGTGAACAGAGCCGATCACTCGTTTTCCAACTTGAAGCATTGTTCCGTCCTGGGTGTCCTTAACAGTAATTTCAGTCTCTTTTTTACTCATGTAAATATTATAACAAAATCACCACAGACAATCCATAATTGCACATTTTGTCATCAGACTTTTAATAATAAAGAAGGTCAACCAGCCGTTAATACCTTGCGAATGCGTGAAGAAATCAATTCTACCAGCACAATCAGCACAAAGAGTGCAATTAGAATGGAACCGACTTTCGGCCACATCTGCCCGTTCATGGCAAAAATCAGCGGCGCACCAATACCGCCAGCGCCGACCAATCCAAGGATTGACGCATTGCGCAGATTCATATCCAAACGATAAAGCAGATTGGAAAATAGGTCAGGCATCAACTGCGGCAGCACACCAAAGCGAATTTTCTGAAAAGTTGTTGATCCCGCCGCATCCATTGATTCCAGGATGCCTGTATCTAAGTCCTCAATTGATTCAATAAAGAGTTTGGAAATCATGCCGATGGACTCAAGGCCAAGCGCCAGCACACCTGCAGAAGGTGACATTCCGACCACACCGACAAAAAACAGCGCATAGACGAAAGAAGGAATGGTACGGATTGCCATGATAAAGAGTCTAAACAGGTAAGCGATAGGTTTCGGCATGATATTCACTGATGACAAAAAGGCCAGAGGAATCGCAATGATCGCACCTACGATTGTTCCCAGTATCGCAATCGCAAGCGTCTGCAGAAGCAGGTAAGGGACACCTTGAGTGCCCATTTCAAACAACAATTTAGTATCCGGATGGATGATCCCATCCAGAACAGACTGCGCCATGCGCACACCTTGAGTTGTCATGTGAATGCCGCTCAAAGAAGAGCTTGACCACCAGCACAGACCAAGAATGATCACCACAATCAGCCAGATATACGCCATACGGCGCGGACGACTTTCATAAAAGTCAAGAATAGTTTTTTTAGTATCCGTCATTTTCTCAACCTTCCTAAGCCAATTTCGCACGAATGAGTGTGCTGGTTAATTCAATGATGATGACCGTCACAAGAATAGACAGCAAAATCGCACCGACATCCTTGTACATAAGGAAACCCATCCGATCGTTCAGAATCGTTCCAATACCGCCTGCGCCAACGTAGCCGAGAATCGTCGAATAACGAACATTTCCTTCAAAGGCGAACAATGACGTCGACAGATAGGAAGGCGCGACCTGGGGAATGATAGAAGTCACAAAGGCTTTAAATCTCCCCACACCAAGTGCCTCTGTTGCTTCAAAAGCCCCCATGTCAACTGTTTCAATGTTTTCAAACATTTGTTTTCCGACAAAGGAAAAAGTGAAAATAAAGATGGCCACCAAGCCGGCAAATGTACCTAAACCGAAGACATGTGTGGCAATCAAGGCAATGACCAGCGTTGGAAAAGTACGTGTAATCGTCAATATGATGCGGACAATTTGATTCACGACCCGATTTCTGACAATATTGTGTGACGCCAGCACAGCAAAAGGAATAGCCAGCAGCGCCCCTAGAATAGAGCCTAAAAAGCTCATTTTGATTGTATCAAACAAGGGTTTTGCCACATGAGAAAAATAGCTCAAATCAGGCGGAAACATATCCGCAATCATTTCAAAAAAGGAATGACCGCGTGTTGCTAAGCCGACAAAATCAAAATCTGTCAGCCGAATGGAGACATAAATAATCGCAATCACAATCAGCCAGTAAAGCCAGGCCAAAGAGCGTTTTTCCCTGACGACTTTTCCGTCAGACAAGGTGTAAGTTTTTGCTTGAAAAAATATCTTCATGCTAGTTACCCACTTCTTCTGTTTCCTTGCGATAAACCTCATCAAGAATTTCCTGAGTGACTTCGCTTGATGGGCCATCATAGACGATGCAGCCTTTTTTGATTGCGATAATCCGGCTGGCATATTGGAGCGCGAGTTCCACATGGTGAATGTTTATCAAAACGGTTTTGTTCAATTCTTCATTGATGCGCTTAAAATCATCCATGACTTCCTTGGCAGTGACAGGATCAAGCGCAGAAACAGGCTCGTCGGCAAGTAAGATATCTGAATCCTGAGCCAATGCACGCGCCAATGACACACGCTGCTGCTGCCCGCCTGAAAGCTGATCGGCGCGTGTATAAGCCTTATC
>JAITVN010000101.1 GCA_031285775.1 Streptococcaceae bacterium | reverse complement strand
AGTATCTGAACTGATTTTCCTTAGCATAAAATCACCTCTAGAGCCTTTATTTACCTCTATTTTAACATATTTTGGGGCAAAAAAATAGACAAAGTAGCGAGTACTTTGTCTACAGTCTGGACTGACTGTAAAGCGTCAGTTTTTTTGTTTGCAGAAATTAACTTTGACAATTCTTAACATTTGCTTGGATTGGGCTTAAATTTTCTCTTCTATAATGAAATCAGTTAAACGTTAGAAAGAATGGAAAAATGACTATCAGAAAACGGAGAAAAAACTATCATCAGCGTTTGCATGCTTTGACGTTCGTCTTGGGGCTTTTCCTTCTGGCAGCGGGTATTTTTTATGGATACAAAGTTTTTACGGATCGGCAGATCAGTGCAGACTATAGTACGAGACAGAATCAGACTGTAAGTCCAAAAAATCTTTCGATTCCAACAAAGAGCGTGTCTTTATCAAAAATAAAAAACACACATTGCTTGGATTTGATCAATTCAGACTATGCGATTCAAGAGGCGGATGAGCCGACGCTTTGGAAGTTGAGTGCTGTGAATGGGAAGATTGCGACCTTGGAGGACCAGAAGATATTTCTTCAGAAACCAGCTCAGACGGCTGTTAAACAGTTGGTTGAGGCAACTGAAAATGCTGTCGGTGGAAATATTGCGTTGAGCAGCGGATTCCGAAGTTATGATGAGCAGAAGCAGCTCTATGCTGAGGCAGAGGACAAGTCATTTGTGCAAGTTCCTGGACACAGTGAACATGAATCTGGATTTGCAGCGGACATTTCGATTCAAGATGTCGAAGATGTGGCAAATTCTGAGCAGTCTGTCTATTTACGAGAAAATGCTTGGAAATACGGTCTGATTTTGCGCTATCCAGCAGGAAAGCAGGATATTACTGGCATTGCCAATGAAGCGTGGCATTTCAGATATGTGGGGAAAATTCATGCTTGGTATTGTACGAGTCAAAATATGGCTTACGAAGAATACATTGATTTTTTAAAGAAATCAGGCGGTTACACGCAGGAACTTGACGGCATCACCTACACAGTTTCTTATCAAACGCCCAAAAATCACAAGCTTCAGCTTCCAAAAAGCGGAAAGTATGAAGTGTCAAGTGACAATACTGGCGGATATGTTGTCACTAGTTGGAAATAAGATGTGAGGCGCGCCCGTTTTGAAGCGTGCCATTCGACTTGGCGCGTTTCGCGCCATAGCGAGAATGGACAGCAGCGTCCGCAGGACGCAGACAATTTCAGAAGCTTCAGCTTCTAGAAATTGCTAGGGCTTTAGCCCTGTGTAGAAATTAACCCCCTTAGGGGGGAAAGCGACCTCTAAGCGCTAAAGCGCCAAGAGTCTGCTTAGGGAATCAAGGTTCTGCCTTTAGGCAGGTTCTAGATTCATCTAATTTCCCCCCAGAGGAGGGAAAGCGACCCGTATTCGGCTGAAGCCGAAACGGTCTGCTTACTAGCTTCAGGCGCACCGAACTCAGTTGAATAAGATGTGAGGCGCGCCGAGCTCATTCGTGCAGATGAACTCTGAAATGACAACTAGAACAGGAAATCATTTATTATGAAAGAATTGATGCTCCCAGCCTACGAGCTGCTGACGGAATTAGTTCCATTCTTCCTGGTGCTGATGCTAATACTGCGTTTTCATCCCAAACACTCTCAGACAAAAAATCTGAAAGTGAGGAAAAACGTCATTTTGTTGATTGTGTTCGCTCTATATATCTGTGCGGTTCTCAACGTTACTGGGCCTGGAACAATTTTTGATTTGAAATACTTTGATTTTGGAAGACAAGCCATCAACTTTAGTCCTTTCCCAGAAGGAATTGACTTTTCTGAACATTTTCTCAATATTGTCCTGTTTGTTCCTCTGGGTGTCTTGCTGGGCTTGTTCTGGACGAAAAAAGGCTATCTGTTGTACACTTTCATGTACGGCCTCGGCTTTTCATTGTTGATTGAGTGCAGCCAGCTGCTGAATCATCGAGCAGCGGATATTGACGACCTGATACTCAATACTTTGGGCGCGGTAGTTGGTTATCTGGTGATTTGTGTCTTTCTAGGGAAATCAACAGCTAAAGAAAAATCAAAGTTTGTAATTCTAGTGCCTGCACTTTTTATTCTTGTTATCATTGCGGGTCGATTCTTTTTGTACAATGAGATGGCTTTTGCCAAAATACTATACGGTTTTTAGGAGGGAGAAAAATGAACAAGAGATTTGACTTTTTAAGACTTATAAATCTCGACAAAGGGGAATTTCTGAAATATTTCAGCTTTACTTTTGCCTGTTATGTGCTGCCTTTGATTGCGATCGGTCTTTCAAATTATCCTTATTTTGATGACACTTGGCGTCGTGCGATGGGCTATACCGGTTTCGGTCATGATTATTCACGCTGGGGCAGTGAGTTTCTTTCTTGGCTCATACAGGGAAGTCGTCATCTTGTGGATACTGGCCTGACGAATTATGTGCTTGTGGCGCTCATTCTTTCTCTTGCAAGTCTTATTCTTGTAACGACGATTTCAAGAATCAGTTTCTGGTCACTGTTTGCTTCAATCATCATCGGCCTCAATCCTTGGTTTCTTGGGGCGATTTCCTTCAAGTTTGATGCGCCATTTATGGCAATAAGTGTCCTTGCCAGTGTTTTCCCGTTTTTATTCTGGAAAGATAAGAAATTTGTCTGGGTTTCAGTTCTGTCGCTGTTTTTGATGTACAATACTTATCAGGCGAGCGCTGGTCTATTTCTAGTCATTTTTCTGATCAAAATCTACAAAGAGTTGATCGAAGGCAAGAAATGGCAAAGTCTTGGGAAAAGTCTTCTGCTCGGCGGGTTTTCATTTCTACTTCCGACAATTCTCTACTATCTGCAATTAAAAATCTTCCCTGTTAACCCTGCCATGGGGCAAAATACAGCGGTTTCAGCCAATGTCCTGAGCCAGCTTCTTAGAAACGTATATACTTATCTTGATATGATTAGGGACAATAGTGCCAAGGTTTGGATTGTCATCTTTGCCTGTCTTATTTTGTCTTTTGTAGTGACAGAATTATTTAAATCGAAAGTCAACCCGATTCAAACTGTTACTTATCTGGTTTTATTGCTCATATTCGGCAGTATTTTATCCGTTGGACTTTATCTCTTTCTAGGCTCAATTACAGTTGCACCAAGGTATATTTATGGTTTTCCATTTTTCATCACTTGCCTTTCACTCGTAATGCTGGATGGCCGGCGAGTGAGGCGCAGTTTCGTACTGACTTCTACAGGAAAAATAATTGCAACGCTGTTTTCATTTTTTATTCTTCAATTTTCATTTGTTTATGCGGGCGTCTTGACGAATCAAAGAGAAGCTTTGCAGCTTCAGACGACACAGCTGGCTGACAGTATTGACGAGATTGATTTTAATGACAAGAACGTTTATTTCTCTGAAAATCTTTTTTCAGATTCACGTGTGCTTAGAAGTGCGCAGCAGAATTATCCCATACTTAAGAGCGGTTTTACCCAACTTTTAATCTCAAATTCTGCGAGCACAGAATCCTTTATTAACCACCAAATCATGCAGAATCTATACCAAAATGTGCCGCTGGGTGATACGAATTTTGAGACAAATGCGCTCACGCCAGTTCAGGGGCAAAATATCGCAGATGGAAAGGCGAAAAAAATCTCAGAAACGAACCGCTGGGCAGTTTATTCATTTGAAAATGAAGTTTATATCGTGGCGGACCAAGCCTAATGGAAACGAATGGTGAAAAATGTTAAAATGAGGCATGAGATATATGATTTTAGTCTGTGATGACGATAAAGACATTCGCAATGCCTTGAAAATATACCTTGAAAATGACGGCTACACAGTGATTCAAGCTGATAACGGACGTGAAGCGCTTCAGCAGATGAAAGCAAACGACGTTCAGCTGATTCTTCTTGATATCATGATGCCTGAAATGGACGGCATTCAAGCAGCTGTCAAAATTCGTGAGACGAGCAATGTGCCGATTATTTTCTTGAGTGCGAAGTCTGAAGACACGGATCGCATTTTGGGCTTGCAGATGGGCGGCGATGATTACGTCACGAAACCTTTCAATCCTGTGGAGCTGTTGGCTCGTGTAGCAGCTAATCTCAGGCGATATGCAAGATTAGGCGGCATGCAGACTCCAGCAATGACAGAGGAGAAAAATGTTTACCATACTGGTGAGCTTTTTCTCAATGCCGAGCAAAAGAAAGTGATGCTGGCAGACCAGGAAATTCGGCTCACTGCTGTAGAATACAAAATTCTGGAGCTTCTGATGTCGCATATGGATCAAGTTTTCAGCTCTGAGCAGATTTATGAAAATGTCTGGGAAGAGCAGGGTTTTCAGGTTACTAAAATCATTTCTGTACACATTCGTCATCTTCGGGAAAAAATCGAAATTAATCCCAAAAAACCGCAGTACATTCAAGTAATTTATGGTTTGGGCTATAAGGCGGTGAAATTATTATGAGAAATTTGATAAGTAATGTGTGGATCAGGATTTTTAGTGCTCTGTTGAGCTTTATCTTTGCGGTTAGTTTCATGAGAAATCTGAGCGCGACTTACTATGTGTACGTCTCCTATTATTTCGGCAGTTTTTTCTACTTCGCCTCCCTTACTTCTCTCATTGGGATGCTTTTGTTTCTGGCGGTATTTTTTACTTCTGCAGCATTGAGAGATAAGAATTTGAGCGATTCTACAGGCAGAATTAATAAAGTAGACAGCGGGCTGCTTGTTTTTCTGACTCTTTTCTTTCCTATCTTTTCATTCAATGTTATTCGACAAACGACTTCAGGTTCGACGGTTTTATTTTTCTCGGCAGTTGCGTATTTTGGAGTTCTATATTGTATTTTCGGACTTTTTGAGCAGCTCAGAAGGAAAAAATTAAGGCGTGACTGGAAAGCGTTTTTTCGCTTATACCCTTTCAGGAGCCCGTTTGGAGCAGTGATCCGGCTTCTTTTGTTAGGAAATTTATTCTATTTCATCTTTTACAGTTTTTTTTCGTTTTTAATATTGTTTTATGCGCTCACGACGCCCATTTCACTACAGCATATATATATAAGTGATAACATGCGGCCGCAAGAGCAGCTGAGCACATCACTCTCGGTATTTCCTTCATTAAGTTACATAAATCCAAACACTCTGACTTCCCCTGTAGTCTGTGTGGTACTTCTCGTTTTATTGACATATATTGTCCATTTTGTCCTGGGACTTTCCGAAGCCTATGAAAATGCCAATCAGGAGAAAATCCGCTCGGAGCGCTTCAAGGCAGAGCTCATTACCAACGTCAGCCACGACATGAAAACGCCCTTGACCTCGATTGTCAATTATGTCGATTTGCTGAAAAAGTTGCCGATTACTGACGAGAAATTTCAGGACTATCTCGAAGTTTTGGATCGGAAATCGCTGCGCTTGAAGACTTTGACGAACGATTTGCTGGACGCATCGAAAGCGGGAACCGGCAATGTCAGCGTGAAGATGCAGCCTGTCAACCTGACGGAGTTTGTCGGTCAGATTGTCGGCGAGTTTGACGAAGATTATTCTGCTCGGGACCTGACGCTGGTTTATCAGCAACCAGACCACGAAATCATTGTCGAAGCAGATGTGGAGCATCTCTGGCGTGTGCTGGAAAATATTTTCGGCAATGCCATGAAATACTCGCTGGAGAATTCCCGCGTATTTGCTCGGCTGCTGGCAGATGAACATCAAGTTAGCCTGCAGCTTGTCAACACTTCGAAAGCGCCGATTGAATTGACCGGCGAGGAACTCACTGAACAGTTTATTCGCGGAGATAAAGCTCGACACACGGAAGGTTCAGGTCTGGGGCTTTACATTGCCAAAAGCCTGGTAGAGCTGATGCAGGCCGACTTCCAGATTTTGATTAACGGGGATTTGTTTGAAGTGCAGCTGAATTTTAATCCTTATCACCCGCAGATGAAAAAGTGAACTAAAATAGACAAGATCCGCACGATTTTGTCTATTTCTTATTTGTGAAAAAGTTTCTCACTTATGCTTATACACCGCATTGCGAACGAGTTTCTCAAGCTTCTTTTTGTGACTGAATAAGAGCCAGGCAGAAAATCTGACCACATAATGGCACACCTGGGCAAAAGATGAATTGTGAAAATTGGACGATAAGCTTGAGAGCGTCACGTCTTTTTGCTATAATATCTTTATTAAAGTTGAGTAGACGATTTATTTTCTACTTAAGAGTTTCAAGCTATAGGAGCATGAGATTTATGAAGGTAAGATTATTTCGAGTTAAATACAGAGAAATATATCTCCCCAAAAGGAAGCACAGAGCTTACGAAGGAAGGTAGTACATGAAAAAGAACATTTGGAGCTTCAAACTGTCAACTGCAGCGCTGGTCCTGATTCCAGCTGGTGTGGCGATTAATTATATCGGCCAGACCCTTGCGCAGACGCTTAAACTCCCGCTTTGGCTGGATTCTATCGGGACGATCATTTCCGCTTTTCTGGCTGGACCGATTGTCGGTGCCTTGGTGGGGGCGATTAACAATATCATTTACGGCGTGACCCAGAACCCGATCATGTTTGTCTACGCGCTGACACAGGTCGGTATAGGCCTAGTGGCGGGGATCTTGATGAAGTCAGGCTTTATCAAAAATATCGGTCGCGCCATTATTTCCGGCCTCATTCTCGGTTTTACGGCCGTTCTGATTTCTACGCCTCTGAATATTATTTTTTGGGGCGGCCAGACGGGTAATTTCTGGGGAGACTCAGTCTTCACGGTGGCACGTACGCAACTTCATCTCCCAGTCTGGATTTCCTCCTTGGCTGACGAGGTCGTGGTAGATTTGCCTGATAAAATCGTCGTGGCGATCATCTCTTACCTCATTTTCATAGGCCTGCCGAAGACGCTGACGACCATGTATGACAACCGCACAGTGGAGACATTTGACAATGAGACAGACGCTTAGTCTTTATGTGCCTGGAAACAGCTTTGTGCACAAGGTTTCGCCTTTGACAAAGCTGCTTTTTGTTATGGTTGTCGTCATCAGCTCCTACCTGCTGTCGAGTTTACCCTCGCTAGGCGTCCTTTTCCTGCTGCCGATTGTCCTCTTGCTGGCAGCGGGCGTTTTCCGCCGAACCTTACCGATTTACCTCGTCAGTCTCCTGGCGATTTTGACAATTTTGATTGTGCAAGGGATGTCATACACCGGGAATCATACGCTTGCCTTTGAGCTGGGTGTTTTCTCTTTTTACCAGGAGGGCTTGGTATTTGCCGGGCGCATCTGTTTGAGACTGCTGATCTTAATCTCCGCTTTTTCGCTCATTATATTCACGGTCGACCCCGAGGAACTCGTATCCAGCACTGTCAGAATAGGTCTCTCCCCTCGTCTAGGCTATGTGATTCTCTCTGTCTTTCAAATCATCCCGCAGATGATGACCACAGTTGCCACCATCACAGATGCACAAAGATCGCGCGGTATGAAGACCAGCGGGAATGTTATTGCGCGCCTGAAAGGCATTTTCCCGCTGATTGGTCCCGCTGTGATGAATTCACTGATTGCGACGCGCGAACGCTCAATGGCGCTGGAAGTGCGGGCTTTTTCCAGAAAAGGGCAGCATAGCTTCATTCGTGAGCAAAGAAAATATCTGGGCGGGAAAGTGTTACCAGTATGTTTGTGGCTTTGCCTCGCGGCTGTTATCGCTTGGAGGATTTTTGAATGGCTGAGATAATTGTGCAAAACTTAAAATATCGCTACCCCAAGACGACGAAAATCGTACTGGACGATGTCAGCTTTTCTGTGGAAAAAGGTGAATTTATTGGTGTGGTTGGCAGGAATGGCTCGGGCAAATCAACGCTGCTGCTGGCTTTGACTGGGCTGGTACCGAATTTCTTTAAAGGGACTTTTGGCGGAAGCCTAGAAATCGCAGGCTTGAAGCTGCCAGAGAACGACTTATCGGAAGTTGCCAGCAAGGTCGGTCTGATTTTCCAGAATCCTTTCACGCAGATGACAGGCGCAAAAACGACGGTGTTTGAGGAAATTGCCTTTGGCCTGGAAAACCTTGGACTGCCGCGTGAGGAAATGATGGCGCGGGTTGAGCAAATCATGCAGGAGCTAGATATTACAGAGCTGCGTGAGAAGTCGCCTTTTGCGTTATCTGGCGGACAGATGCAGCGGGTGGCGATTGCGGGCGTTTTGGCTATGCAACCAGAGGTGATTCTCCTGGACGAGCCAACCAGTCAGCTGGATCCGCAAGGTGCGCGCGCGATTTTTGAAATCGTCGAGAAGCTTAAGTATAAAGGCTTGACCATCATTATGGTGGAGCAGAAGATGGAGATGATTGCCGAGTATTCTGACCGCGTATTGCTCATGTCTGACGGGAAAACGGTTGATTTTGACCTGCCTGAGCGGATTTTCTCGCGAGAAGATTTGGCTGACTTTGGGCTGGCGGCGCCTGTTTACACGAAAGTGGCGCAGGCTATGGGCTTGAAAGATTCAAATGGGAACTTCCCTGTGAGGATTGAAGCGCTAGAGAGGTTGTTAAATGAGTGAGATTATCATTAAAGGTCTAGACTTTGATTACGGCGAGGAAGCGATTTTTAAGAACTTTAATCTGCAGCTGGACGGCCGCAGTACTGCCATTATCGGGCAAAACGGTGCTGGGAAGACGACACTGATGAAGCTGCTGAATGGCCTGCTCAAACCGACTGCTGGTGAGATTCTGATAAACGGCGAAGCGAACGGGGATAAGGAGGTCACGGAACTGGCGCGGATCGTGGGCTACGTGTTCCAGAACCCGAACGACCAGATTTTCAAGAGTCGAGTGCTCGACGAAGTCATGTACGGCGCTCTGAATCTCGGGAAAAGCATTGCTGAGGCTGAGAAATCCGCCCGAGAAGCTCTGAGCGATTTCGGATTGGAAGCGCAGGCAGACGAGAATCCCTACGACTTGAGCCTGTCCGAGCGCAAACAGATTTCGGTTGCCAGCATTTTGGCTATGGACACGGAAATCATCATCTTTGACGAACCCACGATCGGCCAGGACTTTCAGGGCAAAGCGCAGCTGAAAGCCGTCATTCAAGCCCTGCGAGAGAAAGGCAAGACCGTCATCTCGATTTTGCACGACATGGATTTCGTGGCCGAAGTCTTTGAACGCGTGATCGTTTTGAAAGATGGGCAAATATTAGCCGACGGCAGTGCGCGCGACGTCTTCGCCCAGGCCAGTGTCCTCGCCTCCGCGGGCCTCGAGTTACCTCATATCGCCGCGCTCAGCCAAGCGCTGAAACAGCCAGAGCTCGCACTCACAGTGTCAGAATTTTTAAAGCAAACAAAAAAATCAAATCCCTAGTCGATTTGACTTTTTAAATACGTTCGTTTAATTTTCAGCGCCAGCTCTGGAAAATCAGTCATGAAGCCCGCCAGCTGCAATTTGAAAGCCTCACGCATCTCCGCCTCAGTGTTGAGCGTCCAAGTCCGCAAAGGCTTAATCGCGTGCCTAGAGCGGATCCGATGCTTAAACACAAAAGTTTTCTTCGGGTGAATTGCGCCGATAAAATCCGCTCGCAAACCGCGCTGAATCTCTGCATCATTGTCAAAGGTCAGATAACAAAGCTCAGTTTCAGGCTCGATCTCAGACATTCTCCGCAAAGTCTCAAAGTTAAATGAACAATAAATGTAGCTGAAAACCCATTTTTGTGAGGTCATCAACACGGAAAGGATTTTTTCAATTTCTGGATAATTATACTTATCCGTTTTAATTTCAATATTCAGGACACCTGTAAAATTCAATCTTGTCAGGAGCTTTAGAACCTCAGTCAAGGTTGGGATTCTCTGCCCTTTAAAGTGTCCGTCAAAAGTAACACCCGCATCGAACGCCTGCAGCTCACGGCGTGTAAAATCGCGTACACGCCCATTTCCAGTCGTCGTCCTGTCAATTGTTTCATCGTGAATAACCATCAACTCCTGGTCCTTAGACAAATGCACATCCAGCTCAATCCCGTCAGAGGCCACCTGTACCGCTTCTTCAAAAGCTGCTAGTGTATTTTCCGGCCGATTGCACTTTGAACCTCGATGTGCAAAAATCAGCGTTTCGCTGTCTGATTTGATGAGGCCGACCTCATGTTTGAACAGTTGAAGTAAAAATTCCGTGAATTTCATGCTGTGTCTATTTTCCCATAAACCGCCTCGGAATTCAAGCCGTTTTTCTTCTAACATAAAATCTGGTAAAATAGACACATGAACGATATTTTACAACTGACAGTGATTCTCGCAGGTTCGCTCCTCGCCACAGTCATTTCCAAACGTATAGGAATTCCAGCAGTCATCGGACAAATGCTGATAGGTGTCATTCTTGCACCGTCAGTGCTGGGCTGGATACATGGCGGCCACACCATTGAAGTCATGAGCGAAATCGGTGTGATTCTGCTCATGTTTTTGGCTGGTCTGGAAAGTGACTTGAATACGCTTAAGAAATATTTCAAGGCTTCCATGCTGGTTGCCATCAGTGGTGTTGTGATTCCGCTCGTTATTTTCGGACTGACAGCGCACCTTTTGGGTTACGGCTTTCATGTGAGTTTCTTCTACGGCATTGTTTTTGCTGCTACCTCGGTTTCTATTACCGTCGAGGTGCTGCAGGAGTACGGCAAACTCAACACGCGTGCAGGCAACATCATTTTAGGCGCCGCAGTCGTTGATGATATCTTAGCAGTGCTGATTCTCTCAGTATTTACAAGCAGCAGTGGTGCTGACAACGACGGGAACCTCCTGATAAAAGGTATTCTGACACTGGCCTTTTTCGCCTTTCTGGTCCTCGTTCACTGGGGCATTCCCAAAGTTTGGAAGTTCGTTGACAAACTCCCTGTTTTTGACAAAAATACAACGGTTGCAATCCTCGTCTGCCTTGGCTTGAGTCTCCTTGCAAACGCGGTCGGCATGTCAGCAGTCATCGGCAGCTTCTTTGCCGGTATTGCCATTTCCCAAACCGAAGTCTCCCACAAAATCGAAGAATTCATCTCGGCTATCGGCTACGTCGTCTTCATCCCCGTCTTCTTTGTGTCGATCGCTATCTCGATTTCCTTTGATGTCTTGGTCAATAAACCATTACTCATTGCGCTTTTTGTGGTGCTAGCCGTAGCCACGAAATTCCTTCCTGCCTACCTGACCGCTCGCGCGTCGCATCTAGAGCAAGGAGAGAGCCTGCTGATCGGTACGGGAATGATATCTCGCGGTGAAATGGCACTGATTGTGGCGCAAATCGGGCTCAGCAGCAGATTAATCAGCGATGGGGTCTATTCTGAGCTGGTCATCGTAATCCTCGTCAGCACTTTATTGGCGCCCTTTTTGATTAAGTTGGCACTGCGCACAAGAAAATAAAAAGACAGCTTTGTCCATTCCTGAAAAAGAAGTTTATTTGGGACATCTCGGAAATAATAATTATAAAAGGATTCATTGAGTGCAATCCTTTTTTATGATTAGCAATTAATTATCAGAATTTAGAGAAACTCTCAGATAAACAACGAATTTACGATGTTATTTGTAAACAATTTAATGAAAAAGCCATGAAAGCGCTACTTTTTGTTGACCTTCTTTGACCAATTTGTTATAATAAGTTTTGTAAAGTTTTTTTATAAGACTTTAAGGATTAAAAAGTAATTGAGTTCGACGCGCCTGGATCTATGAAATTAGATGAAACTTCCGGGGAGGTGGAAACTCCCCTCCCAGTTTCCCTAAATTTCATAGATCCATAGCGGGCGCGCCTCTCATCTTAAAGGAGGTTATCAAATGGATATTGAAAAAATGACATCAACACTACAGGAGAGTCTGGGT
This sequence comes from Streptococcaceae bacterium, assembly GCA_031285775.1. Lineage (GTDB taxonomy): Bacteria > Bacillota > Bacilli > Lactobacillales > Streptococcaceae > Lactovum. Next base: position 14,297 of record JAITVN010000101.1, on the reverse strand, counting down.
GCGGCACAGCAGATTGCGATGACGCGTCATCACCAGTCTATTGAGTTGCCTCATCTTTGGCGTATTTTTGTAGAACCAAATAGTTTCTCAGAAAATTTTTATAAAGCCTTAGGTATTGATATACCAAACTTCACCGCTACAATTGAACAAGAAATTGACAAGATTCCTAGCGTGGAAGGAAGTTCCGTCCAGTATGGTCAGACCATGTCGCAGGAGCTCTTCCAGCTGTTGACTGAAGCAGAAGCGATTGCTAAAAACTTTGGGGATGAGTATCTCTCAACGGAAGTTGTACTGCTTGCCTTGTTCCAGCTTAAGAAAAATCCTTTGACACAGTACCTGACTGCGCATGGGGCAACGCGACAAAAAGCAGAGGAGCAAGTAAAAAATCTAAGAGGAGGTAGTAGAGTGACGAGTAAAAATGCAGAGGAAACGTATAAATCATTAGAGAAATACGGGCTTAATCTGAATGAGCAGGTAAAATCCGGCAAGATGGATCCTGTCATTGGGCGTGACGAGGAAATTCGCGACATGATCCGCGTGCTTTCTCGTAAGACGAAAAATAATCCAGTGCTGATTGGGGAGCCTGGTGTCGGTAAAACTGCCATTGTTGAAGGCTTTGCGCAGCGTATTGTGCGTGGGGATGTGCCGGAAAATCTGAAAGAGAAAACGGTCTATGTGCTGGATATGGGCTCATTGATTGCTGGCGCTAAATATCGAGGCGAGTTTGAGGAACGTCTGAAGGCTGTGCTGAATGAGGTCAAGAAGTCCGATGGTCAGATTATCCTTTTCATTGACGAGATTCACACGATTGTCGGCGCTGGGAAGACAGATGGCGCGATGGATGCAGGAAACTTGCTGAAGCCTATGCTGGCGCGAGGTGAGCTCCATTTGATTGGCGCGACCACATTGGATGAGTATCGTAAGTATATGGAGACGGATAAGGCCTTGGAGCGCCGTTTCCAAAAGGTTCTGGTTACCGAACCAACTGTTGAAGATACGATTTCCATTCTCCGCGGTTTGAAGGAGCGTTTTGAGATTCACCATGGCGTGACGATTCATGATAATGCGCTGGTAGCGGCTGCTACCCTGTCGAATCGTTATATTACGGATCGTTATCTGCCTGACAAGGCGATTGATTTGGTCGATGAAGCTTGCGCAACGATTCGTGTGGAAATGAATTCGCTGCCGACAGAGCTTGATCAGGCCAATCGTAAGCTGATGCAGATGGAAATCGAAGAGGCAGCGCTGAAGAAGGAAACGGACGATGCGTCCAAAAAACGTTTGGACATTTTGCGGGGTGAGATTGCAGAACAGCGTGAGGAAACCAATCAACTCAAAACACAGTGGCAATCTGAGAAAAAGGAAGTTGGACGTATTTCTGACAAACGTTCAGAATTGGATCATGCACGTCATGCTTTGGAAGATGCCCAAAATAGTGGCGATTTGGAGAAAGCGGCCGAGCTGCGTTATGGCAAGATTCCTGAGCTTGAAAAAGAAATTTCAGCACTTGATGAAAAAGCCAAAGGTGCGGATTTGACGCTAGTTCAGGAATCAGTGACAGAAGAGCAGATTGCCGAAGTAATTGGTCGAATGACGGGGATTCCTGTGGCCAAGCTGATGCAGGGCGAGCGGGAGAAACTTTTGAACTTGCCGGAAACTTTGCATAAGCGTGTGGTTGGGCAGGATGAGGCTGTGGACGCGGTGTCTGATGCTGTGATTCGTGCGCGTGCCGGCATTCAGGATCCTAACCGTCCGCTTGGAAGTTTTCTCTTTCTTGGGCCGACTGGTGTGGGTAAGACAGAGCTTGCTAAAGCGTTGGCTGAGAACTTGTTTGACAGTGAAGATCACATGGTGCGTATTGACATGAGCGAGTACATGGAGAAGCACAGTGTGTCGCGTCTGGTCGGTGCACCTCCGGGTTATGTCGGCTATGATGAGGGCGGTCAGCTGACGGAGGCTGTTCGGCGCAATCCTTACACGATTATTCTGTTAGATGAGATTGAGAAAGCGCATCCGGATGTGTTCAATATTCTGCTGCAGGTGCTTGATGACGGACGTTTGACTGATTCTAAAGGTGTCACGGTTGATTTCAAGAATACTGTTCTGATCATGACGTCTAATATTGGCTCACAAACTTTGCTGGAAAATGCTTCAGAAGATGGGACAATCTCAGAAGAGGCGGAAAATCAGGTGCTAGAGCAGCTGCGCCTACACTTCAAACCAGAATTTTTGAACCGTATTGATGACACGATTCTCTTCAAGCCACTGACTTTGGACAATGTAAAAGAGATTGTCGGAAAGATGACGTCTCAGCTCAGTAAGCGTTTGGCCGACGAGGAAATCAATTTTGAATTGACAGATGAGGCGAAGACTTGGATTGCGGAAAATGCTTATGAGCCTGCGTATGGTGCGCGTCCGATGAAGCGTTACCTGACCAAGGAAGTCGAGAATCCGCTGGCGAAATTGATCATCGCTGGTAAGATTGCGCCGAAGTCTACGGTCAAGGTTTCTGTTAAGGATGATAAGATTGATTTTGATATTTCTGAGAATGCTGAATAAATCTTGAAAAAGCTATCATTAGTTGGTAGCTTTTTGTTATGTTATTTTCACCCACTATAATGGGATAAAAACATCAAGTGCAGGAATATCCCTTTATACTGGATAAATTTTCAAAGTTATGGTATAATCCCGTTGTAAAGGATAAAACATCAATTGTGATAGCAATATCCGTTATACTGGTAAAAAAGGAGGGCATATGATTAATCGTCCAACATATATTTCTCAGCTCATTCCTCTCGTCGATAAGGATATCATCAAGGTATTGGTCGGTTTCAGGCGTTCGGGTAAGTCCATCTTGCTGGAACTGATGAAACAGTATCTTCTGAAGAATGGTCGTGAAAAAGAGCAGTTTATCACACTCAACTTCGAGGATTTTGAGAATTTTGAGTTGCGCAATCCGCACAAGTTACACCGACATCTGAAAGATTTGATTGCACAAAATCCGAATAAAACATATCTCTTTCTTGATGAAATCCAGGCTGCTACTGGATTTGAGGAGGTCATCAATTCGCTGCGCGTGAGTGAAAATGTGGACATTTACATCACAGGTTCCAATGCCACTTTGCTTTCGGGAGAGCTAGCCACGCTTTTGGCTGGACGATATCTCCAGGTTTTTGTCTACCCTTTTGGCTTTCAGGAGTATATTGAAGCGAAAAAAGAACTTGGAGAAAAGAAAAACACAGATGAATTTTTCAATAGCTTTTTAGTGGAGGGCGGCATGCCTTTCATAGTGAGCCAAGAGTTGCCTGATTTCACGAAAGACAGTTACTTGAAGGATATTTACAACTCCGTGATTTTGAAAGATATCGTTGAGCGAAATCAGGTACGTGATACAGACTTATTGGAACGTACGGTGCAATTCGTCTTTGACAATGTCGGGCAAATATTCTCGGCTTCGAGCATCGCAAAGTATCTGAAAAGCCAACAGCGAAGCGGCAAAGCAGACACACTCCTGAACTATCTGAAATATGGTACAGAGGCGCAGATTTTCTATCCTTTGAGACGTTATGATTTGAAGGGAAAACAGTATTTTCAGACAAATGAAAAGTATTATCTGGTGGATCAAGGTCTCCGCGAAGCTATGCTCCACCGAAATCGGCAGGATATTCAGCAGATTCTTGAAAATATTGTCCTGCTTGAAGCTATCAGACGTGGATATACAGCAACTGTTGGGGTTCTTGGAAATTATGAGATTGACTTTGTGCTTGAAAAAGGCGGCAATAGAATTTATTTGCAGGTTAGCTACTTGCTGGCGAGTGAAGAGACGGTGGAGCGTGAGTTTAGACCTTTGCTGAAGCTAGAGGATAATTATCGGAAAATTGTACTGTCAATGGATCCGATTTCACAGCCTCGGGATGGCGTGGAGCACCTGAAAATTCCTGAATTTTTGCTGTCAAAAGAGTGGTAAGGCCGTATGGACTGTGTTATACTTGAGACATGTTAACAGAACAAGAATTTTTCGATGATGAGGCCTGGGATGACTGGGATGTGCCTGATGATGAACTGGAAAGGCTTTACGAGCAGGAGCGTGAAAAGGTCTGGGCGACTTTCAACTCTATTTATGCTGGAAAGCTGCACGGCGTGTCGGCCAGCACTAAGTCCTATCTTTTTGAAGAGTTTAAGCGACAATACTTTGCAAATCAGGCAAAGGCTGACCGTCACGAAGGGAATACAATATGAGCAGACTGGAAAAGCAAGTCGCATTTATCGCAGAACTTGAGAAATCTAAGACCATTACGCGGCACAATCGAACATTAGACGGCCGATTTGAAAATGATGCAGAACATCAGTGGCAAGCGGCTTTAACAGCAGCGATTTTTAAGGAATATTTCCCTAAAGAATTGGTTATAGAAAAAGTGATGCAAATGCTGCTTATCCATGATTTAGGTGAAATTTATGCTGGTGATACTTGGGTTTTTGATGAGAAGGGCAAAACTACTTCTCATGAGGCCGAATTACTTTCGATAAATAAAAGTACGGCGCTTTTGCCGTTCGAGCAGGCACAAGAATTAAGGGGCTTATGGCAAGAATTTGAGGCGGGAGATAGCCCAGAGGCGCATTATGCACGGGTAATAGATGCACTTGTCCCACTTATCAATCATCTTGTTGTTTCTGAGGACAATTATAATCCTGAGAAGATGACTGCGGAAATGGTTTTGAAAAAGAAGGCTTTCATTAAAGAAGAATCAAATGAACTTTGGCAGCTTGTTGAGGAGCTAGTGCAGGCGAGTGTTGAGAAAGGTCTGTATTTATAAAGAATTTTAAGAAGGCTGATCATTTTGGAAAATTACAGAAAAAGACTAGAACTCAAGTTAGTTCTAGTCTTTGATATGTTTTGAAGTTTTATCTGCCTTACTAAGGTGTGCGCAGTTGGATATTATAACGATACCTATCGCCGCGGTAAAAGATTTCCGCATATTCGATTGTACGGTCTAGTTGATCTTTTGTGACGCGCTGGACGTAGAGGAGGGGCGAATTCACAGGAACTTTCAACAGTTCGGCTAATGCTTCATCGGCTGCTATTGCCTCAATCGTTTCGTTTCCTCTAGTAACGACGAAGCCTTTCTCTCTAAAGAGCTGATACAAGGAAGTATGCGGCTTTTCCAGCTCTTCCTTTGACACGGACAAAAAATCTGGTGTGTAAGTTTTTTGGATGCCGATGGGAATGTTATTTTCCCAGCGTAATCGCGCGTAATAGTTGATTTTCGAAGCTTTTGGCAAGTCAAGTTTACTACAGATTAAGGGAGTTGCATTAATATTTTCTTCAAATGAGATGAGACTTGCATGGTAGATGCAATCTGTTTTTTCCTCAGAGAAGCCCAGCAAATTCTGCAGCTGAAGCGACTCTTTCTGGCTTATCACAATCGTCCCAACACCATGAATGGCACGAATGTAGCCTTCGTCAGCGAGTAAACGGGTGGCATGCCTGACTGTGATTCTACTGACACTGTACTGGCGCTGCAAGTCCGGTTCCGTCGGAAAAGGCTCGCCAACAGGATAATCCCCGTTGACGATTTGTCTTTTCAATTCTTCATAGATTTCTAAATATTTAATTCTGTTTTCTCTCAAGACTTTCCACCGTAGTTGATAATGAATGTGATAACTCGACAAGATTAAAGTCATTTGCTTCTTGAACATCTTTGAACAAAGACAGAAAATGAGGATCGTTCTGGTCAACAAAAGCGCCGACCATTGTTCCTACAATTGCTGCAATTGTATCGGTGTCATAACCGATATTTACAGCATCAATGACTGCCTGGAAAGGATTTTTCTTGTTCAAAGCCACAATTCCGAGCGCACAAGGTACAGCCTCGGAAATATGAAGACCGCTGCCGACGAGATTGGCGAGCCGATAAAGCTTTTCCTCCTTATTCCCCACACCATTTGCTATATTATACGCTAAACGGATGCGTTCTGCAACACTTGGACCAGCCACTTCTCTGGAAAGAGTTTTACCTAGATTTTCTCCTCTGACTGCGCCATAAAGTCCAGCTGCCAGGGCTTCTTCTATGACCGCATCTTTTGCAAGAGACGCACTACAAACAGCCGCAACGGCGCACGCTCCTGAGATTGCCAGCGAGTTGTCATGTGTCACCTGCGTAATCAGAATTGCAGCCTGCATTGCAGCTTCAATATCCCCTGGGTGAAGCAGTGCTGCAGGGGCTATCTTCATTGCGGCGCCATTGGTAGCTTTTGAAGCGTAATCAACAGTTACTGCACCCGGCAGTGCCTTCATCTGATGATCTGGATCTTTATACATGGCAATCGAACTTCTCGTTGTCGGTCCAGCAAAACGATTGAAATATTTAGGAACATCGGACCAGGCAAGTATTGCTTTGATCACAATTTCTTTTGTGAGTATTCCTTTATTCTCGAGAATGGATCGGCAGAGGAAATAAATCTGTGAAAAGTCATCGGTTACTTGTCCTGCTTCATTCCCCAATGCGAAAGCGGTCTTGTCAGGTTTCAAGAAGTCGGTTACTTGTCCGAACTGTTTCCTGATTTGACTGAATGATAAGTTTTCAGTGGCTGCTCCCATTGCATCACCAATTGCTGCTGCAGCAAGAACACCCATGATTTTTTTCTGTAAATTCATTTTTTCTCCTTTGAATAGCGTTCGCACGAGCGCCCGGCCATCTCTTTTTGAATAGCGTTGATGCTTTGCATGGCAAAGCTTTATCTGCCGATTGAGCTTCTTTTGTCGCTCAACGCAAGCGCTCAGCCATTTTCTTTATTTTTTTAATGAAGCCATCTCTGCTTCAGGACTCTTTACGCCGAACAAAAGCGTGAAGGCAAGTCCGCCAATGAAGGAAATTGTAAGGCCAGTAATATAAGCCCACAGGGTCGAACCTGCGAAAGCCGGAATGGTTGTTACCCCGCCGAATACAAAGGCGCTGCCGACGACATTGAAGGCTCCCATGAAGGCACCGCCAACTGCTGCTCCCAAACATCCAGCCACCAAAGGGCTCTTGAACTTAACGCCGAGGCCATAAATGGCTGGTTCAACAATTCCAGATAGGAGAACAGAAGTAATGGCAGTCAGAGAGAAACTTTTCAACTTTTTATTCCGGCTGCGGATGAATATTGCCAATGCTGCGCCAGCCATGCCGAAATTCGCATTCGCCGCATAAGCAATCAGAGCTGAGTGTCCAGTTTTTGCAATCTCTGGAATGACAACCATCGTGTTTGGAGCCCAGTGAACACCAAACATGATCAGAATGTTCCAAATTCCGCCAATGATTGCACCTGTCACAACTTTATTGATGTTCGTGAGCGCGTTAACGACATTTGCTAAACCGATGCTTAGATAGTTACCAAGAGGACCCACAACACCAGCTGCAATCGGAACCAGAATCAGCAGCAAAATTGTCGGAATCACAATCATATGAAGGCTGTTCGGCAGCTTTTTCTTCATAAAATGCTCCATTTTAGACTGAATCCAAGTCGTAAGTATTGCAGGAATGATTTGGCTGGTATAGTTAAAGACAGGAATAGACAATCCAAAGAAAGAGACCATATTGCCGCCATTTTCCTGAATCAGGTTAATAAAACCAGGCATGATCAATGCGCCGAGGACAGCAATCGCAATGTAGGGGCTGGTATTGAAGCGCTTAGCGGCTGTAACCGCTACCAAAAGGGGCAAAAAATAGAACACTGAAGTTGCAGCCAGTGTCAGTACCAAATTGGTTGTACTCTTGGTTGAGAGTAAGCCTAGCTCATTTGCCAGAATCGTAAAGCCGCGCAGCAAACCAGAACCTGCAAGCAACGGCAGTAATGGAGAAAAAATGCTGACGACGAAAGCAACAAACGCATTTAACAGATGTGCGCCCGCTTTTTCCGTCTTAGCGTCCGCAATTGTTCCTTCTTGAGAAGTTCCATTCTGCGGATTCCAAACTTGTAAGAAAGCATTGTAAGCATCACCAACATTTGTACCGATAATAATCTGAAATCCCGCATCCTTATCAACGACACCAATGACACCTTCGAGTTTTTCAATATCCTTGGATTTTACAAGCGAGCGATCTTTTAAAGTTGGTCGTAGACGGGTTGCACAGTGAGTGATAGAGACAACATTATCTGAACTGCCCAATAAAAGTAGAATCTGTTCGGCAGTATTTTCGATTGACATCATAAGTAGACTCTCCTTGCTTTTGAAATAAAAAGCATACTTTTTGAAAGCTCAAGCTTCACAATACTGTTTAGACGGAAAAAACTTAAGCAATGACATTGATTTACTGTTTTTGTCCTAGCAGCGAAACGCTAAGACAGGTTAATCAGCAAAGTTTTGGCCAAAAACCTTCCTGTGAAATATTTCCTCCTTATATTAATTGAAAACTTAGAAATATTGTCGTTATAACGTCATAACTTCATTCATAGAATAACATAAGCAAACAAAGAAGTCAATGAGAACGCAATGAGTAATATGTTATTTTTGAAACTTCTTTTGAATTTCTAAAATGTGTCCTATCACGACAAAAATGTGAAAATTTCACAAAAAATCTAAAAGGAGAAAAAAATCATAATTTTTTTTAGAAAAATGACAAAAATCGCTTTCTTCGTGGTATGATAACGCTATCAACAAGATGTGAGGCGCGTCCGTTTAGAGGCTTGAAAATTAAGGAAATTGCGCGGAGAAGCGCAGCTTCTCTGCGCATTTTACTCAAAGAGAAAGCGACTTCTAACCGCTAAAGCGGCAAGAATCTGCTTATCTAAATTCCACAGCATCAGGTGCACCGAGCTCAATTAAAAATTAAAGAAAGCAGGTACTCTCTCATGAATAAATTCATGGATTGGATTCAAAACGTCTTAATGCCACCGCTAGCCAAGGTCGGAAACAACAAGTACCTTGTGGCCATCCGCGACGGTCTTGTCCTCACATTGCCCGCTATCATCAGCGGTTCTGTCTTCCTTATTGTCGCCAACATCCCCATCCCAGCTTGGACGAAGTTTATGGAGCCCTATATGGATGACATGAATGCCGCAGTAAATGGCTCCTTCGGCATCATCTCACTTCTTGCAGCTATCGGTATCGGCTTCTCACTCTCCAGAGCCCTGGGTCTGAACGGTTTGAGCGGCGCTGGTCTGTCTGTCATGGCTTTCATCGTCACCTCCTTCAACAACAAACTCGCCATCAACACCGACAATTTTGCCTCTTCAGGTCTCTTCACCGCCATCTTCTGCGCCTTCATCTCCGTGCTGATCTTCAAACTCTTCGTCAAGAAAAACTGGGTCATTCGTCTTCCAGAGGGCGTTCCGCCCACAGTCAGTTCCTCCTTCATCTCTTTGGCTCCAGCCTTCGTTACGCTGCTCCTTTTCTGGATCTTGAAAGTACCGCTAGGCTTTGATCTCAACCAATTCATTCAGAAAATCTTCCAGCCTCTCCTCTTTGCCTTAAATACGCTTCCTGGCATCATGGTCTACATGTTTCTCGTCACCCTCCTTTGGCTTGCCGGCATTCACGGCGACATGACCCTGGAAGGTGTCACCGATCCTATTTTCTTACAATTTTTGGCGGCCAATGCGCTGGCTTATGCGCATCACCAGCCCATTCCTTACATTACGTCATCAGGCTTTACCTCACTGTTTTCCATGATGGGCGGAACTGGCGCGACTTTGGCACTCGTCTTCTGGATGTTACGCTCCAAAAGTAAATCTTACAGAGACCTGGGAAAATTGGCTTTCCCTAGCGCAATATTTGAAATCAATGAACCTGTTATGTTTGGTTTTCCGATTGTCATGAACCCCATCACCATGATTCCATTTGTCTTGACACCTCAAATTCTGATTTTGACAACTTACACACTGATGGCCATCCATTGGATACGTCCAACAGTTCTGATGGTGCCTTGGACCATTCCGCCGATTATCGGTCCAATGATGGCCACTGCTTGGGATTGGCGCGCTGGTGTCTGGTCAGCCATAGAGCTTGTCATCGCTGCCGCTATGTATTATCCTTTCTTCAAAGTAGCAGAGAAACAAATGCTCGTAAAAGAAGCTGAATCCGTATCTACAGATGGAGACACGGAATGAAATATCTACTAAAATATGGTACACTGGGGGCAGTTTTCATGATGGCTCTTGTAGTCATTATCAGCAAGCTGCAGCTCGGTCAGACGCTGACAGACAACCTAATTCTTGTGCTTGGAGTGATTCTTTTCACAGCTCTGGGGGCTATTTTGAAGATAAAAGTAAAGAAAGGAAAGCAATGACTTGAATGAATTAGTGAAATTAACAAGTGATCCCCTGGACTTGGCAGAGTTTTATGCGCTATATTTGTATTGCTTCAAAGCTCAGGATAGTCCTGAACGAAGGGCTTTCTTCAACTATCGCTATGCGCATTCTTTCTGTTACGGCGTCAAGCAGGAGGGGCATGTCAAAAGCGGCCTCCTGAGTATCCCGCTGGAAGTGAATTTTCATGGGGTGCACTACAAAATGAACGGAATTTGTGATGTGTGCACTTATCCGGAATTCGGCGGCAGGGGCGCAATTTCAAGTTTGATGAAGGCTGCGCTTGCGGAAATGTTTGAAAATGGGACTGCACTGTCGTATCTGTCACCCTTCTCCTACGAGTTTTACCGTCACTACGGTTATGAGCAGATATTTGAACACTGCCATTACCAAGTCGAAAGCATTCACTTGCCTAAAGTAAAAGCGGACGTTGATGCGGGATGTGTCCGAAGAGTTGACTTCAAGGAAGCCGTGCCACTGATTAAGGAGCTCTACGATAAGGACAGCAAAAATCACAGCGGCGGTCTGATTCGTTCGGACTGGTGGTGGGAGTATCTCACGAAGAAGCGCCTGGAATGGAAGACCGCCGTTTACTTTAATAAGGCAGGTATAGTTCAAGGCTATCTGGTGTATACAACTGGATCTACATTTATTATTCAGGATTTCTACTCTGAGAATGTGGACAGTTATCAACACTTGTTGAAATTCGTCTGTCAGCATCAGCCCATGTTTCCTTACTTTGAATATGCCAGCAGTGTGTCCCAGGCACATCTTGACTTTTTGAAAGAGCCAGAGTTCATCAAGGCGCAGACGAAGCCTTACATGATGGCGCGGATTGTCAACTTGCGAGAATTCATCGTGAATTACCCTTTTCGGAGAGATTTTGAACAAATCAGTTTCTCCGTTGAGGATAAGATACTTGCCGAGAATAATGGTGTCTGGGAGCTTTTTGTGGAAAATGGCAAGGCTGGGCTCGTGAAAATCAGTGAAAACGCGGATGAAACTGCTGACATCAAATTTACCGTACAGAGCCTCAGTAAATCATTTCTAGGTTATCGCAGTTTAGCAATTCTTTTCAAAATGGGTAACATAGTCGGAAATCCCCAGGCAATAGAAAAACTAAGTGAAAGTCTCATCAGCGAAACACCGATGATTCAGGATTATTTTTAAAAACACTCATAAATTGCTCAGCAGCTTCTAATGTATATAAATAGGTGTTGGGCAGTTTTTCTGATACAATGAAGCCATGGCCTTGGATTTTAAAATGAGGAGTATTATCTACGAGTACAAGCTATCGGATCTAGAAGATGAGATTACGGTCTTCATTCTGATGCACCGCAACGAAGTAGCACAGATGAAGATAAATACGCTCGCCGCAATGTTTTACACCGTTTCAAATACGATTTCAAGGCTCTGCCGCAAGTTGGACTATTCTGGATTTCTGGAGTTGAAACGTGCGCTGCAGGAGGAGATACAGATTGAAGCGGTTAGCAAAGAGGTAAGGGCGCTTAGTTATCAAGAGATTCTGCGTCGCAATTTTGAAATTGCAGACTGGGAAAAAATGCAGGAGGTTATTGAGCTATTTAAAAAAGCCAGGCGGGTAAATTTCTATGCTGTGTCAACGACCGCAAGTGCCGCACGAATCATGGTTGATGAGCTTAACTGTGTAGATTATAAATTTATCTTTTTTGAGGATGTCAGCGATGTGAACGAGAAAATCGAGAAAATGAAAATTGCCAAAGATGAGGTCTACTTTTTTGTATCGACATCTGGTAAAAGTGAGCCTCTGCTGAGTATTGCCAAATTTCTGAATAAGCATCATCAGACCATTGTTACCTTGACGCATTTGTCTAATAATCCGCTGACAGGGCTAGCTAGCATTAGCTTATTCTGTTACTCGCCTGAGCGTTTTATCGGCAATATGCGCGTTCCAGATAAGACGCCCTTGCTGATTGTGATGGATCAGCTTTTCCATCTCTATGCACAGGATGAGATTAAAGAATAAGAAAATAAAAAACATTTCGAAAAGTTGAAATGTTTTTTTGTCGATCCATGATTAGCTGGCTATTTTTCAAGCCTATCCTCCAAACGCTCCACGAATTCGTAAGCCTCCGGACAATACAAAGTGTTCTTAAGTGTCAAGTGATTAATCTGATAAACTTTTTTTCGGTCAGTGTGCGGAAATTCTCGACAGGCCTTCGGCCGCATTTCATAAATGCTGCAGAGATTGTCAGAGTCCAGGAAGGGACAGGGCATATTCTGGAAAACCTTGTCGCCGTCTTCATCAACCCGCAGATAGGCAGCTTCGAAATTTTGCAGACTCATGTGTAGATGTTTAGCGACACGCTCGATATCTGCCTCTGTCCATAACGGTCCCAGCGTTTTGCAGCAATTTGCACAAGCTGTACAGTCGATTTCACGAAAAACCTCTTTATGAATTTCCAGCGCGATTTGATCCAGCTTCTTCGGTGGTTTCTTTTTCAGCTGCGCCAGAAACTTTTCATGCGACTTGTGCTTTTGCTGTGCCAAGTTCCGATAGTGATCAATGTCAATTTCATATTTCATGCGTTCAATTTTGAGGTCTCATTTAAAATAATTAATCCCCATCGCAGACTTGACCTCATCCAAAGTCTGTGCAGCTACGGCTTCAGCTTTTTCAGAGCCTTTTTTCAACACATCGTAAACATAGTCCATATTCTTGGCAAATTCAATGCGACGCGCGCGAATCGGTCCCAGCTCACGCTCCAGCACCTCCAACAAGAAGCGCTTCGTCGCCACATCGCCCAATCCGCCGGCTTGGTAATGTGCCTTCATCTCTGCGATTTGCGCCGCGTCTTCAGCATTGCCGAACACGTCCAAATAATGGAAAACCATGTTGCCCTCGATATGCCCAGGATCCGCCACATTGATATGCGTCGGATCTGTGTACATGCTCATGACTTTTTTCTTCAAAGTATCCGCGTCATCGGCCAAATAGATGCCGTTACCAAGCGATTTGGACATTTTGGCATTTCCGTCCAAGCCCGGCAGTCGCCCCTCTTCCTCCTTCTCGGGATAAACGCCTTCCGGCTCAACCAGTACATCGCATGAATAGGCATGATTGAAAGCCCGTACAATTTCTCTGGTCTGCTCGATCATCGGTGCCTGATCAAAACCGACCGGCACGTGAGTAGCTTTAAACGCAGTAATATCCGCTGCCTGTGACACTGGGTACATGGCAAAGCCAGCAGGCACGCTCTCACCGAAGTTTTTCTGCTCAATCTCTGTCTTGACGGTTGGATTGCGCAGCACACGATTGAGCGACGTCAAGTTGAGATAATAGCTGAAAAGCTCGCCCAGCTCCGGAATCTGCGACTGAATGAAGATGGTCGTTTTGGCGGGATCAAGACCTACGGCCAAATAATCCAGTGCGACATCGCTGACCGATTGGATGATTTTTTGAGGGTCTTTGGCATAATCCGTCAGCGCCTGCTGATCCGCCATCATAATAAAAGTCTCGTAGATGCCTTCATTCTGCATCTTGACACGATTGCGCAGCGAGCCGACATAGTGGCCGATGTGAAGCTTGCCTGTGGGCCGATCGCCTGTGAGGATAATTGGTTTTGACATGTTTTTGGATACCTTCCTTAAGTGAGATGCACAACAGCAAATAAAAAAGCCCAGCTGGCATAATGCCAAACGGGCGCGAATGCGCGGTACCACCGTAATTTATAACTTTTTGAACTTTTAATTCACAAATCGATTTTTTTTCAGACCCAATTTTCACTTTACTCAAACACTGATTTGCACAACCATCAGCTTTCTGTCGATTTTGCAGAGCTACTTTTCTGATAGATTGATTTTATGTTAAATCTGCTGGAATGTCAAGTGTTGACCCCACAGATAATTAGAGAATATCGTTCGAATGTGATAATGTCTTAGGTAGGTCGAAAGACAAAATGTCCCAATCTGTTGTTCCAATAGGTTATTCTAATAAAATGAAAAGGATAGATTTGAACGTGACTGAGACA
>JAITVN010000098.1 GCA_031285775.1 Streptococcaceae bacterium | reverse complement strand
TGTCTCAGTCACGTTCAAATCTATCCTTTTCATTTTATTAGAATAACCTATTGGAACAACAGATTGGGACATTTTGTCTTTCGACCTACCTAAGACATTATCACATTCGAACGATAAGTGAACGCAGTGCACATCTTGTGGCTTGCAATTCTGAGCAAAATCTGATAAACTTGTAAAGTATTGCGGAAGTGGCGGAATGGCAGACGCGCTAGCTTCAGGTGCTAGTGTCCGAAAGGGTGTGCGGGTTCAAATCCCGCCTTCCGCATTTTTGTGCCAGTGGCACAAAATGGCAGCCTTCATAGAGATAATGGAGGAGGCGTTCAATTAAAGAAAGCGAAAGCTTTCTTCTTTTAAATCAAGAGCCTTTTGTGGCTCTTTTTGGTAGGTCGCATAGAAATAAAAGAGCGACCGTTTTAATCAGAGAAAGCACAGCTTTCAACATCTGGTACATTGTACCAGTGGCACAAAATGGTAGCCTTCATAGAGATAGTGGAGGAGGCGTTCAATTAAAGAAAGCGAAAGCTTTCGTCTTTTACCAAAAGATACAAAAATGGCTTAAAGCGTACAGCTCTAAGTCATTTTCTTTTACATTTCCCTGCTTTCCCTATTTTTTCCGTTTTCCCACAAATTTTTTTAGGTGGGCGCCGAGACTCTACTGATTGCGTTCTTTAGGATTTCAGCCCATACCAGGCAATCCCTTCATCTTCCCAACCTAACGAGATGAGATGATCACGCTCTGATGCTCCAATGGTGTAATGATGCTGTCCGGAATTCGGATTGTAAATCCTATAGTTTGGCGTTCTGACCAAAAAATCAGAATTTGAGTACCATCCAATTCCTTCGTTTCTCCAACCTAGAGAAAGCAGATAATCCTTTTCAAATTGTCCTGTGGTGTAGTGATGCAGCCCAGAATTTGGATTGTAGACTCGGTACACTGGCACGCTTCTGTCAATTACTGGTGCCTGCTCAGCAACACCTTCGCTTCTCCAGCCAGACTTTAGCAATGAATCCAGTTCAAATGCACTGTGAGTATAAAAATGCTCACCAGAATTCGGGTTATAGAGGCGGTACAAGGCAGTTGCATCATTTGCAGATTCGGGCAAAATTCTGACATCCTGAAAACCAAGTAAATTTGCTGGATGTGCTGCGGATGGATCAGCGAAATGATAATTGTACATGATTTGCAAAATACCAGGCTGCTTGGCAAGATAAAACCCTGTTTTTGAAACTTTTGTCATATTATTCAATGTAAAATTTGTGCTCTCGTAGATATAAGCATCTCCTAGGTCAGTGTTGGCCTGGTAGCTTTGTCCCACTCTTATTACTGCAGCATACTCATCAGAAGTCGAGGAGGCTGGGGTTTCTACTACATCTGTTATAGCATCGGCAATTCCAGCTGACTGAAAAAGTAATCCTGCGGCACAAAATGTTAAAATTAGCAGACTTTTGAATGGTTTCAATTTTAGTTCCTCCTAATTTGCAAGGCCATAGAAGGCGGTACCAGAATCTTGCCACCCAACTTTTATGAGACTGTCTCGCTCGTAAGTGCTGTAGGTGTAGTTATGCTGACCGCTATTTGGATTGTATTGCACATAAATGGGCAATGCTTGATTTGGGTCTGAGTACCAACCAATTCCTTCATCTCTCCAACCTGCAGTCAACAGCGATGATTTTTCGTAAGGACTCATCGTATAATAGTGCAAACCGCTATTAGGATTGTAAAGCCTATAGACAGGATTTGATGAACTTCGTGGAGCAAACCAGCCAACCCCTTCAAGTGACCAACCTGCGGCCATTAATGAGTTTCTTTCGGCCTCACCAATAGTATAGAAATGCTCTCCCGTGTTAGAATTATACAAACGGTACAAAGCTGAGTAGGGTGTATAACCTAGATAAGCACTTACAAAAGATTGAAAATTTTCAAGCTTCGTAGCCCCATTTTTATCTAAAAATGCAACAACATTTACTCCAAAGATCTGATGAGCAGAATTATACAGAGGCCCACCACTGTCACCAGGGGTCATATCGATCTGATAATATAAGCTATTGGTATCTTGACTAGTAACTTTTCCACTAGCAGAAAACATTTGTCCTAGGACATTTGATTGTGAAACAGTCCCTGGATAACCAGTCAAGGTAAAGGTTTGATTGAGATCGGCAGCACCCCAACTTACACCAAAGAACCCAGTGTGTCTCCCAATATTAGAGGCTAATCGAATGATGCCTATATCGTATCTAGAATTGTAACTGTTTTTTGTGTCACTGTCTGCTGATCCAACCCAACCATTTACTGAGTAAAAATTTGTTCCGTAAATTCCTCCAAAAGGTGTTGCACCCGCATTATAACCTGGGTATGAGATAATACTCGTTGCCCAACCACCATGATACTTATCATAGACATTATGTCCAGCTGTTAATACAGAATTAGGCGAGATCAACGCTCCACTTCCTGAAGCGACATAGCCATCTGGGAATGTTGTTCGAGTCATTACGACGGCTGAGTATGGATAGGTAGTCGTATTTGTTATGCGGAATCTATCATCAGGCCCAAATACTGTCCGAGTAGATTTCGGGGGCTGAGGATCCACTGTCATATTCGCCTTAAATCCTGTTATATCTACTCCCTTGACAGCAGTTGTGTTACCAACAGTTGTGTTAACCTCAGTAATGGTTCCATCGTTCGAAATTATTGTTTCTGCATCAACAAAAGGTGATGACGCAGCCCCCCCTAATAAGAGGAGCACAACAAAACTAATCATTTTATTTCTTTTCATAATGCCTCCAAGATAAACTTACACCTCGAAATCACTCAAAAAATAGTAGAGTCATTTCATCAATTTTAACAAAAATACTGCATCGGTTATAACTTTTGCCTCACATTCTAGAGCAATGAGTACCCTCAGCTCTCCTTCTTTTTTATAGCTTAATTCTTTATTCGATACATGATATAGAAGACTGTCTTGTTTTATAGAAAAAGTTCAAAGAAATTATTAAATATACTAAATATTTTACTCTTATTTTTCCTTAATTCAAGTACACTATTGCCGAACTGTCTAAAACAAACTGGGCGATTTGTTCTTGTTGTCCAAAAAAATATTTTTCAATATTTATACTAAAGGGGACAACAGATTTTAAGTATTAATCGCAACCAAAAGGCGTTAAAAAAAATGAGCCAAATGACTCATTTTCTTATTCCTTCTTCAGTTCAAGATAAGCACGATATGTCCAAATTCCTAATATCACAGTGAGTGCAACGAGAATAAAAGGCAGTAACACGCCAATGATGACAAATGGGAGCTCAAGCAAGAAGGGAAGCGTAAACTGCCAGCCAGTTTTTTCCCAAAGATCGGGTGAGAAAGCCCAAGTTCTTGGATCAAACAGACTAAATAGGTGATCATTAAGTCTATTGATCCAAAAGTACACAAGGTAGAGCAAAGACAGTGAAAAACTATACAGGGTATTTTTTGATAAATTCTTCACCCGAAGCTTTCGTGAGGCTTCATCAGAGAAGAGCTCCAAATCTTCTGTCTGGCCAGTTTTCGGCAAGAAAAAGCGATAGCCGGAATGATAAGAGCCGCTTACTTGTTTCCATCCAGCTTCGTCCAAAAAGTTGACATAGTCATTATATTTTTGACGGTTCTTAAAAGTTCGGTAGTCAATGCGGTAGTATTTCTCGGCAGCTGCACCTTTCTTGAATGTATAGAAGCCGAACCAGGAGTAATGCTGCAATTCCCAGCCTTTTCGCGCCATTTGGTTTAAATAGTTTTCTTCTTTGTCAAAATCTACAAATAGTCTAAATCTTTTCATCACTGCCTCCCATGATTTCTTTTGCGTTCTGCAGAACTTTTTCTAGCCTCAGTATTTCTTGGCTGATCACTTGTTTTCCTAATTTGGTCAATTGATAAAGCTTGCGGCGCGGGTCGTCTCCTGGTACTTCATGGATCCATTTTTGCTTGAGCAGGTTTTCAATCGCGCCGTACATGGTTCCAGCGGCAATATTGACACGGTGGTTGGTCAACGCATCAATTCTCTGCATGACGGCATATCCGTGCGAGGCTTCTTTGAAAGCTAAGAGAATATAAGTTGTTGTTTCAGTCAATGCGGCTGATTTTTCTTTTCCCATGATACTCCTTTATATACAGCTCAACTATATAGTTTGATTATATATCAGTAGACGATATATGTCAAGGCCTATTTAATGATTTATTCAAGCAAAAATGAGCCCTGAGGCTCACTTTTATGGTATTTGATTTACAATTACATCTCTTCAGGAGCCTGCACGCCGAGCAAACGAAGCGCTTCTTTGAGGACGACAGATACGGCATAAATCAAGGTTAGACGGCTGTCTTTTTCAGCATCGTCTTCAAGGATACGAACTTGTGCATAGTAGCGGTTAAAGGCTTGTGCAAGGACAATCGCATATTTGGCCACCACAGAGGGTTCAAATTTGTCAGCTGCACGTTTGATCGTTGCAGGGAACTCCTGTAAATGTTTGACCAGCTCCCAATGTTCATTACCAGAAAAATGAACAAGCTGTTCAACTGCAGGGTCAAAAGCGGCCTTGCGCAAAATTGACTGGATGCGTGCATGGGCATATTGGACATAGGGACCCGTTTCTCCTTCAAAGGAAACCATTTCTTCAAGGTCGAAGTCATAGCCGTTCATACGGTCTGTTTTGAGGTCGTAAAAGGTAACAGCGCCGATGCCGACTTGATGCGCGACTTTCTCTTTATTCGGCAAATCGGGATTTTTATCATTGATCATTTGAAGCGCACGCTCAACTGCTTCGTCAAGTGCCATTTCAAGCTTTACAACATGTCCTTCACGGGTTGAGAATTTCTTTCCGCCTTGTGTGACCATACCGAAAGGAATGTGCGTCATGTCATCGGACCAGTCATAGCCGGCTTCTTTAAGAACGGCCTTGAGCTGCTTGAAGTGATTGATCTGCTCGGCGCCTACGACGTAAAGCGATTTCACAAAATCAAAAGTCTTCTTACGATAAACAGCTGTTGCCAAATCACGCGTGATATAAAGTGTTGCGCCATCCGTTTTTTTAATCAGGGCAGGGTTGAGGTTGTACTTGTCAAGATTGACCACCAAAGCGCCGCGCGACTCGTGCAGAAGACCTTTCTTGTCCAAGTCGTCAGCAATGGCGTCCATCTTGTCAGAGTAGAAACTCTCGCCGGTGAAGAAGTCAAAAGTTACGCCGAGTTTGTCATATATTCTGTTGAACTCAATCAAAGACACATCAGAGAACCATTTCCAGATACGCAGCGCTTCTTCATCACCTTGCTCCATCTTGAGGAACCAAGCCCGACCAGCTTCGTCAATGGCAGGATCTTCCTTTGCTTCCGCATTGATTTTCACATAAAGCTTTAATAGCTCATCAATCGGGTTTGCGGTAATTACCGCCTCGTCGCCGTACTTCTCATAAGCTGTAATCAAAAGCCCGAACTGCTTGCCCCAATCACCTAAGTGATTAATCTTAATTGTATTGTAGCCCAGCTTCTTGTAGAGATTTGAGATGGATTCGCCAAGCACGGTTGAGCGCAAATGACCGATCGAAAATGGCTTTGCGATGTTTGGAGCGGACATATCGATGGTCACATTTCCATTGTGGCCAAGATCTTGAGATCCAAAACTGTCTTTTTTATTGACGATATCAGAAATGACCGCCGCTGTCGTATCCGTCTTGCTGACAAAAAAGTTGACATAAGGGCCAGCAGCTTCGATTTTGTCAAAATTTGCTGTATCAATTTTTTCGGCCAAATCTTTGGCGATTTCAACAGGTGATTTATGTAGTTCCTTGGCGAGTGAAAATGCTGGGAAAGCGATATCGCCCAATTCTATTTTCTTTGGTTTTTCAAGTAAATCAAAGACTTGCTCTGTATTTAATAATCCGTTTAACGCATTAGCTAAGCTTTCAGCCGCAAATTGTTTCTCGTTCATCAATTTCCTCCGACTATTTTGCCTTATTATAGCATAAATATGCTATAATAATCCATATGAAGAGGGCAAGTTTGTCTCGCGAGAAAAGAAGAAAGCTGATCACAGCAATTATCAGAGACCATCCGATTTCTACACAGGCGGAGTTGGTGACTGAGTTGTCGAAGCATGGCGTTTCCGTGACCCAGGCTACTTTGTCGCGCGATATGCGCGAACTAGGTTTGGCCAAGTTCCGTAACAAAGATGGTATTTTTTATGCGATCTATAATCAGCAGCAGAATACTTCGAATTTCACAACTGTCTATCGTCAATTTATTTTGTCTGTTGACAGCGTCATGTTTATGATTGTTTGTCACACACGTTTGGGCGAAGCGGCGCTGCTGGCAAACGAATTCGATACGGCCAAGCGTCCGGAAGTGCTTGGGACGATTGCTGGAGCTGATACGCTGCTTTTAGTGTGTGAGAGTGTAAAATCAGCGGATTCTCTTTTTGGAGAGATTTGTGATGCTGTCAAGTAATTCTTCAGAGTCTTTGCTTGATTCGCAGGCTGATTCTCTCAACCAAAGTGAGGCATTACGTAACCTTACGTGCTTGATTGGGAAGCTTGACTATGTCCAGAATTTTAAAAATGCTGAAGCTGTACTGCGTTCAGAGGAAAGTGTCTGGGCGGATTATGAGCAGATGAAAGAATTTCAGAAAGAAGCGGTGCTTTTCAAAAAGCTTGAGAAAAATCAAGCCTTTAAGGAAAGTTCACATGCTGCCCAATTGCTTGAGAAAGGGCTAAAGGGAAACTTACTGGTTCAGGATTATTTTTCTGAAATGGAAGATGTCAATGACTTGCTGCAGTACGTCACTGGAGAAATTGAACGGAAGTTTAATGAAGGACTATAAAAAATCATAGCTGAGCGGCTATGATTTTTCGCTGAGTGTTATTTCTCCAAGACTGAGGGATCGGCTTTGTCGCTCAGGCTGACAGAAATTCCGCTGACCTGGCTGCTGTATGCACTATCAATTTCCTCAATGGATAGAGCTTGAATGGAATTCCAAGGTCCTGCTCCAAATGGATTTTCAGACATGGCATTGCTCACTGTGGGGTCGAGAACCTCCAGGGTATACATACCGTCTGAATTAATGAGGATTCTTACAGTAGCTTTCATCAGTGCGCTGATGCTGGTGGAGCCGTTTGTTCCGCTAGGTCCAGTATTAAGCAGATAGATGATATCGTCTGTGCCAGTAAATGCTTGATAGGAAGGCTTTTCGTCTGAATTATTCGTTTGCTCCACTGCCCAAGCTGATAAAAGCTGAGCTTGTTCTTTTGTCAAATTGTCATTAGTGATTAGATCGACAGTTGGTGCAGAAACGCGTTTACTTCTTGCAGAAGAAGATGAGGTAGAACTGGAGCTGCTTGAAGCGCCTTTCGTGTTGGAAGTACAAGCAGTCAGCAAAGTTGCTGCGGCAAGAATTCCCAATGTGCTAAATAATAATTTTCTTTTCATAATCTACTTTTTAACACAAAAATCTTAAAAACGTCTAAAAATGTTCGATTCTTATTTCTTAAATCCGCGAGGAAATATGACTTTCGTTGTGTTATAATATGAAAGTATGGGATCGGTTGAAGGTTTAAGACCTGTGATTGAAAAGCAACCGAATTTTTTGAATGGTTCGGTCGAAATTTTTGAAAGTCTTCAGCTGCTTGACGTTTATTCGCTCCATTAGATGAGTTGTGTGGATAATGGCGATGTCTAGCAGAATATGACAACAAATTATCATACGAAGGAGTTTTCTAGACATGTCGTCCTTGATAAAAGTGAAATTGTAAAAACAGACTGTTTAGTTAAGAAGAAATTCCAGAAAACTTTTGTGAAGTATTATCGTCAGATAATTTAAAATTTTAAGAAAGCAGTGAAGGATGGCTGAAAAGGAAAAAATCTCTCCAGGAATGCAGCAGTATTTAGATGTCAAGAAAGATTATCCTGACGCTTTTTTGCTTTTCAGAATGGGCGATTTTTACGAGTTGTTCTACGATGACGCTGTCAATGCAGCGCAAATTCTTGAGCTGACTTTAACGTCACGAAATAAAAATGCTGAGAATCCGATTCCTATGGCGGGTGTGCCGCACAAGGCGGTCATGGAATATGTCGAAAAGCTGGTCAATTTGGGCTACAAGGTGGCGATTGCGGACCAGATGGAAAATCCCAAAGATGCTGTAGGCATTGTTAAGCGGGCGGTCACGCAGGTGATCACGCCTGGAACAACCATTGATACACTGACTTCAAGTGACAATAATTTCCTGGTGGGAATTGACAAAAGCGGCGCTGCTGGCTTCGTGCTGGCCTATGTAGACTTGGCTACAGGTGAATTCAAATTTACTGAGTTAGCTGATTTTGCAGCAGTGGCGGGTGAAATCGCTTCTCTGCGGGCGCGTGAAGTGGTCGCTGGTTTTGATTTGACCGATGATGAGCGGGCAGTTTTGACAAGACAAATGAATCTGTTGATTTCTGAAGAATTCGACGGTTCAGATATTTGTGAAAAGCTGATGAATTATGTACATCGCACGCAACTGCGCGATTTGACGCATATTCAGGAGCCCCAGCATTATGAGATTGCAGACTTCCTGCAGATGGACTTTGCGACGCGCTCAGCGCTGGAATTGACAGTGAATAAGCGTGAAGGCAAGAAGTTCGGGACTTTGTACAGCTTGCTGGATATGACCAAAACCGCTATGGGCACACGTATGCTGAAAGCCTGGATTGAGCATCCGCTGATTGATTTGGCGCGGATTCAGAAGCGTCAGGAGATCATTGCGGTCTTTCTGGACAATTTTTTCGAGCGAGCGGATTTGATTGAGGCGCTGAAAGGCGTTTATGATTTGGAGCGACTGGCTTCGCGGGTTTCCTTCGGAAAAGCGGTGCCAGTGGATTTGCTGCAGTTGGCGAATTCTCTGTCAAATATTCCTGGGATTCGGAATGTCCTGAAAGTCATGAATGCGGGAGTCTTGTTGGAACTCACAGCTCAGCTGGATGAAATTCCAGAGCTTGCAGTGTTGATTAATTCGGCGATTGATGAAAATGCCATGCGTTCGATCACGGACGGCGGCATTATTAAGAAGGGATACAATGCTCAGCTGGATAAGTATCGTGAGGCGCTGAGTGAAGGCAATTCTTGGCGCTTGGCACTCGAGGCTAAAGAGCGCGAGAAGACCGGAATTTCTGGTCTGAAGATAGATTACAATCGCCAGGACGGTTATTATTTCCACGTCACGGCTTCACAGCTGGACCATGTTCCCGAGTATTTTATTTATAAAAAAGCCCTGAAAAACGCGACCCGTTACACGACGATGGAGTTGGAAGAGATAGAGACCAGTATACTTGAGGCGCAGGAGAAATCCAGTGCTTTGGAGTATCAGCTTTTTCAGGAAGTACGAGAGGCCACGCTCCAGTATATCCCGCGCTTGCAGAGCTTGGCGGCCACAGTGGCAGAAATTGATTGTCTTCAGAGCTTGGCTAGTGTTGCAGAAAAAAATCAGTACATTCGACCGATTCTGTCTAAAAATTCGCATTCGGTTAAGATTGATAAGGGGCGCCATGCGGTGGTTGAGGCGGTCATGGGTGCGCAGGAATATGTGCCGAATGACATTCATCTGCCCGAAGGCACGGATATTCAGCTGATAACTGGGCCGAATATGTCTGGTAAGTCAACTTATATGCGTCAGTTCGCACTGCTGGTGGTAATGGCTCAGATCGGGTCTTATGTGCCGGCCGAGTCGGCCGAGATGCCGGTGTTTGACGCGATTTTTACGCGTATCGGAGCTTCGGATAATCTGATTGGCGGCGAGTCAACCTTTATGGTGGAAATGTCTGAGGCCAATCATGCGATTCAGCATGCCACGGCGAATTCTCTGATTCTTTTTGATGAGCTGGGCCGCGGGACGGCGACTTACGATGGGATGGCGCTGGCTCAGGCGATTATTGAGTACATTCACGACCATATTCATACGAAAACGCTTTTTGCGACACATTATCATGAGTTGACCAGTTTGGATAAGACCTTGTCGCATTTGTGTAATGTTCATGTGGCGACGCTTGAACAGAATGGAGAAGTGACCTTTTTGCATAAGATTTCTGATGGCCCAGCTGATAAGTCATATGGGATTCATGTGGCGAAGATTGCGGGTTTGCCGGCTGAATTGCTGACGCGGGCGGATGTGATTCTGCAGAAGCTTGAGAATCAGTCGCCGGATTTGGTAAAGTCGGATGAGCCTGAGCAGATGGAGCTTTTCAGTCTTAGTACGAATGAGGCGAAGAAGTCTGAGGTTGAGGAAGAGCTTCGGAAGCTGGATGTGATGAAATTGACGCCGCTTGAGGCGCTGAATGTGTTGGCGGAGTTGAAGAGGAAGGTGTGAAGTCGCTCCACTGCGCAGCTTTGCACTCCCTTGGGTGCGAGGACGCAAGCAAACTGTTTTCACAGTCCACCGGACTGTGAAAAACAGTTTCATTGCTAATTTTTGAGCCCTTTGGTCTCAAAAATTCCTTTTTCGCACGGCGGGAGTGCAAAGCTGCTCCGTTGCGCTGTGTTCTCCGTGAGGATTTGACACACACACATAATTGATAGTTTGAGAAAGAGCGCTGTTTTACGGTTTGTTGAGGTAATATAAAAGATGTCAAAAATTATTGAACTTTCTGAGAGTTTGGCGAATCAGATTGCTGCTGGTGAAGTGGTGGAGCGGCCTGCGAGTGTGGTGAAGGAGTTGCTTGAAAATTCGATTGATGCGGGGGCTTCAAAAATCACGGTCAGGGTCGAAGAAGCTGGGCTGCGTCTGATTGAAATTGTGGATAATGGTTCTGGAATTGAATCGGATGATGTGCAGAGGGCTTTGCTGCGCCATGCGACGAGTAAACTGAAGTCGGCTTCGGATCTTTTTCGGATTCGGACGCTGGGTTTTCGTGGGGAGGCGCTCCCTTCGATTGCGGCAGTTTCTGAGCTGACGATTGAGACGAGTTCGGCGGATGAGGCGGCTGGAACGCGGCTTGTCGCAAAGGGCGGTGAGATTCAGTCTGTAGAGCCTTTTGCGAAGTTTGACGGCACAAAAATCAGCGTGGCGAATCTTTTCTTCAATACGCCGGCACGCCTGAAGTATGTGCGCTCGCTCCAGTCTGAGATGGCACATGTGACTGACATTGTTAATCGTGAGAGTCTGGCGCATCCTGAGATTAGTTTCACCTTGTACAATGAGGGCAATTTGTCGTTGCAGACGGCTGGGACTGGTGATTTGCGGCAGGCGATTGCTCAGGTTTACGGTATGAATACGGCGCGTAAGCTGGTACATGTGTTGGCTGAGGACTTGGACTTTCAGCTGACGGGCTTTGTGTCGCTGCCTGAGTTGACGCGGGCGAGTCGTAACTACATCAGTATTTTTCTCAATGGTCGTTATATCAAAAATTTTGCGCTGAATCGGGCGATTGTTGAGGGCTACGGCTCGAAGCTGATGGTCGGTCGTTTTCCGCTGGTGGTCCTGCAGTTGACGGTTGATCCGCAGCTGGTGGATGTCAATGTGCATCCGACCAAGCAGGAAATCCGGCTGTCCAAAGAAAAGGAGCTGATGGCGCTGATTACGAGCGCGATTCAGGAGGCACTGAGCGAGGAAACGCTGATTCCACAGGCTTTGGAAAATTTGCACACACCTGTTCCAGATGTCAAGCCTGAGAATTCACACAAAGAGCTGATTTATGATAATTCTAGGCAGGATTTTTATGTGAAGGAAGTAGACAATTCGCCTTATGCTGTCCGGCAGCAACAGAGTTTCCGACAATCTCAGAAAATTGTCCAAAATCCTGCTGACGAAAAGTTTGATGTGAGTCTGTTTGAATCCGAGCCAATCAAGCAAAAGCCTGATTTTTCGGCTGAGGCTGTAAAAGGGGAGCATTCTCCGAAACAGCCAGAGGAAGAAGTGCCCCAATCCAGTCAGAATCCCACTTTTCCCGAGCTTGGTTATCTGGCGCAGCTGCATGCGACTTACCTGCTTTGTCAGGCGCCAGACGGCTTCTATCTTGTGGACCAGCACGCGGCGCAGGAGCGTGTGAAATATGAGTACTGGCGCGATAAAATTGGTGAGGTCAGCTATGACCAGCAGACTTTGCTGGCGCCGATTTTGATTGATTTGCCCAAGGATGATTTTCTGCGTGTCAATGTCCGCAAGACCCAGCTGGAGGAGGCGGGGCTCTATCTTGAGGAATACGGTGCGTCTCAGTTTGTTTTGCGTGAGCACCCAATCTGGATGCGCGATGACGAGATTGAGTCGGCGACATATGAGCTGATTGACTTGCTGCTGGCCGATAAGGAGACTTCGGTCAAGAAGTATCGCGAGGATTTGGCGATTATGATTGCCTGCAAGTCCAGTATCAAGGCGCATGACCCGATTGACCCAGAGGGGGCGCGTAGTCTGCTGAAGCAACTGGCGCTCTGCGAGAATCCTTACAACTGTCCGCATGGGCGTCCAGCGGTGGTGCGCTTCAGCAATACAGAGATTGAGAAAATGTTCCGCCGGATTCAGGCGTCGCATCAGTCGGCGCGGCGCAATGCGCTTTTGGACTAAACGTCTTTATTTGTAGTGTACTTTTAATACAGAGAGGTTTAAAATGTACGAATACTTAACAGGTATCATTACCAAAATCACGCCGACCTATATCGTGCTTGACGTTTCTGGCATCGGCTATCTGCTAAATGTGGCCAATCCCTACAGTTGGCAGCTTCAGGACGAAAAGCAGATTTTTGTCCATCAAGTTGTTCGTGAGGATGCCCTCACACTCTACGGTTTTGCCAGCGAAGAGGAGAAGCAGGTTTTTCTGCGACTGATTTCCGTTTCTGGAATTGGGCCAAAGTCTGCGCTCGCCATCATCGCCGCGGACGATAATGCGGGGCTTGTGGCAGCCATTGACTCTAGCAACGTGACCTACCTGACGAAGTTCCCTGGTGTTGGTAAGAAAACTGCTAGCCAGATGGTGCTTGACTTGGCTGGTAAATTTGTCGCGGCTGATGTGCCGGTCAAGACGGCTGCCAATCCTGAACTTGCCGAGGCTGTAGAAGCGCTTGAGGCACTGGGCTACAAGGCTGCAGAGCTCAAGAAGATTGAGAAGAAGCTTGAAGCGGAGGGGGCGATGCAGACGGATGAGTATATTAAGCTGGCGCTGCGGATGCTGATTAAGTGAGGAACATTGTATGGAAAGACCCGAAATAAGCAAAGACTTAGACGCTGATCTGTTTTTGCAGTATTATTACCTAAAAGAGGAGCTCGTCAACTTTTGCAAAGTGAACAAATTGTCCAGTCATGGCGGGAAGTCTGAAATCACAGAGCGGATCGCGCATTTTCTCAAAACTGGTGAGAAAATACCGCATGTTGTGAAAAGAGGTCCTAGTTCTCAGTTGTCAGTTCCGACTTTAGACTTGGTACTGGAAAAGGGTAGAAAATTTGACGAAGTGCGGCGGGAATTTTTCGAGCAGCATCTCGGTTCATCCTTTCGTTTTACGGTGAAATTTCAGAGATGGCTGACGGAAAATGCAGGAGACAAAACTTACCGTGATGCTATCCAAGCTTATCCAGAGCTTCTTTCTGACAAAAAGAAGACCGAAATCGGGAAGCAGTTTGAGTACAACACTTATATTCGTGATTTCTTTGCTGATGATATAACCAAATCCTTGAATCTTGGTTTGAAAGAGGCGATTATTTGTTGGAAATTCAAGAAATCTCTACCAGGACATAATAAGTATGAGCCTTCGGACTTGGAGCGTCTTGGTGATTGGAGTAAGAAGAAATTTGTTGGGCTGATTAAATGATTGTTAGAAGGGTGGGCTGTTATGGTAGGTAAAGAAAAAAGGAAAAATGAAATCTCTATTCGCAGCAGTGCGGTTGAATACTTGACTTTTATCACTGCCTCTGGTGAAGGTGGGGTTGAGGCGATATATGCGGGTAAAAATGTTTGGCTGTCGCAGAAGATGATGGCTGATCTTTATAGGGTGAAAATCTCTACTCTAAATGAAATGGCCATCTGAATAAACTTTTTGACAACAATGAGCTGGAGGAAAATTCAATTATTTGGATTTTCCTAATAACTGCGAAGGACGGTAAACACTACAACACGAAGCATTATAACTTAAAAGCTATCATTGCAGTTGGCTACAAAGTGATTTCGGAGAGAGCTGTGCAGTTTAGCAAATGGGCGACAAATATTGTTGAAGAATTTACCGTTAAAGCATATGTGATGGACGATGAGCGCTTGAAATCCGGCAGTACCTTGACAGTAAAGTATTTTGAGGAGCAGTTGCAGCGTGTCAGAGAAATCCGTCTATCAGAGCGGAAATTCTACCAGAAAATCACGGATATTTTTGCGACCTCTATAGATTACGATGTTACTGCAACAGCCACCAAATTTTTTTGCCACCGTACAGAATAAATTGCATTGGGCGATTTATGGACAAACGGCTGCAAAGCGGATTGTAAATCGTGCTGATGCGGAAAAAGAGCACATGGAGGTTTCAACTCTATACATTGAGTAATTGACAATTTTAAAGGCAGGTGTTACAATAGTGTTACTTAGTCAGGAGGTACATGAGAAATGACTACCATAACATTAAAAATCTCAGAACAAGACAAACGTTTTTTGAAAGCTATGGCAAAGTTTGAAGGTGTATCACTTTCAGAACTTGTTCGCGAGAAAACCCTAAAGGCTCTTGAAGATGAGTATGATGCTCGTGTCGCTGACACCGTCTTGGAAGAATTTGAGACCTCTGGCGAAGAAGCTAGACCCTTTGAAGAACTCGTGGAGGAACTTGGATTTGAAGACATACTCGCTCAAAACCCTCAAACATTTTGATAAGCAGCTCTCAAAGCTTGACAAGGGCACGCAACGCTTTCTCCTAGCATGGATGGCGAAGAATCTCTATAACACGGATAATCCCAGACGACACGGGAAAGGACTCACTGCCAATCGCTCGGGTCAGTGGCGCTACCGAGTTGGTAATTATCGTATCATTGCGCAAATCAGGGACGCAGAGCTCATCATCCTAGCACTTGCTGTTGGTCATCGCCGTGATATTTACTGATGGGCTTTTACCAAAGTAAGTTATTTAAATACTACATTAGAAAACATCTTTTCCAAAACTTAAAGATGTTTTTTGTACCAAGTATTCCCTTGAATCATCTGGAAACGTGTTAGAATAAGAATATGGTCGAAAAACATATTCTGTTAGATAATTCGGAAGAAATAGAAATTCTCGCTTCATTCCCACACTACCGTACCACAGAGATTGACTATGTCGTCAGAAATCAAGTAGGAGAAGAGTTTGTATTGACGCAGAAAGAATTAGAAAGCCTGACAAGTAAAAGCAGTCGCGAGTTTTCTAAAGAAGAGAAGCTTCAGCTATTTCTGACCTATTTCCAAGGACGAAAGGATGTTTATGCAAAACGCTATTTTAGAAAAGATGGTCAGAAGGGCTACACGCCTCATTGCGGCATCGAATGGACAAGTCAGTGTCCGAAAAAGTTTTTAAATAATCCGCGCTTTGACTGCAGCAAGTGCAAGTATCGTCAGCTGCTGCCTTATGATGAAAGCGCTGTGATTAGGCATATTCAGGGTCCGCAGAAGGATTACTACGGCATTTATCCACTGCTCAAAGACGACAAAACTTACATAATTGTCCTGGATTTTGATAAGGAAAATGCGGAGCTAGAGGCAAGGGCAGTTGTAAGCGCTGCACAAAGATACCATCTGACCTGCCTGATTGAGCGCTCTCAGTCAGGGAAGGGTATTCATTTATGGATTTTCTTTGAGAAAGCAATTCCAGCCTATCTTGCAAGAAAGCTGGCGAGCCTACTTTTGCTAGATGCGAGCAGCCACTCCGATGTAAATTTCATGAGTTATGATCGGATGATTCCCATGCAG
The DNA here is from genome assembly GCA_031285775.1 of Streptococcaceae bacterium. Classification (GTDB taxonomy): domain Bacteria; phylum Bacillota; class Bacilli; order Lactobacillales; family Streptococcaceae; genus Lactovum. The sequence goes on along the minus strand of JAITVN010000098.1, from coordinate 9,115 downwards.
GACACGCTTCCCAAGGGCTCGTTCGGCAACTTGATAGCGCTTCCGCTCAAATGGGAAAACGTTCAGTCGGGTAAGTCAACATTTCTAGACAAAAACTTCAAAATCGTCTCGCCAGCGCATCTCTGGGAGCATCTTTCAAGTGCTCCGCGCTACTCCCAGCAAGCGGTTGAGAGCTTTGTCGAAGCTTTAGCTTTGGAAAATCCAATACAAGAATACCATATTCGTCCAGAAAAGCTTAACCCTTCGCAATCAAGCTTACCAAAGCACATTAATGTACGGCGCGCCGGAGAATTGGTAATTCCCAAAGAGAAAATAACCCGAAAAGAACAAATCGCGCTGTTATACCTTGCAAGCTTCAAAAACCCAGAATATTACAAAAAGCAGAAAATGCGGACCATTACCTGGGATACACCACGCCTGATTACCAGTGGTAGAGAAGACACAGAAAATATTTATCTACCAAGAGGATTAGAAAAAACTTTAGACAGTTTGATTGAAAATGTTGAAATAAAAAATGAACAAACGCAAGGAAGCAAAATAGAACTTGAGTTTAAAGGACAACTCTATCCAGAGCAGAAAGAAGCAGCCCGAGCGATTCAGAATCAGGATATCGGCATACTGTGCGCCAGAACAGGCTTCGGAAAAACAGTGGTTGCAGCTCAGGCAATCGCACAAAGAAAACGCAGCACTCTGATTCTCGTTCAAAATCACAATTTGGAAAAACAATGGCAAAAGCGCCTGTCAGAATTTTTAGACATACAAACTGAACCAGCACCAGAATACACGCCAACAGGCAGAATCAGAAAGAAAACGAAAATCGGCTTAATCTCCAGAAATCAGGCAAAACAAGCAACGGAAATCATTGATGTTGCAATGATGCAGAAACTTGCCAGGCTAAGCAGCGATGACCTTAAAGAACTTTTCTCCCATTACGGATTTATCATCATCGACGAGTGTCATCATATTGCAGCCTTAACTTTCGAAAAAGTCATAAGGTTGGCCTCATCCAAGTACCTTTTAGGCTTAAGCGCAACGCCTGAGCGAGAAGACGGACTCACGCCGATTATTTTCATGCGCTGCGGTCCAATAGTTTTCGAGAGTCAGAAGCTCTCACAAGAGAACCCCCTGCTCAAGAGCTATATGTACCCAAGATACACCTCAATAGGCGAGTTGGATAGAACTTTTGAAGATTTAAGCTACCCTGAGCAATTAAATTTCCTTTCAAAGTCCAAAATCAGAAATCAGCAAATCATTGAGGATATCAATCAAAATTATCAGGAAGGGCGAACAAGCTTAGTACTGAGCGAAAGGCTAGAGCATCTGGACTTGCTTAAAAACCTGTTAGATGAAAATGTCAAGAGTTTTACCCTAGTTGGAGGGCGTAGTAAAAAGCAAACACAAGCAATCATAAATGAATTACAGAACGAAGAAGAAGCTTTTGTCTTATTTGCAAGTTCCAAATTCGTTGGTGAAGGCTTTGACTTACCACAGCTGGACACCCTATTTCTCACACTTCCATTCAAAGCAAAAGGCAGTCATAAACAATATCTGGGACGCCTGCAGAGAAACTTACTGGACAAAGATGAACTTCGTGTCTATGATTATGTAGACATTTCAAGTCCTTTGTTTGGGTCAATGTATCAGAAAAGGCTTCGCGTCTACAAAGAGATGGCATACGAGTTGGCAGAGGACAAAGCCACAAAGAAATATCAGGCGCATCTATTCAGTCAGACAGACTATGAACCAGCATTCAAAGATGATTTATTGACGGCAAAGGCTGAGATAAACATTTTCGTACCAGTAATTTCCAGTAAATTGAGCCAAATTCTAGTCGGCCTTAAATTCCAAGGAATCTCAGTAAAAGTTGACCTGCTGGCATCTGAAAAACTCAATGAAAATCTAAAGCAGCATCAAGAAAAACAAATCAAATATCTGAAAGGCGCAGGAATTCTTGTTCAATTTTCAGAAAATATTTCTCAGAGTATAGCAATTATTGACAGTCAAAAAATGTGGTACGGAAATCTGAACTTTTTGACGCAAAGCACTTCACAGGCGACGTCAATCAGCTTTAGCAGTGATATAATTGCGGATGAGATACTGAAAATGCTTGAAGTGTACTAAGATTTGACTTTTTCTGAAACAAATCCGAGTAAAAAGCATATTATCATATAGAGAAGAAATCTAAATGGATAATCTAGGAAAATAAAAAATTAGATACTGTTATTCTAACTGACCTCCAAATCATCATCAATTCTGCAGAATCAAACGCAATCAGAAGCGCTAATTTAGAGCATCAAAGACATAGTTTTAAAATTTGCAAAACAAAAGACAGATCGTCCAAAATCTGTCTTTTCGTTTTTAGGAATCACGACTAGCTATTCAAACACAAAGCCGATAAACCGCTTCCGCATAAATATCCATCACTTTATATAGATTTTCAAGCGACCACTGTTCATTCGCCTGGTGCATAAAATCAGGTGTATCTGGGAACATTGCCCCAAAAGCCACGGTATTTTTCATCATGCGGGCAAAAGTCGCGCCGCCCGATACCATCGGCTCGGTCATATCGCCCGTAAACTCACGATAAACCGACATGAGTGTCTGCACCAGCGCACTATCCACTGGCACATAAAGAGGCGCCAAATAGTCAAACTCCTCGTAAGCCAGTCCATACTCCAGAGCCTTGACACGCAGCTTTTCAGCTACATCCTCTTTTGAAAAACTCACAGGAATTCGCATGTCCACGCCGATTCGCGTTTCTTCAGGCGTGACATCAAGCGTCGCAAAATTCATTGTCAAACCGCCGGACTGCACATCTTCGATCCTTCCGACAACTGATTCGCCGGTTGCATCTTCGCCGACCAGCCGTCCCAAAAAGTCCAGCGGCCCGAAAACGATCACATCCGACATCGCCATCGCTAGCCGACAAAGTGCATTCACGCCCTCAGGCGCTTTCATTGAGTGAATTCCCTTTCCGTTAACGGTAATTGTGTCATCCTCAGCCACAAAGTCAAAACCGAGTTTCGTCAGCTTTTCCTTCACGAGCTCGGCAACCTCAGAAGACATTTTGCTCAGTACAGCTTTATCTGGGACCACATTTAGAGCTGATCCTGCGTGGATCTCAAATTCCGTCGACCCAGGACCAATAAGATAGGCGTCCAGCAATCCTTTCTCCGCGTATATTAGAGGAAACTCCGCATCAGGTGCAAAGCCCATTGTGATAGCTTCCTCACCATTTTCATTGTATTTTGCCAGACAACGCCAGAGATTTTCCTCATCCGTCCCGAAAATGAAACGCACTCGCTTGTTGAAGACTACGCCAGCATCCATCAGAGCTTTGACTGCGAATAATGCCGCCATCGAAGGCCCCTTGTCGTCCTGCGTGCCGCGACCAATCATCAGCCCATCACGCTCGATCATCTCAAAAGGATTGGTCTCCCAGCCCGACTGGTCAGCCGCTGGCACCACATCCATATGACAGAGCAATCCAAAAAGTTCTTCGCCCGATCCAGTTTCGGCATAACCGTAGTATCCGGCAGGATCTTTATAGGTCTTGAAGCCGAGACCGCCACAAATTTTCAACACTTCATCAAGTGCGGCTACTGGGCCTGGACCGAAAGGCTGACCAGGAGCCGCTTTACTTTCGTCCAAAACAGATTCAATATTAACTAAACGTCGAATCGCCTCTTTTGCTGCGGCCTGATGTGCTTCTGTTACAAATTTTTCCATATTAAACTACCTTTCTTTCTATAAATTAATTTTGCAGGGTTAAGCTCTCCAACGTTGAAATTTCACAGCTGAAAAGGAAAGCCAAGCTTTCCTTTATTTAACTAAAACAACGCAGCCACGCCAAGAATGACGATGATTACAACGAGTTGAATCGCAATCAGCTTAGCCATAAACTTCCACCAAGTGCCGATGTTGAAGCGGGCAATTGCCAGTGCACCCATCACCACAGCAGAAGTAGGTGTAATCAGGTTCAGAATACCCGAAGCCGACTGATAAGCCGTGATGACCAAATCTTTGCCGACATGAGCAAACTCGCCCATCGGCCCCATAATTCCCATGGTTGCAGCAGCCAGACCAGAAGTCGAAGGAATCAGGAAACTCAAAGGCAGATAGAAAATGAAAGTCAGAATGATGAAAATGCTGGAAGATAGCCCAGACAATCCTTGCTCGCCCCAATGCAGAATTGTGGAAGTAATCAGGCCGTTATTCATCACAATCTGAATTCCACGTGCCACCGCGACGATAAGTGCGACAGAGACCAAATCTGCTGCGCCGCTAATAAAACTGCTGATAAAATCAGATTCTTTCATTCGATACAGCAAAGCCACAACTACTGCCATCACAATGAACAGCATTGTAATCTCAGGGAAGTACCAGGTTCCAAGCGGAAGGATGCTCTTGCCGAGAACCATGCCGATGACAGGTAATCCAGTCAGCCAGTCCGTAAATTTCTCAAAAAATGTAAAATTCTTATTCAGCACATCCCAAGGAATCAGGCTGACAATCATGATAACAAAAGTTAAGAAGAATGCAATATTTACATGTTTTTGACGTTTCGTAATATCTTCTTGGCTGGTAATCGCGTCAATGTCGAAATGTTGGCGATCTTCTTTGTAATTTTTGAAAACCAGTGATTTTGACGGATCCTTCTGAATCTTCGAAGCATAGCGATAGACGTACACGATGGAAATCGTTGTGAGTACAAACAGCATGATGATACGCAGCAGAATGCCCTGGCCCATTGAAATGCCGACAGCTTGCGAAGCCACCCCTGTCGCGAATGGGTTTACCGTAGAAGCCAGACAGCCGACCTGCGAGCCCACGAGCACAATCGCCACCGCAGTGACCGTATCAAAGCCCACCGCAATCATAACAGGCACGATCAGCCCATAGAAAGCCAGCGTCTCTTCAGCCATACCGTAAGTCGATCCACCCAAGGCAAACAGCGCCATCAAAATAGGAATCAGGAATTTTTCACGCCCTTTAAAACGCTTGACGATTGAGCCGATACCAGCTTCAAGCGCCCCTGTTCGATTGACAACGCCCAGGAAGCCGCCCACCATCAAGATGAAGAAAGAAATACTGATTGAGCCATCCGTCGAAGGAATATTTCCGCTGCCCGAGTAGCCCAGCATCCCGTAAATGGGCGCCATAAGCATATCCCAGATTCCTTGCGGGTTAGACTTGACCACCTTGTAAGAACCAGCGATGATGTTCCCTGCGTCATCAGCCTTGTAAACGCCAGCAGGAATGAACCAAGTCAGCACGGCAATAACCACGATGATGATAAATAGAATCGTAAAGGCCGAAGGAAGCTGGAACTTTTTCTTTTTTGTGTTTTCCACATTTGAATTTTCCAAAATAATCTCCTTGCTATTACTCAAAAGTGAGTAAAGAAATTTCGACGTTTCGGCGACAATAAGGGAACAGACTTCCTACAATTGTGCAAAAACGTCTTCTTAAACTACCTGTTTTCTCGATTGGCTCACCTCCGATAAAAGTAATTTATTACATGAAGCGCTTACATTTATTCTAACGCTTTCCCTCTGGATTGTCAAGAAAAGTACATGGCCTAACAAGGGATGAGTTGCTTTGTAAAACGAATGTTGCGCTTGTTCTCGGCAATTTAGCCGCTTCCTCCTCAGCCGATTTCACTGGGGAGGAATTCAATTGCCCGCTCTGCCTTATTTTCCTAGACAGAATTGACTAAAGAGTTGAGTAATCAATGTATCTGGAGCCGTATCGCCAGTAATTTCGCCTAACTTCTCCCAAGCTTCACGCAATGAAACCTGAGCCAAGTCAACAGGCATTCCGATTTCTAGGGCATTCTGGGCTTCATTCAAGCAAGCCAGCGACTTTTCAACCAGGGCAATATGCCGAGCGTTTGACAGTACAGTCGCATCATGGCCTTTCAGGTTTCCTGAGAAAAAGATGTGATTAATCTGAGCCTCAAGAGCTTGGAGGTTCTCACTTTTCAATGCTGATATCTTAATTCTGTCATCTGGAAGCCCGCTTTCATCCAACTTTTGCGGCAAATCCGTTTTATTCAAGAGCAAAATTCTGGTGGCATGACTTGAAATTTCAAGCAACTCTTGATCCTCAGCGGTCAAATCCTCTGAAGCATCCAAAATCAGCAGAACCAGATCCGCCTCCGACAGAGCCTTACGACTGCGCTCCACCCCAATTGCTTCCACCTTATCGGAAGTCTCGCGAATGCCTGCTGTGTCAATTAATTCGATCGGAACACCGCCGATATTGGCGAACTCGCTGATTGTATCACGCGTCGTGCCGGCAATGTCTGTCACAATGGCTTTATCCTCACGCAACAAAGCGTTCAACAGGGAAGATTTTCCCACATTCGGCCGACCTATGATTGCCGTTTTTAGGCCGTCACGTAAAATCTTCCCCCGCTTTGCAGTGCTCAGCAGATCGCTAAGTCGCCCGCGAAAATGTTCGATTCTCTCCAACAGCAGCTCAGACGTCGCTTCCTCAACATCGTCATATTCGGGGTAATCAATGTTCACCTCTACCTGAGCCAAGGTTTCGATAATCTCTTGGCGAATTCCAGAAATAAGCACTGACAAATTTCCGCCCAGCTGCTTCACAGCGACTGCCGCCGCTTCGTCCGTCTTTGCTCGAACAATATCCATCACAGATTCAGCCTGCGCCAAATCAATTCGGCCGTTCAAAAAAGCGCGTTTGGTAAATTCGCCAGGCTCTGCCATTCTTGCCCCAGAACGCAGCAAGAGCTGCAAGATCTCCTGAGTGACAGCAATTCCGCCGTGTGTATTGATTTCCACAATGTCCTCGCGGGTAAAAGTTTTCGGCGCCAGAAAAACACTGACCATGACTTCATCAATCAGCTGCTTACCGTCATAAATATGCCCGTAGTGAATGGCTTGCGTCTTCGCGCGTTTCAAATCTGCCCCCTGAAAGACCCGAGACGCAATGGAAATGGCCTCAGAGCCTGACAGACGAACAATAGAAATCGCACCTTCGCCTAAGGGAGTAGAAATCGCCGCAATAGTTTCAAATTCTTCTGTTAACATAACTATATATAATTATAACTCTGAAAAGTCAGGTTATACTTGAATCCTCCGTATTTTATTTTTTCAAATTCTTGGATTGAATACCAAAATGAATGTCATCAGCCTAAAGATTTACATATCTTGCAAAGTTTTCGGCTGTTTTATCGGCTTTTTCAGTTGTTAAATGAGCATAAATTTCCATGGTAGTAACTGCACTTCCGTGTCCCAGGCGCTCTTGAACCTCTTTGATACTTGCGCCTCCTTCCAGCAGAAGTGTAGCGTGGGTATGTCTAAAGCCATGTAAAGTAATTTTTGGAAGTTGGTACTGCTTTAGGATTTTTTCCAGCCAACGTGAGGGTTGAGTTGGAAACATCGGAGTATTCTTATAGGTCGAGAAAATCAAGTTGTCAGGGCTGTTGAGGTTAAAGCCTAATAGGAAATACGTCTTCATCTGTTCTGCTCGCCACTTCTTGAGAATGCTAACTGTCTCGTCATCTAACTTGATTGTCCTGTAGGAGCTTGAAGTTTTGGGAGTCTGAACGAGAATTTCGTAGTTTTCTCCCATGGCCAGGGTCTTGCTCACTGAAATTTCGCTCGTGAGTAGCCTGAAATCACTCCACTTCAGGGCAAGAACTTCACTCTTTCTCATGCCAGTAAAAGCCAAGAGTCGGAAAAATACAAGGCATTTCATGTCAACTCTGTTGTGCGTTCGAACATAATCATCAACACAGACAAAAAATTCTTTGAGTTGTTGACGGTCATAGAAATTATCGACCTTTTCTACCACTTTCTTGCGAGGTAAGATTGTCTTCTCCATGGGGTTGTTTTCAAGTAATTCCATTCTCACTGCGAAATTGAAGACTTTGCGCACAAGTGATCGATAATACTTAACTGCTTTGTATTTCTCATTCCAAGAATTAACTATTTTTTGACAATCCGAAACCGTGATTTTTTCTATGTAGCGCTCACTTAAAACAGGCAGAATCTGTGTTCTAAAACCGCGCTTTGTGTTTGCCAAGGTTGAGGTTTTGACCTGGAGCTGGTAACTTTCCAAATAAAGTGTGTAAAGCTCTTGAAAGGTCATTTTAGGAGATTTTTCAAGCTCACCTCGTTCATAATCTGCCAAGTAAAGGTTCAGGTGTATCTGAGCCTCTTTTTTACTCTTAAACCCTCGATGAGTGGTCGCTTTACGCTTCCCTGTCTTCTCATCTACGCCAAGATAGGTCTGATACTGCCAGGCAGTTGTCCCGTCTTTCTTTGTGTACTGCTTAAATGTTGCCATAATTGAGATTCCTTTCTTGTTTTCACAAGACCGCCTTTAGAAATCAATTATTGTTATTTTTTTGGTTGCTTTTTTCCGCCTCTCGCTTATTAGGTCCGTAATTTGGATCTTTAGTCCATTCTTCCCAAACAAAGTGATAGTCCGAATTCTTTTTTGAACTCTGGTTAATATTTACAACAAAAGCTCCTACACTCTCTTTAATTGTCTTTGCCAGTGCCTTAACAATAACTGGGCTTGTTTTTTCGTCAAACCATGGTTTTATAAGTGCCGTAACTGTATTCACATCGGTATTTATCAGCCATTCCTTGATATAAGCGACAGATTCATTTTTAGGTGTCCACTTAGTTATTTCGGTAATATCTTTCCCCCAAATGCTGTCAAAAATAGCACTTGGGGTTAATTTGCTTGGGTCTCGAGTAGGGCGACTGTCTATACCCAAAAGAAAGGCTACTGACACACCAAAAAAGTCACTGAGTTTCTCGGCTTTTTCCAGTCCCAAAGAAGTATTTCCATTCTCGTATTTACCGTATTGAGATTGATTGGTATTTAAAATTTTGGCCATGTAACTTTGAGTTAGTCCTCGTTCTAATCTTAGCTCTTTAAGTTTGTTTTCCAATGACACCTCCTGTTGAGTCTATTATAACAAATTTAAATACAAAAGTTATTTTATAACTTTACAGACTGTAGACAAAGTACTCGCTACTTTGTCTATTTTTTTGCCCCAAAATATGTTAAAATAGAGGTAAATAAAGGCTCTAGAGGTGATTTTATGCTAAGGAAAATCAGTTCAGATACT
>JAITVN010000067.1 GCA_031285775.1 Streptococcaceae bacterium | reverse complement strand
CGTGCAGGCCGCAAGCAAAGCTTCGCTTTCATTGCTAAAGTGGGAGCCTGAAGTCTCCCACTTTGCCTTACTGCACAGCCTTTTTGAGTAAATTTTAGGAACTCCACTAAGTCTGTGAATTCTTTCTACTAAATAAAAGAAAATCGTATTTTGAGGTATGTCTACAATCTGAAGACTCCCAAAGGAGACTTTTCGAAACAGTTTAAATCTGAAAATACAAAAAAATCCTCTTACTGTTGAAGCTAGAGGGAATTTAATATTCAGTGAAAATAAGCCTAAAGCGCTAAGAGAGAATACAGAAAAAGACCCAATTAAGAGTCTCTGCTTTTCAGTTATAATGGTTTGCTTACACCGGCAAAAAAAGCTCCTAGCTGCAAAATGCAGTTAGGAGCTTTATTGTTCAGCGAAAGCGACCTCTAAGCGCTTTAGCGCTTAAAGATAACTTACTTAATTACTTACTTACTTAAGATCTACGCTGCCGCCAGCTTCTTCGATCTTAGCTTTAATCTCGTCAGCTTCAGCTTTAGTCGCGCCTTCTTTAACAGTACCAAGGCTGTCAACAAGGTCTTTAGCTTCTTTAAGACCAAGACCAGTGATTTCACGAACCACTTTGATAACAGCAACTTTCTTGTCTCCAGATGAAGTCAAGACAACATCAAAGCTGTCTTTCTCTTCAGCAGCACCAGCACCAGCTGCAGCAACAGCTACAGGAGCAGCTGCAGAAACGCCGAACTTCTCTTCGATTGCTGATACAAGATCAGCGAGCTCAAGGATTGTTGCGCCTTCAAGCTCATTTACAATGTTTTCAATATTCAATGCCATGATTGATATTCTCCTTATATTTTTAATTTAAAATTGAGTTCGGTGTGCCTAAAGCTAGGAAATTAGATAAAACACTCCAAGAAACTCCGTTTCTCTCCGACGTTTTCCTAAATTTCTACGCTTCAAAGCGGGCACGCCTCACATCTTAGTTATGCAGCGCCTTCTTCTTTTGCATCTGCGACTGCTTTAACAGCATAAGCCACATTACGGATAGGTGCCTGAAGCACGCTAAGCAGCATTGAAAGCAAGCCATCGCGACTTGGCAATGCAGCAATCGCTTTGATTTCATCAGCGGATGAAATCTTACCTTCAACAATACCAGCCTTGATCTCAAGTGCATCAGCTTTTTTAGCGAAGTCTGCAATTACCTTTGCAGGTGCAACGGCATCATCATTTGAAAATGCCACAGCAGACGGGCCGACAAAGCTTTCATTCAGGCCTTCAAAACCAGCTTTTTCCGCGGCACGACGCAAGATAGAGTTTTTGACAACTTTCAGCTCTACACCAGCTTCTCGAAGCTGCTTACGAAGCTCAGTATCCTGATTTACGCTCAAACCACGTGAATTTGCAACCACAACTGAAGTAGCGTCTTCAAATTTCTTTGCATAGACATCGACAAGCTCTTCTTTTGCAGACATTGTGGCAGCATTTACTTTGTAATCGTTCATTTATTACCTCCTATATTATTTTTGGGGCAAGTCAATTTCTCTAAATAAAAATCTCTTTGCCAACCAAAAGACAAAGAGAGTTAAATACTAAAATAAATATTTGTCTCACCTCGGCGGGATGTTTACGGCTAGAAGCCCCCTGCTGTCTTTGGTGGTTTATTCAAACCTTGTATAGTTTACCAAATTAGACGAAGCTTGTCAAGCATTTTGAAACTTAATGACTTTATTTCTCTGGAAAACGGCAAAGATAATCGCAAAAGCAACTGTGAAAATGATGCCTTCTATCAAATTGAATGGGATGACGCCAGCTAGCAAGTAAACTTGCATCCCTCCTTTAAACATGGTGTTGATATCAAAATTTGCAAATTTTGCATACATCGGAATTGCGTAAATCACATTCATCAAAAGCATGACAACCGTGAAAGCCACTGTCCCTAAAATGCCGCCGATAAAAAGCTTCATTGTTGTCATTTTTTTGCGAATGAAGAGCCAAAGGACAACCATAAAGACGGAAACCGCCAGATAGTTCATCGGTAGACCAATCCAAGTTGACGGGCCTTGATTAAACAAAAGCAGCCAGAGAACGGTACGGATGCTCAAAATAATAAAACCCGAACCCAGTCCCAGCGTGAAGACACCAATCAGTATCGGCAGAATGGTCAGCTCGACTTTGAGAAAGTCAACGACCGGCAAGAGTACAAACTGCAGAAAAGGTGCAGCAAGCAATGTGGAAATGGCTGATAACATCGCAATCAAGACCATTTTTCTAGTGTTAGACATAAAAAGTCCTCCAAAAATTTTGAATTTCTTCACATTTTTGAAGGGAGTTTCAGTTTTAAAGGAAACTTCCATCGAATAGCCTGCTAGCCTGCGCTTACAAACTAACCGAAAGTTCCTGTGACCTCTTCTCCCATCCAGACTATCTCGATGACATTTGGCTTCGCCAAACTTTATCCATCGAGTAACGCTTCCACTTGGTCGCGTCAACTGTCGGTCTCAGAATCTCACTGAGTCAGCTTGCGCTCGCGGACTTAATTATTCATTCAAATAAAAATACCGCCGGTCCCGAATTTCACGGTTCCCTGAAGATAATTTAATTATAACACTTGAAAGCTTTTTTTCAAGAGAAAAAGATGAAAAATTGAATGATTACATAATTAAATCTAAAAAAATTATGTAATTACACAGCCGAATGCCTAAGTTCTCGCAGCTCTTTTGCACTGAGCTGACGGTATTTTCCAGCCGAAACACCATCCAGCGTCAGACTCCCGAATGCAATGCGAGAAAGTTTCTGTACAGGGAGTCCAACTTTTTCAAACATCTTCTTCACTTGATGATTATGTCCTTCATGAATTGTCAGCTCTACAATGGAAGCATTCTTCTGTTTATCAGTGCGAATGATTTTATATCGCGCGGGACTGATTTTTTGACCGTCAATTTTCATTCCTAGCGACAAGGGACGGAGATTTTCTTTATTAGCATAGCCCTCAACTTTGGCCACATAGGTTTTGTCGATGTGGTGGCTTGGGTGCATCATCAGATTGGCAAAATCGCCGTCATTTGTCAATAGCAGGAGACCGCTCGTATCCCAGTCAAGCCGCCCGACAGGATATATTCGCTCAGGCACACCAGCCAGCAGGTCAAGGACTGTCTGTCGACCTTTTTCATCTGAGACGCTGGAAATGTAGCCTCTTGGCTTGTTCAGCAGAAAATAGACCTTCTCTTCATTTACAGCAGCTTGTCCATTGACTGTGACTTGATCGCCGTTTTGAACCTGATAGGACAGGTCGGTCATTTTTTGTCCATTAACGCGGACCTGACCAGATTTCACGAGTTCTTCTGCTTTGCGTCGGCTGGCAAATCCTGCATGTGCCAGGTATTGATTTATTCTCATTTTTCATTCCTTTTTACGTTTATAGCCTTGATTCGTCACTCTCTCCAAACAGCGCAGATTCAGCCTGACGATCATCAGCTGCTTCTTCTGTGACTGGCGGTAAGTCTGACAGTTCATTGATGCCTAGATAATCTAGAAAAAAATCCGTGGTTGCGTACAACGACGGTCGTCCAGGCGCTTCTACATGACCACTCACATAGATGAGGCCGAAGGCTCTTAAAGTCGTCAAGACGCCACTAGAAGAGACGCCTCGGTAATTGTCAATCTCGAGACGGGTCAGCGGCTGCTTGTATGCAATAATTGCCAAAACATCCTGTGCTGACTTTGAAAGAGACTGATTGACAGCAGATTTAGCATATGTTTTGAGCAGTTCCTCAAACTCTTCTTTCGTGGTCAGGCGAAAATGCTCAGCCGTCTTGATGATGGTCAGTGCCGAGTCTTTTCGCGACTGGTAAATTTCATTCAGTTTGCTGATTTGCTCCTGGCAGGCTGATACAGACAGTTCAGTCAATGATGAAAGCTCCGCTAAAGTCAGTCCTTCCTCGCCGGCAACAAAGAGCAGCGCTTCAATTTTTGCACTATTATTCATTTTTTGTTAATAATATCTCTCCAAAAGCTTTCTTCTGATCAACTTTCAGCAGGTCGGATTTGACCAGCTCTAACGTCGCTAGAAATAAGGTAATCAGCTCATCGCGACTGCTGATATGTTCAAAAAAGTCACTAAACTTTAACTTCTTTCGATTTTTGAACAAATTCATGATTTCGCCGATTTTCTCCTGAATGGTAAAAGTTTCAGGCTCAACCACGGTGTGGCTGGAACGGCTTTCCAACTGATGTGTCTTTAAAATCTGAGAAAATGCAAGAAATAAATCAATCGAGGTCGTATTGTGCAGCAGATTAATCTCTGTCTCTGCTGTGATCTCGGTTCTTGCCTTTGAAAAATGCCTGGCTCGATCGACATGAAGTTCTTTCAGATCGTCTGAAACATCTTTGATTTGCTGATATTCAGCGATCTGGCTCAGAATGTCCTGTTCCAGCTGCTCGGTTTCTTCAACGAAGTCATCACTGACAGTTGGTAAAAGTCTGCGTGATTTGATCAGCATGAGCTGACTGGCCACCAGCATGTAATCCGCCGCCAACTCAAGATCAAGCTGATCCATTGCTGAGATGTAGTCCAGATACTGCTCAATGACAGACAAGAGCGGCACATCAAAAATGTCAACTTTGTAAGATTGGACCAGATGCAATAAAAGGTCCAAAGGGCCTTCAAATTGTTCAGCATTTAGTTTAATAGTGAGTTCATTTGACATAATTTTAAAAGTCTGACATAAATAAAATTATGTCATTTAGCTTTCTTGTAATACTTTTCAAGTGTAACAATGGTTTTTAAACCAAGCAATTCAGACAACTCGTAAATTCCCATCCCTTCGCGTACTTCTCTGAGAATAAACTGTTCACGCAACTCACGAGCCGTCATGTCGGTGTACTTTTTCAGCTCTGAATGCAAATACTGCCGTGTTTTGACAAACAATTCATCTGCATTGCTGATCAGTTTCGCGCGCACTGCAAACTTATTACGCATCGGGATCACACGCCGCATACCATTTAGATTAATTTCCAAAATATTAAAGCGCCAATTGAAATCCGTCCATTTGAGTTGTCCGATTTCTGAAGGTGTCAAGCCAGTTTCCAGAATCAGCAGGGCGATAAACTGACCAGATGATTGAATTGGACCATATAAGCTGTTTAGGTCTTTCAAAGCAGGAATTTCCACTGGCTTTTGTTTCTGATCTGCTTTGGCCAGCTGAATGAAGTCTTTCAGAATTTTTTGGTCATACAGAAAACGCAAAAATTGATTAACAGCAGATATTTTTCGTTTTTGAGCCGATTCTGTCAGGTTTGACAGGCTTTTGCGAAAGAGTAGAATCGAACTCTCAGAAACTTGGCGCTCAGCAAAAAAACTGCAGAACTGTTGTAAATCGTAACTGTAGCTTGCTTTCGAATTGTCAGACAAAAGTTTTGTCTGTAGAAAATTAGATATCTCGCTTTGTAATTTCATAGTCTTTATCAAAATCGTGGACTAAGGCATTGACAGCTTTCAAGATGTCCTGTCGCACGATGATTCCAGCAAAATTTTCACCCGCCAGAACTGGAAGAAAGGGCTCCTTTACCAACTTGTGCAGAACTTCCTCAAGATTATAATCAACCTGAACAGTATCCACCGAAGTGTTCACAATCTCAGAAATTTTCGTTCTCTGAGACTTTTCGTAATAAAAGTCATGACTCATCTCAAATTCAACAATCTCATTGAGGCCTAAAACCCCGATAAAACGCTTATTGACATCGATGACAGGTACTCGGGTATACTTGTACTGGCTGAGCAGGAGCTTGGCATGCGCAACATTGTGGTCGTTCATGAGCACTGCCACATTGTCGGCACTTTTGACAAAAGTATCGGCATGCGCCATAAGAAAATCTTCCATCTCTTTAATCATCATTTCAAAACTTCCAATCTTAGCTGTAATTCGGGAATTGGCTGGTGCTGCAGGTCTCGGTAGGAAATGCTGAAGCTTTTGTGAACACGATCTTCAAAAAGCTCTATCACAACATACATCTTTATTTTCCAGTCACCGCGCGGCTGAGCGACAGATCCGGGATTAATGAAAAGACGCTTGTCAATAATTTCTGCGACAGGACGATGAATATGTCCAAAGCACAAAATATCCGCATTTTCCTGCTCGGCCAAATAGGGAAGATTCCCCAAAGTCAGAACATTCAGGCCATAAAGATGTCCATGCGTCACGAGAACACGCTCTCCATCAGCCTCTACGACTTGATAATCCTGATAAGCTCTATCATAGTCACAATTTCCAGCCACAACTGTGATGCCTTGCCAAATACTGTCGCTGCTCGGCAATTCAGAATCACCGCAGTGGATGATGGCTGACGCTCTACCAGCGTATTCATTCTTTATGTTTTCAACCACTCGGCCGTCTGAGTGAGAATCGCTCATTACAACAATCAAATCGTTTCCTCCTGCAATGAAATATTAATGACTCAACCACTCTGGAAAGGCGGTCAACAGTTTCTGAAGTGCTTGTCCGCGGTGAGAAATTTTATTTTTCTCCTGAGGGCTCAGCTCGGCAGCTGTTTTATTCCCTTCCCCGACTAAAAATATGGGATCATAACCGAAACCAGCTTCACCTTGCGGATTGAGGGCAATTCTTCCAGACCAGTCTGCCTCAACGATGAGACTTTCATGGTCTGGCCTTGCGGCCGCAATTGTACAGTGAAAATGTGCAGTTCTTTGTTCAGGTTTTATTTTTGTTGAAGCCAGCTCATGCAGAAGTTTGATGTTATTTTTCTGATCTGTCGGATCAGGTGCTGAAAAGCGATGACTCCAGATGCCTGGTAAACCACCCAGCACATCCACACACAAACCTGAATCATCTGCAATGACCAATTGACCAGTTATTTTAGATATTGTCTCTGCCTTCAGTCGAGCATTCTCTTCAAATGTATTGCCGGTCTCTTCGATTTCAGGCAGATCAGGATAATCGTTCAAACTCTCAACATTGTATCCGATTTCACTGAAAAGTGCCTTAAACTCTTTGACTTTTCCTGGGTTTCGTGTCGCAATTAAAAGCTTTTTCTGCTCGAAGCTGACCTTCTTGACATCTACTGGTCGATTGAGCCACTGTTCAGCGATTTGCTTAAAATGCGCCGCATCTCCAGTTGTAAAATAATGTGATGTTGTCGGTAAATTTAATTCTCGATTCAAAGCGAAGTAATTCAGGAGCACTGACACATCACGAACCGCTTCTGCGCCGGAATCAACCAGTTTCACGTCTCGTCCCATGGCTGTCTGAATTTGTTCAGTAAGAAGCGGGTAGTGCGTACAACCGAGAATCAGTGTATCCACTTGTCCGATAAGCGGCTGTAAGGTCTCAGAAACAATACGGCGCGAAGCGTAATTGTCAAAATCACCAGACTCTACCAGCGGTACAAAGGCAGGACAGGCTAGGCTGAGAATTTCCAATTCGCCTGAGCGGGCGTGGAGTGCATTGACGTAGCTGTTGGACTTAATCGTTGCTTGAGTGCCGATCACGCCGATCTTACCAGATTTTGTCTGTTGTACAGCTGCATTAGCGCCTGGTAAAATGACACCGACAACAGGTACGTTTACTTGGGCACGGATGGTATCCAATGCCACAGCAGTTGCAGTATTACAAGCAAAGACAATCATCTTGACATTTTTCTCTAAGAGAAAGTAAACCATGTCCCAAGTAAAACGCAAAATTTCATCTGCCGAACGCGGTCCATAGGGCATTCGGGCAGTGTCGCCAATGTAGATGACTTCTTCATTGGGAAGCTGACGAAAAAGCTGACGAACCACCGTGAGCCCGCCAACGCCTGAGTCTAGAAAACCAATGGGCCGATTATCCATGCTTGCGGCCTATTTCTTTTTCTTTTTTGTATTTTGTGCTTTTGCAGCGCCGCGAATCTGTCGCAAAGTTTGTTGAACTTGAACTTCAGAAGGCTTACGGCCCATGTTGCTCATCATCATACGAATCGCTTCCTCATTAAGCGGCGGATTCTCAAGCAGCATTTTTTTTGTCTGACGCTGAGTCAGGAAAATTCCGCCGGCAAAACCTGCCAGAGCTCCGACAAGCAGAATAATAATTGCTAGAAAGATGTTCATTTTTTCTCCTACATATCTAATAATAGTCGTGCGCCAAACGCTCGCCTATTTACAAATTTCTACATAATTATATCAAAAATTGTGCTAAAAGTCTGGCTTTTACCAAAACAATTTTCTGCTACTGCGTATCTGACCTTTTTAACTTTACAAAGCCAGAACTTTCGTGTATAATGGTCAAGTACAAAATTAGGAATCAAATCCCGGAAAGGAAACTCATGGCAAATATTAAATCTTCAATCAAACGTGCTGAATTAAACAACAAACAAAATGAACAGAACTCAGCTCAGCGTGCCGCTCTTCGTACTGCTGTCAAGAAATTTGAAGCTGCACCAAGCGAGGAAGCATTGAAAGCTGCACATTCTGCAATTGATAGTGCAAAATCAAAAGGCTTGATTAAAGCAAATAAAGCTGCACGTGATAAATCACGTCTGGCTGCAAAAATCGCTTAATTATAAGAGCGAAACACGCCCGCTTTGAAACTGTCATTTGACAGTTTTTTTCTTTATAGATAAAAAAATCTGCGAATACAGCAGGTTCGAACTGTAGACAAACTCCGCTTTAGATGAATGTCTCCATTACTTTTGTGATAACAGTGCAACTATAGTGGAGTGGAGAAAATGGATTAAAAAAGCTGTGCAAAGAGGTAAACCCAGAGACTTCGGCTCTGGGTTTAGGGATGGAGACGCATAGCGGCTGCTCTCCCCACGAGGGGAAAAGCGACCTCTAGACGCTGAAGCGCCAAGAGTCTGCGCACCGGCCTGCACGCTTTTTTAATCCTTTTTCGGAACGGAACGGAGTTTATCTACAGCCTCAATCTAGCACATACAGCAGATTTTTTTACTACGCCTTTATTTGCTCTTAATATAATTCGTCCCATCAGCCTTAGGCGCAACGGCCTTGCCGAAGAACGCTGCCAACACCACAATCGTGATAATATAAGGCGCCATGGAAAGAAATGCCGGCGGAATCTGCTTTATCACTGGTATTTGATAGCCAATGGTCGCGAGCGACATGGCCAAACCAAAGAAGAGCGATGCGCCCATGGCGCCGACTGGATTCCATTTTCCGAAAATCATGGCCGCCATGGAGATAAAGCCTTGGCCGGCAATGGTTGTGACTGAGAAATTATTAGAGATAGATTGAGCCAGCACTGCACCGCCGATACCGCCCAGTACCCCAGATAAAATGACACCAGAGTAACGCATGGCATAAACATTAATACCCAAAGTATCCGCCGCTTGCGGGTGTTCACCAACAGAACGCAAACGCAGTCCGAACTTGGTTTTGAACACGACAAACCAGGCGAGTACAGCTACTAAAATTGCCATAAAGCCAGGCGCAAATGTACCCCCAAAGAAAATTCGACCTAAAAACGGAATTTTAGACAGGAGCGGGAAATCAAAGTTGCCGAAGGGTTCAACAATCGTTTGAGAAGAGCCGGTGCCGTAAATCGTCGTCAAAAGGAAAACACCAAGCGCTGGCGCCATCAGGTTGATGACAGTGCCAGAAATGATATGGTCTGCACGGAATGTCACTGTTGCAAGTGCATGAAGTGCTGCAAACAAAGCGCCAACCAAAGCACCAATTACCAGTCCCAGCCATGGGGTCCAGTTGCCCAAACTTTCAGCAAAGGTCAGATTGAAGACGACTGAGCTGAACGCACCCATGGTCATGATGCCTTCCAGCCCCACGTTGACAACGCCTGAGCGCTCTGAGAAGACGCCGCCGATGGAGGTAAAAATCAGAGGTGTTGAATAGACAAGAGCCGAAGAGATGATCAGCTGAAGCATAGATTCGAAATTCATTATTCTCCCTCCTTGAAATGGCTCTCGCTGCTTGAATCAACAGCTTCTTCTACATTATATTGTTCGTCCAAATTCTCAGCGTTTGCAATTGTCACGGCTGCCAGCTGCTTCTCCTCTGCCGCCATAACTTTGTCGCGATGCTCACGTGCTTTCGGCAAAATCGTTTCAATGACAAACTTAATGGCAATAAAGAAGATAATCGAAGCGGTCACGATGGAAACAATTTCTTGAGGGATATTGGCAATGGTCATGCCGGTTTTACCGACCTGAAGAACTGCGAAAAGCAAGGCTGCAAAGAGGATACCGATCGGCGAATTCTGTCCCAGCAGTGCAACTGCCATACCGTCAAAACCAATTGACATGGAAGCATGCTGCATGGCAAAGTATTGCATGGTGCCGATGCCGTAAACCACACCACCGAGCCCTGACAATGCGCCTGCAATCATCATTGAACAAATCACTGTGTGTTTGGCAGAGATTCCAGCATATTCTGAAGCCTCTGGATTCAATCCCACTGCCTTAATTTCAAAGCCCAGCGTTGTGCGTGCAAAGATAATGGCCATGACGATCAGCGCAATAATTGCAATGAAAATGCCGATATTAAGTGTTGAATTATCCGTTAAGTTGCTTAACCAGCTTATACGGAAGGTCGCATTAGGTCCGACCAGCTTCGTATTGTCTGTCGCTGCCGCCTGAATAATCTTTTTCGAAAAGACATTCTTCAGCAGGAAGGTTGAACCGAAAAGAATCACATAGTTCATCATAATCGTGACAATGACTTCAGATGTTCCCAGCATCGCTTTAAGAATACCAGGAATCACACCCATGATCAAGCCTCCGATCATACCAACAATGAGAATCATTGGAATCAGCAGAAAACGCGGTAAGTCAGGAAAAGACAGAGCCACCCAAATCGCTGAGACCCAACCGGCCAGAGCTTGACCAGACATGCCGATGTTGAAAAGTCCCGCCTTCATTGAGACTGCAAAGGAAAGTGCTGTCAATATCAAGGGTCCAGCCGTAGAAATGGTTTCTCCGATTGATCTGGCATTTCCGAACGCAGCATAGAACATCTCTGTATAACCAATCAGCGGATTGTAGCCCGAAACAAGCATGATCAGTGCGCCAAGCAGAAATCCTGCAATAACCGCAATGATTGGCACTAAAATCTTTTTCACTTTAGGATTCATTGATTTTACCTCCAACCATCAAAATTCCCAACTCGTTTTTATTGGTTTCGGCTGGATTTACCTCGCCCTGGATCCTACCGTCATGAATGACAGCGATTCTATCAGATACATCGAGGATTTCGTCCAGCTCGAATGACACAACCAGCACCGCTTTCCCAGCATCCCGTGCCATAATCAGACGTTTGTGAATGTATTCAATCGCACCGACATCAAGTCCGCGCGTAGGCTGGCTGACAATCAGCAAATCAGGGTTTCGATCCATTTCGCGTGCGATGATTGCCTTCTGCTGGTTACCGCCCGATAATGCGCCGGCTGTTACAAGTTCACTGGCTCCGCGCACATCAAACTCTGCCATCAGATCGCGAGCATGTTGGTCAATGGCATGATAGTTTAAAAATCCTGCCTTTGAGAGGGGCGGCTGATAATAGGTCTGGATTGCCATATTCTCCGCAACAGTCATTTGCAATATCAGGCCTTCGCGCTGCCTATCCTCGGGAACATGACCAAC
>JAITVN010000099.1 GCA_031285775.1 Streptococcaceae bacterium | reverse complement strand
CCGCGCTGCAGCAACATCGCGCTGCTCCCCGCACTCACAGCCGAGGGAAAACCGCTGGTGGCGCGCAGTTACGAGTTCAGTCACACAGAAGAAGACTTCTGTTTCGTAAAAACCGCCGTGGACGGGAAATATACGCACATGGGAACCTCAGTGCTCAGCTTCGGAAGAGACGACGGACTCAACGAACATGGCCTCAGCGTTACCCAAAGCTCCAACGGCTTCCCAGTCGGTGCACTGCCCTTCATGCGCGCGCCACAGCTCAAAGGTTTTCAATTTTGGGCGGTGATTCGTGGTCTTTTGGAAAACTGTAAGAATGTCAGTGAAGCATTAGCCTACCTGAAAGACATGCCCATCGCCTACAATATGAACCTCGTTTTGGCAGACAAAGACGGCAATGCGGTGCTATTTGAAACCTTGGACGGAAGAAGTGCCCAGCGTCAGATTGGGCCGGATGCCCCAGAGCAGTCGCTTTTCGCTACCAACCACTCCGTTCTGCCGGAATTGATCCCCTATGACCCAGAGATTATGACACATTCCGCAAAACGTTATGACTACATCCAAAAAGAGTTAGACGGAAAAAGGGGTATCACACGAGGAAACCTCAAAGAAATGCTGCTGTCAGGCTACCCTAACGGACTCTGCTGTCACTATTTTGAAGAGTATTTCGGAACCACCAAGAGCATGGTTATTTCGCCGGTAGACGGCACCATTGAGCTCTGCTGGGGCGGAAATGGCGACAACGGCTGGCGAACCTATGATATCAGCGAGCCGTTAGAAAATAGTACAATAGAGGTTGAACTCAATTTTGAGAATGCGGCACCAGGCACCTACGACTATCAAAAACGTAACTAAAAATCATATCAGAGGAAACAATGGATTATCGGACAGCATTAGAAAGCGCAGTGATATACATCGAAAATCATCTGGGCGATGACATCCAAGTGGAAGAAGTGGCTAGAGTCGCAGGTTACTCCTATTACCACTTGAGCCGCCAGTTTACGGCAATTCTTGGTGAAAGCATCGGCAGTTACATTAAAAAGCGCAGACTCGCAGAAGCAGCCAAGCGGCTGATTTATAGCGACCAGAAAATTATTGACCTCGCGATGGACATGTCTTTTGAATCTTCTGAGGCCTTCAGCCGTGCTTTTAAGCTGATTTATAACGTCAGTCCTCAACAATACCGCAAGAATAAATTAGATGTCCTGATTGGTTCAAAGGAGAGATTGGACAAAGGTCTGCTTGACCATCTCGCCCGCAACGTGACCGTTCATCCCAAAATTGTAGAACTCCCAGAAATCAAAGTGGCAGGGCTTCGCGGCGAGACCACGCTGCGTGACTTGAAACTCCGTGAACTCTGGGACAAGGCTAACGCCAGCTACCGACAAATTCCCCATCGTGTCTCAAATGCCAGAGCCTTCGGAATCTGTGAAGCCTGCCTCAACAACACCCTCTATACGATGAACGATGACGTCGTCTTCTCCGAAGTCGCAGGCATTGAAGTACAATCATTTGAAGGTTTATCCGAACCCTTCGTGAAAAAAGTCATTCCCGGCGGCCGCTATGCCGTTTTTACTCATCGCGGCTCATTGCGAATGCTGCCGCAGACCTTTGATTACATCTGGGGCACCTGGTTCCTTACCAGCAAGGAAGAAATTGACGACCGAGAAGACCTCGAAATGTACGACGAAAGATTCCTCGGCTATGACCATCCAGATTCCGAGGTGGACTTGTATATTCCTGTAAAATAAATCTCACTATATGTGAGCTGAGACTGTAGACAAAGTCCGTTCCGCTCCGAAAATTTACACAAAAAGGCGTGCAGGCCGGAAGCAAAGCTTCGCTTTCATTCCTAAGTCGGGAGCCGAAGTCTCCCGGCTTGCCTCATTGCACAGCCTTTTTGTGTAAATTTTCTCCACTCCACTAAGAGAAAGTATTTAATCCTCCCAGAAAACGAAGAACCATATTTTATCTTTTGTCTAAAGTCTCTCTCACTTTATTTGAGCTTTTTTCAGGTTGAAACATTTCATAAAAATTGTGCTACAATTTGTATAGAGTTGAATAATCAGGAAAATGGGGTCAGATGTCAAGAACTAAACACTATCATGATAAACACGAACAAGAATCCAGCCAGTATTACGATAATATCGCCGGCAACTTTGACCACAGCTGGGACGGTTTTCTATCCAGCTTTTTCAAGCGCTTCATTGTTAAACAACTAGAGATTCCAAGAGGTGCGGAAGTTTTAGACGTCGGCTGCGCCAATGGCAAGCTGTTAAAGATGTTATCGCAGGCCGCAAAACGGCCCATCCGCGGCGCAGGACTTGACATCTCCGAAAAGATGACGATCGTCGCGCAAGCATTGCATCCAGAATTTAAATTCGTGGCTGGTTCAGCACAGGAGATGCCCTTTGCTGACCAGAGTTTTGACATTGTCATCTGTTCAGCCAGTTTCCACCATTTTGCAGACCCCGCAGCATTTCTAGCTGAAGCCGCGCGCGTTCTGAAGCCAAATGGAAAGCTCGTCATCGCAGAAATCAGAATCCCAGTGGTGACGCATCTCTACAATAGATTTATCACCAGAAATTCCCACGAAGGCGATGTGCAAATGTACAGACCAAAGGAGCTTAGTCAACTATTCACAGAAAACGACTGGGCAATCCAAAGGCGTAAAATCGCCAGACAGATTCAGTACTACGAGCTAAAACACAAAAGACTGTAAATCAAAACCATTTCCTCAAATGAGGATTCAGAGTGAAGACAAACTATATAGTATGACTTCTTTTTTACTTGAGGAAAATAATCATCAGCTTTAGTGGAGTTCCGAAAATTCATACAAAAGGCTGTGCAATGAGGAAAAATGGGAGACTTCGGGCTCCCATTTTAGCAATGAAAGCGAAGCTTTGCTTGCGTCCTGCACGCCTTTTTGTATGAATTTTCGGAACGGAACGGACTTTGTCTACAATCTGTTTCCTCAAATGAGGATTTTTTTATTTTAAGGAAATAGGCAAAGCTATAATTATAGAAATAAAAGAAAGCTTGTGCTATAATTAAATAGAGTTAATAAAACACTAATTATCGTATAACAAAGGAAATGAAAATGCAGCGTCTGTCTAAAAATGAAGAAGACTATCTCAAAGCGGTTTACTATTTTGAACACACCTGTACTGACAGCGGGAAAGCAGTCAGTATTCACCTCATCGCCGAAAAGCTGAAGGTTGCTTCACCCAGTGCCACGGAAATGGTCAAACGGCTGGCAAAGAAAGAGCTGGTTGATTATCGATCCTACTATGGCGTCACTCTGTCAAAACAGGGAAGGGCGCAAGCGCGTTTTATCATCAAAAGTCATCGGGTCTGGGAAAGTTTCCTTGTGGAGATGCTGGGCTATTCAGTTGAGCAGGTACATGAGGAGGCTGAAAACCTAGAGCACGCTTCGTCGCCGAGACTCATTGAGTATTTATACGCTCTGCTCAATTATCCAAAAAATGACCCTCATGGTGCGCCAATTCCGCAGGAGCTATTTTGGACAGAAGATGCTAAAGAACTCAGTTTGAGTGAAGCAATTCCTGGAGAGCTGTATCATATCGTCTCGATAGAAGATGAAGCAAAGAGGTTTTTTGAGAAAATCGGGATGGACTGCCCGAACCGGCTGCTCGTGGTAGAATGCCTCAAAGATGGCACCATGATTGCCAAAGAAAATAGTGGCCAAGTTTTGGTGTTGCCAGCTTTTATCCAAGGAAAAATCAGCCTGATGCAGCAAAGCGGGCGCGTGACAAATATTGCAGATAATAGAGGTGATCATTAATTTGGAAAGTCAAATGGAGAACAGTAAGATAAAAAAACATCAGTTAATTTCGCATACAAATGGGAAGTCGCTGGAGGAAATCAACGGAACGGTCAAGGTGCCCAAAAACGCCAGCTTTTTTAAGACACTTTTAGCTTATTCAGGACCTGGCGCGCTGGTTTCGGTTGGTTATATGGATCCGGGTAACTGGTCGACATCAATTACCGGCGGGCAAAATTTTCAGTATTTGCTGATTTCGGTGATTCTGATGTCGAGCTTGATTGCCATGCTTTTACAGTACATGGCGGCTAAATTCGGAATTGTCAGTCAGATGGATTTGGCGCAGGCCATCCGAGCTAGAACGAGCAAATCCTTGGGAATTGTCCTTTGGATTTTGACGGAACTCGCCATCATGGCAACCGACGTTGCAGAAGTCATCGGCGCAGCGGTCGCACTTTATCTGCTCTTCAAGATTCCTTTGATTTTAGCTGTTTTCATTACTGTTTTCGATGTTTTCCTGCTGCTCTTATTGACCAAAATCGGCTTCAGAAAAATTGAAGCGTTGGTTGTTTGTTTGATTCTGGTCATTCTTGGTATTTTTGTCTATCAGGTGGCTCTGTCAAATCCAGACTGGAGAGCGATCATGGAGGGCTTCATCCCCACGGCTAAGACTATTTCAACTTCGCCGACTGTTGCTGGAATGACGCCGCTTTCTGGTGCGCTCGGCATCATTGGTGCGACAGTTATGCCGCACAATCTTTATCTGCATTCATCAATTTCGCAGAGTCGACAAATCGATCATCAGGATGGCAAGGAAGTTGCACGCGCTGTCCGATTTTCTACCTGGGATTCCAATATTCAACTCAGTGTCGCTTTTGTCGTTAACGCACTTCTTTTGATAATGGGCGTTGCTGTCTTCAAAACGGGCGTCATAAAGGACCCTTCGTTTTTTGGGCTCTTCGACGCGCTGTCCACTCCATCTGTTTTAAGCAACAGCATTCTGGCAGACGTCGCTAAAACAGGCGCCTTGTCAGTTCTGTTCGCAGTCGCACTGCTGGCTTCTGGGCAAAATTCCACCATCACGGGGACTTTGACGGGGCAGATCATCATGGAAGGTTTTGTTCATATGCGCATGCCGCTTTGGGCACGACGTTTACTGACACGCTTGATTTCTGTTATCCCAGTGCTTGTCTGCGTATCGCTGACAAAAAATCTCAGTTTAGTTGATCAGCACGTCGCCATCAACAGTTTGATGAATGATTCACAGGTTTTCTTGGCCTTTGCGCTGCCCTTTTCCGTCCTGCCCTTGCTCATACTCTCCAGCAGCAAGCAGGAAATGGGAGAATTCAAGAATTCTCGGCTTATCGCTTTCTTAGGCTGGTTCTCTGCAGTTGCACTGACTGTCTTAAATATCATCGGACTTCCAGACCAAATCAAGATACTTTTCCCTAAAAATCTGCTTTGGGCAGCGGATGGGATTTCTGGACTTCTAATTATCCTGATGCTTGGATTACTAATTTGGACCATTTTTGATCTTCGTCGAAGCAGTAAAGCACTGCGGCAAAGTCGGCAAAGCTGAGATAAAAATAAACCTCAGACAACTCGTCACAGGAAGACAAAGACAGTTTCTTATTTAAAACATGGGCGAATCGCTTATCCCAGACTAAAGTAAGATCAGAGTGAAGACAAACAACCAAAGATGTTTTTCTTTTGATGGAAAGATGAAATATTCATCCTGAGTGGAGTTCCGAAAATTTACACAAAAAGGCTGTGCAATGAGGCAAGCTGGGAGACTTCGGCTCCCAGCTTAGGAATGAAAGCGAAGCTTTGCTTCCGGCCTGCACGCCTTTTTGTGTAAATTTTCGGAACGGAACGGACTTTGTCATCAGTCTGCCCCGACTAAAGTCTGATCACATTAAGGCTGAGATATGTTATAATCAAATGGACTAGTTTAAAACTATTTTTGGACAACTTGATTGAAAAACGAAAGTGAGTGACGTCATGACAACTGAAAAAAAGTCCAATGAACTTCAAGAAAAAAAGGAGAGTAAACCAGCTCAGGAAAGTAACGAGAAAAGTTTTAGCCTCACTTGGTTCTTCCGCTGGTTTATTGACAATAAAGGCATCACATTTTTACTTGGTTTACTCCTATTGCTGTTGAACTTTTTTTTGCTTTACAAAGTAAATTTTATCTTCAAGCCGATCTTGTCTTTTTTGGGTATTGTTCTGCTGCCGATTGTGCTGGCTGCCTTGTTTTACTATTTGCTCAATCCGATTGTGGATTTTGCCGAAAAGCATAAGGTTCCCAGAACCGCGACAATTGCTGTGCTTTTTGCACTTTTAGCGGGGCTTTTAGTGTGGGCCTTAGCTGTAGCAATTCCTGCGGTGACAGATGCTGCGGAGAGTTTTATAAAGCATTTTCCTACTTATTTGAGGGCTGCGGAAAAGCAGGGACGCGAATTCATCAAAGACTACAATCTGTCCAATTTTAATATTGATGTAGATGCGATCGTGAAGAAAATCGGAGATTCCGCTCTGAACTTTGTTCAAGGCTTCTATTCCACTGCTGTCACTGGTGTGGGCGGTTTTATTTCCAAGGCGACCGGAATCGTTGTAGATATTATTATCTTTCCCTTTATCTTGTTTTATTTACTGCGAGACGGGCGCGGACTTGCGCCTGCATTCACAAAGCTGCTTCCGACCGCTTGGCGCAAAGATATTTTTACGCTTTTGACGCGGATCAATGCTCAGTTATCAAGCTTCATTCGCGGTGAAGTCATCGTGGCCTTGGCAGTCATGGTGATGTTCGGTGTCGGATTGAAGGTAATCAATCTGCCTTACGCATTAGTAATCGCCATTGTCGCTGGTATTTTTAATCTCATCCCTTATCTCGGCTCCTTTCTGGCCTTTGCCTTGGCTCTAGTGGTCGGTATAATGGTCAGTCCTTGGATGCTGCTGAAGGTTGTGATTGTCTTTGTCATCGAACAAACGATTGAGGGACGGTTCATCCAGCCTTTGGTCATCGGTTCGCAGATGAAAATTCACCCGATTACCATTTTGTTCATTTTGCTGACGGCGGGTTCGTTTTTCGGGGTTTGGGGCGTATTCCTGGGAATTCCAGTTTATGCCACGCTTAAGGTCATCATTACGCATGTTTATCATTGGTACCGCTTGCGCTCGCCACTTTTTCCTGATGAGGAATCAGAGGAGGAGCCCATCAATGATATTTAGATGATACTGTTGCGACAAATTAACTTTTCGCGTGATAATAAGTCAAAATTATGATAAAATAATAGTTAATGACGTTTTATAAGTAATAGGAGCGTAGATGGAAAAAGATCTCTACGGAGCGAATCACACTAAAGGTTATAGACATAAAGTCAAAAAAAATGGAAAGCACAGAAAGGGATCTGTTGAGGAGCCCGTTTTGTTGTCTTCTGAACCAGAAGCAAAATTATCTGATAAAGAGCGTTTGAATCGTGCAACGAATCGTTATAAGGCATTTTCAGAATCTTACTCAGAGTCTGTGAACCGGTCAGAGAACGGCGAATTCGGCTTTGACGAGTATCCGTCAGATTTGAAAGCTGCAAGGGTAAGAGACATAGAATCACATGAAATCATAGAAAAATCAGTCTCAGCTTTAAGTTTCAGAGATCTTATCTCCCCTCAAGAGGAAGAAACAGGCGATCCTTTAGCAGTGCTGCGCAAGGTAGAGTTGGAGTCAAATGAAGAGTGGTTTGTGTCTGACAGCCTTGAAATAGAGCTTGATCCTTCAGAAGACGAAGATTCTGAGTATTTTGAAGACGAAACATTTGAAGTTGAAGCGGACAATCCAGGAGAAACCCAAGAACTGCGCATTTTACTGGAAGAAAATGAACCAGAATTTGTTCAAGAGGATTCAGAACTTGACTTGAGAGAAGAAGATCCCCAGCTTTCCTTTGATCAGGAAGAGACGGATTCAGAATTTGACGACATAGATTTCATCGAGTTGCGTACAACACCGCCGACGATGGATCAGGAAGCCAAATTGGATGAAAATGAAGACCGGATCAGTCTAGAAAATTCGGAGTTACTGGTCGAGCTGTCAGAAAATGATTCAATCATTGAGTCACAAAATCTTCAGAAGAGCCTCAGTGATTCTGAACTTAACCAAACAAGTTTAAGTGAGTACGAAAGTCTTCAGCAGACCAGTGAAGATCCCGAAGTTTTATCAGAGCAAGCGTCCGATTCGATTTCTGAGTCTTTGACGCTTTCAGATTCATTCTCTGTGAGCTTGTCCTATTCTATCGGCGTATCGGAAACGAAGTCAAACGAAGTGTCCGAAAATACAGAAATTCAAAAGCAGACACAATCGTTGAGTCTGTCAAATGCCATCAGAAAGTCAGAGCTGCAGTCAACGGCAATTTTTGAGCAGGAGAGTGAGCAGGCGAGTGAAGTTTTATTCTCAAATAAAGTTCGCACATCAGAGGAGTTATCGGCCTCGCTATTCGAAAGTGAAATTCTGGCGGTAAATGAAAGCGATTCAAGGTCTGAACTTGAATCACTGGTAGATTCACAGCTCGAAAAAGATGCCTTTTCAGCGTCCGAGTCACATTCTCTCCTTGATTCAAGCTCAATTTCCGGCTCCGAATCCCTCAGTGAATCAGGCTCATTGCTCGGTTCAAGTCTGGCTTCAGAATCACAGCATCAGTCTGAGAAAAAATGGCAGTCACTTCAAGCCTCCATGATTAAATCCGAGCAGCTTTCTGCCATTGATTATGCATCCGCAAGTGAAGACGAACAGCTCCAGGCGGATATTTCTGAAAGTATCAGTTTGTCGGACGTCCAATCAGAATCTTTGAGCACATCAGCCTTTGAAATTCATACGGCCAATCGCAATCTGTCGGAATCTTTGTCAGCTTCTGACCTGCAAAGTCTGATTTTATCCAACAGCATGTCCTTGAATCAGTCTTTATCAGACCAGCAGCTTCACAATGAAAACAGTCTGAAAGACTCAGCTTCGCTTTCAGAATCTGAATCAGAAGTTGAAAATCGCCAAAGAATCATTGAAGATTTTGAGGCGGATTCGCTCTATGCCGAGGACAGTCTCAATGCATCGCTTTCCTTGTCAGGATTTGATTCAAATTATTATCGGATGTCTTTGGTGACAAGTCAGTATGATTCTGATTCTTTACAAGCCAGCCTGAATGATTCTAATTCGATGCTTTATTCAGAATTAAGCTCAGAATCCGATCGTGAGGAAATCGCGTTTTCTTACTCCTTGTCATTGAGTGATTCTTATTCATTGAAGCACTCTGAAAAGCTCTCTGAGCATCAGTCTGAGCTCATGTCACAAGAGTTGCTGGAATCTCTCAGTGTCTCAGAGATTGAGTCGCTTTCGGCCTCTTTACAAACAATCAGCAGCATTTCTGAGTCAGAAAGTCTCATGCTGTCTGGGTCGGCTTCTGCCAAGGAATCATTGGCTGGTTCTGAGTTTGTTTCTGCTGTGACCAGCGGCTCTTATTCCATCTCGGAATTTCAGAGTCAAATTGTCAGTGAAACAGAATTTGCTGAGTCATTCAAGATTTCAGAATCCATGTACATGTCATCTTCGGATTCAATCGTAAGCGCCGTTTCAATGCTCGAATCTGAGAATTTAAGTGAATCATCGTCGGAAAGCAGCAGTTTATCCTATTCGGCAATCCATGAAAAACGTCGAAGCGAGTCGCTGCAAGCCAGTGAAGAAGACGCTGAGGCTCTTTCGTTGAGTTTGAGCGCGAAAATTCTCTTATCAGAGGCTAAATCTCAGGAAATTGAGCTGGAGCTTTTGAATTCGGAGTTTGAATCCACATCAAACTTTGAATCCCAAGAAGCTTCTCTTGTTGATTCTCAGGAGGACAGCCTGTATCAAAAATCGGAGGAAGATTCTGTCAGTCTGAGTTTGGAAAATCAGGAAAGTCAGTCTTATTCTGAGTCGCTGAAACGCTCTGAAGATCTTTTGCTGAGTCTTTCTAATTCTGACTCTGCTGCGCTTTCGCTTTCTCAAGAAAATTCACTCGTGCAGTCAGAGTCTGAATCTCAGGCCGAGTCTCAATTGATCAGCAGCCGAGAAAGTCAGGAAGTGTCGCTTTCTCAGGAAGAATCTATGGGGAATAGTGCTGAAATCAGTGAGATTGATTCTCAGTTAGATTCCGAGTATCTCCATTTTTCTGAGTCTGAAAGTCAGTCACTTTCTGATTCTGAGCTGCTGCAATTGTCGCTTTCGATTTCTGAGTCTGACAATCTGTCTGAAAGTCAGTCTGCACTTGAGGTCTCCGCGATTGAATCTCTGAATCATTCTTTGGAGCTATCGAATTCTGAATCTCAGCGGAATTCTGACAGTCTCAGCCTGAGCGATAAAGAACTCAGTGAGTCATTAGAAATTTCGGACAAGCTGTCTGAAAGTGACTTTGAATCCAGCTCTGACAGTGAGCTGGTCGAGAGTTTATCAAACTCCATCCGTGATTCATTTGTCAACAGCGAGTCAGAGTCTGATGAACAGAGCGTCTCTGCAGATCAGTCCAATTCGAACTCGAATGAGCAGTCAGAGTTTGATTCTATTTCAGAAAAAGATTCAACCCAGCAGTCTACGAGCGATTCAGAGTCAGATGATCTTTCTGATCGTCTGAGCGACTCCGTTTTCGAATCGGAAGAGATTTCGGACTCATTGTCTGATTCAGAATCAATTTCCGGCAGTGAATCAGAAAGTCAAGTCGTATCAGAATCGCTAGTTATTTCAGAATCGGGCTCCGCCGTCATCAGTGAATCTCTGGAATTCTCAGAATCAGTCATCAGATCAGAGTCAGAAGCCGCAAGCGAAGAAGAAAGTCAAGAGTTTTCTGCATCTGAAAGAGCGCTCAGTGCGTCTCAGTCTGAGTCGGTCTCTCTGAATGACTCAGAGTCTCTTAGCAGCAGTGAATCAGAATCCGCGTCGTTATCAAATTCAGAGTCAAGCTCTCTTGTGGACAGTCTGAGCGGATCGGAGGCGTTGTCTCTTTCAGAATCTGGCCTTTTATCAGAAAGCGTCAACGACAGCTTGTCTATTTCAGAATCTGAAAGCGAGACCTCTGAATCTCAAATCATCTCAGAGTCTCTCTCCTTCTCAGTTTCTGATTCTGACAGCCTAAGCGCGCATTTCTCTCTTTCCGAATTTGACAGTGAAGTGTCTGAATCTCAAGCAATTTCGGAGTCTTTGGATCTTTCAGCCACTTGCTCGGATCAGCTGAGTGCGTCTTCCTCACTTTCTGCCTTTGACAGTGAAGAGGCAGAGTCGCAATCCATTTCTGAGTTCATCTCTGCTTCGGCATCCCTTTCTGACAGTGAAGTCATTAGTTTTTCAATTTCCGAAACTGCTTCTGAAGAACAGCTGTCGCTTGAGAATTCTTTGGAAACTTCTCTGGCAGACGAATCGCTCAGTGCTTCAGAGTCACTCTATCAGGCAGAGCTTGAGCTTGAGAGTTTAGAAACTTCGACTTCCGCCTCTGAGAGTTTGGAGCTTTCAGAGCTTGAATCCCAGTCGCAGTCCTTCAGTTTGTCTGATTCTGCGCTCGTTTCTGAAAGTGCGTCTTTGAACGAGAGCCTTTCGGTTCAAATTTCAGAGTCTGAGTTAGCTTTCAGCCAGTCAGAAAGTCATTCGCTTTTTGACAGTCAAGAAGACAGTGAGCGCCTTTCTGCTCAAGATTCGGCGTCTGAGTTAGCTGTCAGCCAGTCGGAGAGCCATTCGCTTTCAGAAAGTCAAGAAGACAGCGAAAGCCTTTCTGCTCAGGAATCAGAGTCTGAGTTAGCTTTCAGCCAGTCGGAGAGTCAATCGCTTTCAAACAGTCAAGAAGACAGTGAAAGCTTTTCTGATCAGGATTCATTTGAGCTCAGGTTCGCGATGGAGTCTGAAGCTCTGTCGCTGGAAATTTCGTCTCTGCTTGTTTCGGAAAATGTCTCTGGAGAATTGTCCGAGACACAAAGTTTTGAGTTATCCGAGCAGCTTTCTCAAGGGCAAAGTGAATCTGAGTCTTATCAGTCTTTGTCTTCTTCTGAGTCTGAAAGTCGCTTCCAGAGCCGTTCTGAGTCAGTGAGAGATTCGCTGGAGCAGCAATCGGTCGAGGAGTCGCTTCAAACCTCGATGATATCAGAGTCCGTCAGTGACTCAGAGTCTTTTGAAATCGCAGAGTCTGAAGAAATGAGTGCTGAGGCTTCAGATAAATTGTCAGGAAGTTTGTTTGACTCGGAACTTTTGTCTGAGGAGACTTTGCTTTCTGAATCGGAATCATTTTCTGAGTCTCTTTGGAAGAGCGAGTCTTATTCTGGCTCTCTTCAGATTTCAGAAAACTTCTCCGAGGGCGAGTCCAATGAGTTGTCGGAGATTATTTCGGCTCAGATTTCACTGTCTCATCTTGAGTCTTACTCGATGTCGAGAATTGCTTCTGAGTCTGTTTCTACTCTGTCCTCTGAGTCTCAGTCCTTGCAAGAGTTTTATTCACTTTCAGATTCGGCTTTTGTCTCGGTCCAGCAATCTGAAAGTCTGTCTGAATCCCTTTTCGTTTCAGAGTCTGAGTTTCAGTCGATCTCCACTTCGAATTTTGAATCGGCCAGCGACTATTTGCTGCAGGTTTCTGAGTCACTTTCCATGTTGATGAACAGTGAGATCAGTCAGACACAGCAGCAGCTTCATTCAGCGCTAGAAAAATCTGAAAGTGAGCCTGAGTCGGATTCGTCGTCTGAGGATTTGAAGCATCGGCGTGGCTTGTTTGACCGTTTTAGGAGAGATTAATAATGAAAAAACGCTTCGGCGTTTTTTTTGGACTGTTTATGATGTCCGTTTCGTTGCGAAAATGGATTAAAAAAGCGTGCAGGCCGTTGCGCAGACTCTTAGCGCTTCAGCGCTTAGAGGTCGCTTTTCCCCTCGGGGGGAAGCAAAGCTTCGCTTTCATTGCTAAAATGGGAGCCTGAAGTCTCCTATTTTGCCTCACTGCACAGCCTTTTTGCGTAAACTTTCGGAACTCCACTCATTCCTATTATTTTTTTTGTGCATATGACAAAAAGTCATGCTATGCAGGGTAAATTATTTTACTTCTAGATTAATTAATTCTCTTCTAGTGAAGTGGAGAAAATGGATTAAAAAAGCTGTGCAAAAAGGTAAAACTGGAGACTTCAGGCTCCAGTTTTAGTGATGAGACGCGCAGCGGCTGCTCACGGCCTGCACGCTTTTTTAATCCATTTTCGCAACGGAACGGGCATCATATACAGTCCAAAAAACACCATGGCGCGTTTCTTCATGTGTCAGTCATCTGTGATGATCGGATCAAAGTGGTGCTGTACAGGGCGCTGCATTTGCTCTGCCAGCCATTGTTCAAAGTCTAGGTCGTATTTGCTGGGCAAGTAGTTGAGCTCTGCCGAATGTGAATAGCGCGCAATGTCTTCAGGGCTGGCATGGGTCAGAAATTCATCTTCTTCAATGTATCTATTGATATGGGTGAGAATGGCTTCGTTCGGCTTTGTCAGCTGCAGATTTTCTATGTGTGTCTCAGGTTTTTGAGCGCTGTCATCCCTGGCAAAGTCGTTGGGGGGAGGAGATGTTTGATATTTGGTTTCTAAACTTTCAAATTTACTTCTCCAAAGGTCATATTCACGGTTTGCCAGCAGGTTTTCTAGCTCGGCATTGTCTTTGCGTGTGAGGTTGACAAACTGCGTGGCGTAGGATTCTTTGAGCGGCTCAGAAGCGGGCTCAAGAGATTCTGTGTCTGAAGCCTCTTCAGGAGGCTGGATTGAGTCACTTGACTTGTTTTCTGAGTCAATTTCAGAATGATCTTCAGAGTTATTTTCTGAAGGTTCATCAGAATGTTCTTCAGAATGTTCTTCAGAAAGTACATCAGAATGATTTTCAGAAGGTTCATCAGAATGATTTTCAGAAAGATTATTAGAATGATTTTTTGGACGAAGCGCCTCAGAAATAGTGTCAGCAGTCTCACTGGCAGCCTTCTCAATTTCTGAATCCGATATTTCAGTTCTCTGGCTGCGCATTTCCTGATTATAATCTTTGTCTGTTTCAGGGTCAGCGGTCACGTTCGCTGACGTTTCAATTTCAGCATCCGAAACTTCAGTTTTTTGTTGGCTCGTCTCCTGAGTGCGCATTTTATCAGTTTCAGAGCCGGATTCTGCGGCTGGAGCGTTCTGAAGGCTTATCTTGGCTTGTTTCAGATGCTGGACGATTTCTTGAGCAGAAGCTGAAAGTGTCGAAAGTTCATCACGCTGTCTGTTAATCTTCCTTGTTGTGTTCTCTTGATTTTTTTGACAGTATGTCAGTTTTCGTTGCAGAAGCTGCAGGTCTGATTCTGTCTGTTTTAATCTGATTCTTTTTGAAGACAGGTAGAGTTTTAATATATTTGGCTGTTTCAGTGACTCTAATGTAATGCCAGCTGGGAGTTTTCTCAAATCATCTGCATCGAAATTTCCAGAGATGAATTTATTAATTTCTTTAGACAAGGCGTCTTTTTGCTCTTGCAAAAGCTCTGCTTTCTGGCTCAACTCTTGGATTGAACTTTCGATCGTTGTTTGCTCCAACTCGGAAGCACTGATTTGTTTGAGGAGCAGGTTGATTCGGGCAGAAGTGCCTGGGATCTCGGTCAACACCTGCTGAATCGCCTGGTCTGACTTCTCAAGGGAAATCAAAGCTTTAACTTCAGAGATCAGCTGCTGCGTCTCTTTCTGAGTTAGTATATTTTCTGTAGAATGTTGGTCTTTCCCGTTGGACATAATTAAATTTATTATATTACATTTCCTGCATTTCTGCAATTTTCTAACTTTTACAGCGTCAATAAATCCAGGTTTATCTTCCTCTTTCTCGTTCATCATCTGCATATATGTCTGTCTAAAATAATCTGAATTAGTTGTGAAACCCTCATTTTTGTGATAAAATTTTAAGATGAGTAATTACAAGGTAAAACATTACAGAAGAAAGAAGTCAAAACTTGTGCCTATTTTGCTGACTTGTTTGATTCTTATCGGATTGGCGATTGCAGCGGTATTTGTATTGTCAAAACAGCCAAAAAAGGCGAAGGTCACGCCGTCTTCGACGCATTCGGCACAGAATCCGACCAAAACCACAGAAAGCAACAGTTATAGTTCGAGCAGTTCAGCACCAGTTGCTTCTGGGACTGCAGAAGTCGTAGCTGATACGGGTGAGGCGCAATGGGTTCAGCTTAAATCAAAAGAGAAGACAGAAAAATTTACTGACTTATCCAACGGCAGCATTAAAATCATCAAAGCCAATAATCCTCAGGTTTTAAAGACGGCAACTTCGCTGCAGAGTCCGGCGATTTGGATGGCGGATGTAGTGGCACAATATCCTGGAACAGCGATTATGAACACTTCCGGCTTCAACATGGAGACTGGAGCGGCTGCTGGCTTTCAAATCAACAATGGCAAGGTATTTGAGGATTGGAGCGGCAGCGGCTCAACC
This sequence comes from Streptococcaceae bacterium, assembly GCA_031285775.1. Lineage (GTDB taxonomy): Bacteria > Bacillota > Bacilli > Lactobacillales > Streptococcaceae > Lactovum. The sequence goes on along the minus strand of JAITVN010000099.1, from coordinate 18,410 downwards.
TTTGTGGTCAATACAGACGGGACCTGTGCGGCTTATGACTCCTCCACACCTGCCAGTGAAATCATCCAAAAGGGTGCTGCTATGAGTTTCAGCTTTGCTGGCATTATTATGAAAGATGGCGCAGTGCTTCCGAGTGACGGCTCATTTGACTGGAAAAAGCATTCGCTGATCGGCAATGACAAGGACAATAATCTTTATTTGATTGTGACGGACACCAATTATGGTTACGAGGGGCTTTTGCAGGCAATCTCTACGTTTGACATGCAGAACTTGGTGCTGATGGACGGCGGCGGTTCCAGCCAATTGACATTGAACGGCGAAACACTTTTCCCGAGTGAGGACAATCGGGCGGTGCCGGATTATGTTGTGCTGAAGTAATGCAAAATGATCATTGTGCAAAAAAACGCAGGCGGTTTTGAAATAGACTGTTTGCATTTTTTATGTTCGTCAAAGAAATTCCTGGAAATAAAGTAACAAAAAATCCGATCGATTCGTCGGGCTTGTATGGTATAATTGAGTCATAAAAAGCTTACAAGGAAGGAATTCACATGGCTATCCTAACAATAAATGAAATCAAAGAAAAAGTGGCTCCGATTGCGGAAAAATACAGCATTCGTGAAGTTGTTTTGTTTGGCTCTTATGCGCGTGGAGAGCAGGATGAAGCCAGTGATGTGGATTTAATGGTGGACTTGGAAGGCACGCCAATTCAAAGCCTGATGGACCTTGTGGGCTTGCAGTATGAACTTGAGGACGCTTTGGGTTTGCCAGTTGATCTGCTTACAAAAGAGCAAGTCTATTCTCAGCAATACTTGTCCAGTCGCTTTAATAAACGCTTTGAGAAGGAAAAAAAGGAACTATATGCGTGATAAGAATGAGACAGATTTGAACTGCGTTGAATATGCCTTAACGGTAGTTTCGAAAATTGAGACCCTTGAGCCGAGGCGGTAAGCTTCAACCCTCAGGTGTTTTTTTTGTGTTCGTTTTAGCAAAATCATGCCAAAGTTGTAAATAATATGAAAACATGAGCAGTCTCAGAGAAGGCTGCTCATGTTTTTTTTTGATATTTTGCAAAAACGTAGATTCATTTCACACGTTGACACTTCTACAAGTGACAAGCTCAGCCTACTCCAAAGTTTTCAAAAACTGTCCTTTAATCGAATCAAGCTCAGTCTGTGAAATGATTTGTGTGCCTGTTGCTTCATCTGTCGTGGAGTGGACGTTCATTTTGTTGAGTGACAGGGAGCTGCGATAGTCCAAGGCAATTTTGACGAAGTCTGAAAAGCTGAGGTTGGTTTGGGTGTTGTTGGAGATCGCGTTGAGGATTTTTTGATAGCTTTGAACAGAGGAGGTTTTCTTGAGGTTTTCGAAGACGGCCATGGCGACGTTGCGGCGTCGCTCGGCCATTGCGGTGGTGTCTGAAGCGTCGACGAGAGATAAATAGGCCTCCGTCTGCTTTTTATCTGTCAGCTGGAGGCTTCCTTGGCCGAACTTGTAGCCGCCTGCGGTAAAGGCTTTGGGATTCTGAAGGGTGACGCCGCCTGTAGCTTCTACGAAATCGCCTAATCCGTCCAGTTTGAAGACGATGACTTTGTTAAAGGTCAGACCGAGCAGCGCCTGCATCTTGTCCTGCAGCGCTGTGTCACCACCCTCTTGATAGGTTTGAGTCAGTGTCGAGCCGTCCGGCAATGTTTTGCTCGGGTCAATGTTGACAGCGGTTGTCTTTTGGGTGTTCGGATTGATGGAGACGGCAAGAGATGCAGCAATGACGTCTTTTCCGTCAACTTTTGAAGTGCCGAGCAGCAGCGTGGAGAAGGCGGTAGTCTTGGACAAAGTCACAGGGAGTGTTTTGAATTTGCTCGTTTGTGTCTGGGCAATGGCATTTTTTGCGTCAAAATAGACTTTCCCGACGACTGCACCTGTGGCTAAAACCAAAAGCAGCACAAGGCCTAAAAAGATTTTCAGTCCGAGGTGCTTTTTTTTTCGTCTCTTTTTTCTGACCTTTATTCGTTTTCGCCCGCTGCCGGGATGCGAATAAGTCGAGTGATTGGTTTCGTTGTCATCGTTTGGATACATCAATTGCCTCAATCTAAAATTTTCAAAAGCTTTGTTTTTAAGATTATACCACGATTTTAAAAAAAATTGTCAGAGAAAAGAGATAAAGATAATATTTTCTTTTTTATAAAATATAAATAAAAAAAAGGCGCAATACCACTTGAGTATTGACAATTTTTAAAAAAACTGTAAAATTATAAACGAGTTTATTTTTACTCAGTTGTTGGAGTCTAAATGATAAAAAGTGCAGATGGACAGAACTTGCCGGAAAATCTAAATCAGGAAGTAAGCAGTAAAGATGATAGACAACTGCTTGATTCTGGTGAATATTTAGCAATTCTTCGTGATGACTTTTTATTCGAGTTTGACAGTCCTCTGAATTCTCAGTTTCATGCGCTTGTGTCAGAGCCAGATGCCTTTGTGGAGAACCCTGTTCTTTTTCTGGATCAGGTTGAATTCCTGCAGTATGAAGCTTTATCGGACTCTCTGTCTTCCTCTGATCGGGAGAAATTGGAAATGATGAACAATTTCCAACTCTTAACGGAGGCTTCTGATAAAGAGGAGATCCAAGATTTTCAGGATTCACAGCAAGGCTCACACAGATCTGAGGCTGAAATGTCCAAGTCATCCAGTCTGTTGGCTGATCTGACTTCAGAAGTGCGTCAAAGCAGGCTGATTTTAGATCGGAAGCATCAGCACTCTGAAAATGAGTAATTTGTAGGCAAAATGAGACTCAGTGTGTAAAAATCGCAATTAATGTATTGATGGAGTAGAAATGGAGAGGGAGAGTTCGGAAAAGGACTTTGAGGAAAGTGTCGACAATATCAACGATTTTGCAGAATCCAGCGAGATTCCTCCTGAGGAATGGCTGCAGTCTGTGTCTTTATCTGGTGTGTCGGACAAGGAGCGCTTGAATCGTGTCAATGCACGCTTTAAGGCTTTTTCTGAGTCTTACTCCGAATCGGTCAGCCTGTCTGAAAATGAAAGGCTGCAGCTTGATGTTTATTATTCAGATTTTTATGTCAATGAGGATGAAAACATCGATTTAGCTTTCATGGAATTAGCCTCAAGCTCTGAGACATTGACGGAAGATCCGCTGGACGCCTTGCGTCATACGGAGGAATCTGCCAGAAGCTATAGTTCGGCGAGCAATTCTGAGTTTCATGTCTCCAGTTTACCTGAAAATCAGACGGCCGCTCAAAGTGTCTCAGATCATTCAGCAAAACGGCAAGCAGAAGCGGCTTCCGAAGTCAGACAAAGCAGGCTGTTCAAAAAGCAAGTCAGTCATCAAATCTTACCAGACAGTCTGGCGGCTGAGGATTTAGACAGTCTAGAGCATGATGCTTTTTGTGAGTAAATTGGGGGAACACAAGATGTGACAATGTTTTCCCATATATGACATTATTATAAAAAAAATAATTTATTTATAAAAACATAAAAATGTTATTTTATGTTATAATATCCTTAATGAATTTTGCAAAAAAGGAATCAAGATGAACGAAGTTGAAGAAAATTCAATCAATATCCGTGAATTGTTCGCGATGCTCAGAAAGCGGATTTTGCTCATTGTGACAATGACTGTTCTCGCTACTGTAATTGGTGGCGTTTATACGTTTTTTATCGCCAAACCCATTTATCAGGCGACGGCGCAGCTGGTTGTCAGACCTATAAGTGGGGATGAAGGGACAGCCAACGCGGGTGCAGTCTCCGGCAATATTCAGCTGATCAACACGATCAATCCTATTATTACTTCGCCAAAAGTGATCAAGCAGGTCAAAAATCAACTTAATTTGACAGACAGTATCCGTTCACTTCAAGGCAGCATCAGTGCTTCCAATGCGACGAACTCTTTATTGATCAACATTGTCGTTAAAAATGAGGATAAAAATCTGGCTAAGCAGATTGCTGACAAAACAGCAGAGATCTTCAGTAATGATGCACCTGATTTGTTGAGTGTCAAAAATGTCAGCCGTCTTGGAGATGCCACGCTTGATCCATCGCCTGTCAGCCCCAATAAAAAGCTGAACCTGGCGATTTCCTTTGTGATTGGTTTCCTGATTGGCGCAGGCATTGCACTGATTCGTGAGTTTATGGACAATACGATCAATTCTGAAGAAGACATTGAACAAATCCTCGGCAAACCGCTTCTGGGCGTTGTTCCACTGATCGAAGGCGGCAATAGCTTCGGCCAGGGCACGACCTTAGCGGCGAAGTCATCCGCTAGAAACCATGCAAGCAATAGAAGGAGGAGATGATGGCTCGGAAAAATTCTAAAAATACCGCTTCTTCAGCGAACAACTGGCAAAACCATGTGATCACGGATCCTGGCTCCATCGTGGCTGAGCGCTATCGAACCTTGCGTACCAATATCGAATTCTCTTCCCGTGATCATGAGATTCGCAGTATCCTAGTGGCTTCCTCCGCACCAGGTGAAGGAAAAACGACAACAGCCGCCAATCTGGCCGTGGTCTATGCACAAACCGGCCGAAATACGCTCTTTCTTGACTGTGACTTGAGAAGTCCCACTGGACAGCGTGCCTTTAATGTTCCGAACGGTGCCGGCATGACAAATATTCTGACTGGGAAAAACACTGCCAGTCAGGTTGTCCAAAAAGTAGAAGCCATTCCGCATCTTTACGTTATTACTTCTGGCCCTGTGCCTCCGAATCCGGCAGAGTTGCTGGGATCGGCGAATATGGCGGAAATCATGCAGACACTCTACGGGATCTTTGACATTATCATCATTGATTCACCGCCAGTATTGACCGTCACAGATGCACAGGTCATCAGCCGTTACGTAGATGGCGTACTGGTGGTAGCCCGCAGCAAGAAGACAGATAAACGTGCCCTATTAAAGGCACGCAAGCTCTTGGAACAAGTTCGCGCCAATATTATCGGTTCAGTGATGAACTCGATCGAAGCCGAAGAAAGTGATTATTACTACTCTTACTACTATGCAGAGGAATGAAGATTTAAGGATAATGGAAAAGCAGACACCTGATCGTCAACAATCTCATAATCCCTATGTTCAGCGCCTTTTAGACGAAGGTCTCGTGGAAGTGCGCTGCCTTTCGCGCCGTCAAATCTTCGTCAAAAGGCTTATCGATCTTCTGGGGTCAACGGTTGGTGTGTTCATCTGTCTTGTCTTCATGATCATTCTCTTTATTCCTTATCATTTCGGGAGAAATCGCGGGCCGATGTTTTATAAGCAAAAGCGTTATGGTCAATTCGGCGAGACTTTTCAGATTTATAAGTTTCGGACGATGATTGTGGGGGCTGAGGAGATGCTGCTGACGGATCCGAAGTTGTTTGAGAAGTACCAAAGCAACGGCAACAAGCTGGAAGATGATCCGCGTGTGACGCGTTTGGGACGTTTCCTGCGAAAGTTTTCTGTTGATGAGCTGCCGCAGTTCTTTAATGTTTTCATTGGCGAGATGGCACTGATCGGGCCGCGTCCGATACTGGAGATTGAGCTGGAGGAATACGGCGAAAGGCTTCCTTACTTGCAGATCGCCCGCCCCGGCTTGTCCGGCTATTGGACCACACATGGCAGAAGCAAAGTCTTGTTTCCAGAGCGTGCCGATATGGAGCTCGAGTACTTGCGGCTTCGCAGCACCAGATATGATTTGCATCTGCTTTGGCTGACCGTGGTACAACTATTAAAAAACAGGGAGACCTACTAAACATGCGTGAGATTGTTGACTTGCATTGTCATCTCTTGCCTGGACTGGATGACGGTCCACCTGGACCTGAATTGACCTTAGAGATGCTGAAAAAGTTTGCTGCAGAAGGTGTGGTTCAAATCAATGCCAGCCCGCATCTTGACCCGACCTTTCATACCAGCCCGCAAGCAGTGTTTGAAAAAGTTAATCTGGTCAATCAGATGTGTGCTGACAACCAGCTGCCGATTGAAGTACTGCCTTCGCAGGAGGTTCACATCTTTGGGGAGTTGATCGAAGCATACCAGGCGGGATATCTCCTGACTGTGGCGAACCGTACTAACTATCTGCTGCTGGAGTTTGACTCAAATGACGTTCCGCTGTATGCGGAGAATCTGATCTATGAGATGCGGATAGAGGGGCTGACGCCGATCATCGTGCATCCCGAGCGAAATCTGGACATCATGCGCAATCCTGAAAAACTGATCGGCTTTGTCAATCAAGGCGCGCTGACGCAGGTTACGGCTTCATGTGTGACGGGGAGTTTCGGCAGCAAGTTCAAGGAAAATGCGGACACGCTGTTTAAGATGAACTTGGTGCACACGATCGCCTCTGATGCGCACAATGTGACAAGTCGGGCTTCTAAGATGGGACGGGCCTTTGATGTGATTGCTGAGAAGTACGGGGATGACTTGGCTTGGCAGCTGAATCAGAATGCGGTCGCGATTGTTAATAATCAGAGTGTTGAGGTTTGGGAGCCGCGGGAGTTGAGGCGGAGGAAGTTGTTTGGGTTGTTTTGAAGGGAAAGGAAGCACTTTTAGTGTCAGAAAAACATGTATTCATAATAGGCTCTAAGGGTATTCCAGCGAAATACGGCGGTTTTGAAACATTTGTTGAAGAACTAACCAAAGGTCGCATGAGTCCTAATATCCACTATCATGTTGCTTGTCTAGCGGATGAAAACAAAGAAAATTTTATCTACAACAGAGCTGATTGCTTTACAATAAAAAAGAAACCTATCGGGTCAGCAAATGCTATCTTTTATGATTTAAGCGCCCTGAAGTATTCGATAAGACAAATTGAACAAAATCATTATAAAGATGCAATTATTTATATTTTGGCTTGTCGTATAGGACCTTTTATTGGACGATACAAAGCAAAGATGAAAAAGCTTGGTATTACGCTCATGGTTAATCCAGACGGCCACGAATGGCTGCGGGCTAAATGGAGTGCGCCAGTTAAAAAATACTGGAAGTATTCTGAGAAGCTTATGGTTAAACATGCTGATTTGTTGATTTGTGATAGTAAGAATATTGAAAAGTATATTCAGGAATCATATAAGCAGTATCATCCGAAGACGGCATACATCGCTTATGGTGCAGATCTAACTCCGAGTCAGCTGGCTGATGACGACGAGAAATTGTTAAGTTGGTACTCAGAAAAATCTGTTCAGCCAAATGAGTATTACTTAGTAGTTGGTCGTTTTGTTCCTGAGAACAACTATGAGACTATGATTCGAGAATTTATGGCATCTGACTCAAAGAAGGACTTTGTATTAATAACTAATGTCGAGCAAAATAAGTTTTACGAAAAGCTTCGTCAGAGCACGAATTTTGATAAGGATTCACGCATCAAGTTTGTAGGTACAGTTTATGATCAGGAGCTCTTGAAAAAGATTCGTGAAAATGCATTTGCTTATTTCCATGGGCATGAAGTTGGCGGGACTAACCCTAGCTTGATCGAAGCTTTGGGATCGACGCGGTTGAATCTGCTTCTTGATGTTGGGTTTAATCGGGAGGTTGCTGAGGATGGGGCGCTTTATTGGACGAAGGAGACTAATAATCTACGAGGATTGGTACGTAAGATTGAGAGAATAGATTCTGATTATTCTGAAATTAACATGAAAGCCAAAAGTAGAGTTTACGATTTTTTTTCTTGGGAACATATAGTGGAAGAGTATGAAAGGGTATTTACTAGTTAATAAATGAAAATATTACATTATGGCCTAGGCTATCCTCCTGAAAGGTCTGGTGGACTTGTTCAATATGTTACTGATTTGATGACAGAACAATTTCGTCAAGGTAATTCAGTGGTTTATCTTTTTCCGGGTCGTATTAATTTATTTGACCGTAGAACAAAAATAAAAAAAGGAAAAGAGCGAATTCCTGGAATAGTCTCTTACGAACTTATTAATTCTCTTCCTCTTGCAGTATTCGGTGGGATTAAAGAACCAGAAAAATTTATGACTTCTGTGGACGAAAATATTTACGAAAACTTTCTAAATGAATTAGAGCCCGATATCATTCATGTTCATACATTAATGGGATTACATCAAGAATTTTTTACAGTAGCGAATCGATTAAAAATCAAGATTGTTTATACAAGCCATGATTATTTTGGTTTGTCACCCAATCCGACTTTTTATTTTAGCGGGAAGTCTTGGGATGATGAAAATAGTTTGAATTATTGGTTGAATGTCAGTCAGGCAGCAATGTCAGTCAAAAAATTGCGTGCTCTGCAATCCTCCTTTTATCCGAAACTGAGAGACATAGTTAAAAAGTTCAAAAAAGATTCTTTTCAGAAAGAAGCACATTATTCAATAAAGAGTAACTCTGAGTATTCAGAGAATCAGATCGTAAGCTTTAATAATTTAAAAGATTATTATCAGAATATCTTTGAAAAAATAGATAACTTCCATTTTAATAGCACGGTTGCGAAAGAAGTTTTTGAAAAAAATCTTAGAACCCTTCCAAAGAGTTCATTTCTGTTAAGTATCTCAAACGCCGATATTCACGGGGGAAAAAAGCATATTTCTCTAGATATGGGTCAAATCAACAAAATTACTTATATTGGACAATATGCAGAATTTAAAGGATTTTATGACTTTCTTGAGCTTGCTAAGCGAAATCCATCTCTTCATTTTGAAATTTATGGAGAAGATATTAATCCTGTTGTCCCCTACAATGTGAAAAACAGGAAGCGTTTCGCTTCAGATGAAAAAATGCAAGTCTTTAAAGATATTCAACTACTTATAGTTCCAAGTCGTTGGAAAGAAACTTTTAATTTTTTAACGATTGAAGCGCTTGATAAGGAAGTTCCTGTATTTGTACTTGAAAATGTTGGAGCGAAAGATTTGCTACCAAGCAGTTTTATTTTGAAGGGGGTTAGAGAAATGTTATTATCTGGAGAATATCGAATCACATATAAAATTGACTCTTTTACCAAGCATAGTAAGAAAATTGAAAGCGAGTATATGGCATGTTTATCGAGAAAATAGTTCATAAATTTTTTAATAAGCCAGAATTCCGACTTTCAAGTGATATTCCCACAAACTATATTATTTACACAGGATTGGGCTACACATTGGGATTAGTTCGTGGAATTATTAAAAAAACAGGTTTTAATACATGTGGCTCTAATCTTATAGTTGGTAAGCATACACATTTTCGTGTTCGAAATAAAATACATGTTGGTTCAAATGTTCGGATTGGAAAAAATGTTTTAGTGGATGCTTTGTCAACTGATGGTTTATTTTTAGGAGATAATGTGAAAATTGGCGATAACTCAAAATTAATGATTTCTGGAACACTTTCTGATCTTGGGAAGGGCCTAAGGATAGGTAGCAATACAAGTTTTTCTGAGAATACTTTTTTTGGATCGGCGGGTGGTATAATAATTGGGAGTGACGTAATAGCAGGTCAAAATGTTCGATTTCATGCAGAGAATCACAAGTTTGACAACTCAGGAGTTCTCATTCGTCTTCAAGGTGTCAGCCATAAAGGAATTAAACTTGGTAGTAATATTTGGATAGGATCAGGGGTGACAATTTTAGATGGTTCCAATATAGGTGATAATTGTGTTATTGCTTCAGGTGCTGTGATACAAAAGGAATTCCCAGATAATTCAATCATTGGAGGAGTTCCTGCAAAAGTGATAAGGAGACTAGATGAAGAATGATTGATATTATTATTCCTGTGTATGACGGCTATGAAGAAACCAAAGAATGTATCGAATCTGTAATAGCATTTCAAAATCCTTTGGAACATAGAATCTTTTTGATTGATGATTGTTCCCCCAATAAAAAGATAAATGAGCTTTTATTGTCTTGTGAAAGTGGAAGGTGATTGCAAAATATCATCCCTCTCCCCTCACGTTCAAGGAAGTTTTTATCTGATAGATAATTATTTTTTAAATTAACTCATATTTTGTATTATGGGTGACTCCATTTATAGGAATTCCTTTGAAATTGCAGAAAGTAAAAGATTATTAAGTGATAGAATACATAATATCAATATCCGTCTCGTTATTTATTATTGGTTTAGTCCGAAGATTAAGTAGCCAAAAAGGACTCATTTTTTGGCTTTTTGCCATTTTGTCTATATTACCTCCAGTTATTGTAGCTGGAGTGAGAGATTTTTCCATTGGGACAGACGTGGAATCGTACGTGACAACAAATTTTGGATGGGCAGGTGTTTATAATAATTTCTTCGACTATAATAACTATATTTATAGTTTAAATGGAAATTATGGCTGGACCCAATTTGGTCCTGTGCATCAAACAGAATTTGGTTATAATGTACTAGTATATTTTATTTCACGCTTTACGACAGATCCACATTGGTTATTATTTTCAATTCAATTCATTATTTCACTCTTTGTCTTACTTTCAGTTGTGAAAATATCAAAAACGTTTGGCGTTTCGATGCTTTGGCAAATGTTTATCTATTATTTCACGTTCTATCTTTTTGGACTGAACATAATGAGACAGTATATGGCTGCAGCCATAATGTTGTGGGCCATTTTATTATTTGTTGAAAGAAAGTATTGGGCTTATCTTGTTTTCCAAATAATTGCTATAAGTTTTCATATTACGTCATTAATAGGAATAATCATCGTTATACTTTGGTGGTGTTCACTTGAACGATCAAAACTTACAAATTACAAATCAGCATTCTTTAAAACCGTCATTTTTGTCGCAATAATTGCTGTATTTGGTGGAAGAATTCTGCTGCTAATCGAGAATATTGCTTCCTTAATACCCTATTTAAGATACCACCTGTCTTCACTAGATGTAACAGGGGGATACGTTTTTCGAAGAATGTTAGTCTATATTCTCCCAGGTATTACAATAATTTTCTTAATCTCTTTATCAGAGTTGAGAGGAGCAAAAAGCAATAATTTAGATGTAATTCAAGAAAGGCTGGTTAAATTTATAGTTTCCTTGACACTTGTTGGAATTACTTTGAATACACTTTATTTGTTTCAGAATGTAATTCCACGGTTTGCAGTATATTTTGATGTTTTCAGAATAATTGGATTTATCTTGATTATTGATAGATTTAAGTCTAATTATAGGTTTGTTATGCTTGTAATAACTACTTTCTTGGGATTCGGGATTTTTGGTTATATTCTATATTCAGGAAATGGCGAGCTATTCCCTTATTCTTCAAACATTTTAAAAGAATTATTACAGTAAGGAGCAGAGTTTGAAAAAGATTCTTATTTTTGGACCAACTGAGCATCAGGGAGGAATTGAAAGTTTTATTGAACTAGTAATTAGTCAGTTGAAAGGAAAAGCAGAGTTCACGATAATTCAGTTTACTGAGAATGAGATTGTTCATTCTGATTATATCCGAAAGTCAAAATTAGCCAATATTGTGAAACTAGAATTTAAAACAGGAATTAAAGGTAAATTATCTTTTTTTAACAAGAAATTAATGAAAAACTTCTTAAGCAAAAATCATTTTGATGTTTTACATATCAACGAAAACTCGCCAGCTAGTTTTTGGCTTGCAAAAATTGCTCTGCATAATAAGATTAAAGTGATTTATGAAGCTCATAATTCCTTTGCTACACCGATAAAATTTAATTATACACCACGATTTCTATTAAAATGGATAAGGTTCAACCAGAAAAGAAAGTTGAATAGATTAAATATTGTGCCTGTAGCAGTGAGTGATTTGGCCGCTAAATCCATGTTCTATAAAAATAAGGAAGTAGTTTTTATTTGGAACAGCATTGACACAGACAAATTTGAGTTTTCAGAAATCGACCGAGAAACATTAAGAAATCAAATGAACATTTCATTGGATAGTAAAGTTGGTATGTTTGCTGCACGGTTTGTATCACAAAAAAATATTTTTAGAGCACTTCACATTGCTGAAGAGTCTATATCTAGAGGAGTTTTAGATTTTTTTGTTTTCATTGGTGATGGAGTTTTATCGAAAGATTTTAATGGAGAATTGTCAAAATTGAGCGAAAAAATAAGCACAAAGATATTATACCTTGGAAAAAAGGATAATATAGGTCGTTGGTATTCATTTGCCGATCTATTTCTGATGACTTCCTTTTATGAAGGATTTCCTTTCACTGTTGTTGAAGCACAGGCAAGCGGATTACCGACAATATTGTCTGACAGCGTTACTAAACAAGTAAAGTGTACGGATTTACTTACTTACTATAGTTTAGAGAAAGGTAATGCTGAATGGGTAAGCACGATAAGTAAAGTCTTTGAAATAGAATCAAATAGATACGAAAGAATTAATTATTCAAAGGTTGTTCATAATTCAAAGTTTTCTATTGAGAATTTTAAAGCATCATTGATTGAATTATACCAACTAAATACGGAAAAGAAGTAATAAACGGAACAAAATGAAAATGAAAATGAAAATGAAAATGTCTTATGTAGTATTTCGTGTTAAAAAAAAGTTGATTTCTTCATTGATTTCTTTCAAGATACTTAAAAGAAAGGAAAGTAGTTTGTACAATAAAAAGCATCAATTGATTCAAAAATATATAGAGAGAGAAATAGGTTCACTTATTATGAAGTACTCTGAGAGTCATTTCCAAAGTGATACGATTGACAAAATTAGTAATGAGGCTTTCTACATGATGTGGTGGCAGTCTGAACAAACCCCAAGTTTCGTGTATCGTAACATTAGATTTCTAAAAAAACAAACAAATGCTCAAGTCATTTTACTTTCCAAGAATAATCTGGTGAATTTTTTACCTCATCTACCAGCAGAACTATGGAAAAAAATTGATGAAAAGAGTATAACTCTGGCACAACTTTCTGATATTGTAAGAATGGCGATTCTCTCTAAGTATGGTGGAATTTGGATTGATTCAACTGTTGTAACATTAAACACTGTTTCCGATGATATTTTTTCAAATAATATTTTTACGCCTGTAGATGATAAAGGAAATTACAAATTTGTTCCAAGTGGAAGATGGAATATTTATTTATTGGGTGGTAAGCCTCATCGAAAGTATTTTGAATTTTTATATGAAGCATTATTATTTTTCAATCTAAACAGCAATAAAATTCCTGATTATTTTTTGGTTGATTATCTTTTTAGCATAGCCTATGACTTTAATATTGGTGGTCTAAAGGATGATCTTGAATCTTTGGGAAGCAACAACATTGAAGTTAATGATTTTCAAAAAGTAATGAATTTGCCTTTTTCCCAAAGCTATCTGGCTAAATTTACAAAAAACACATCTTTTTTCAAAACTAGTTGGAAGGAGAAACATTTCAGCAAAGATGTAAATGGAAAACTGACTTTTTGGGGGTATCTTGAGGAACTATGATGAATCTTAATGAAAGTGTTAAAATATCTGTTCTAATGACAATCTTTGAAGAACCTATAGAATGGGTAAAATTATCAATTGAATCTTTGGCCGAGGATCTGGATTTAGGTGATGAAGTCATTGTCATTGTTGATAACCCTATGTATTCATTTATAAATCAATTGGAATACATTGTTTCGAAGGATGAGAGGTTCTCTGTATATATTAATGAAAAGAATATTGGTCTATCTAAGAGTTTGAACAGAGCTTTTCAAGTGGCGAAAGGTCTATTTATAGCTAGGATGGATGCTGATGATGTGGTAATTAAGGGACGATTTTCGAAATCGTTATCTTATCTTCAAAAAAACAGCCTTGATTTTGTTTCAACAGGGATTATTGAGATTGACAAAAATGGAGAGCCAATTAATCAAATTTCTTCTAACTTTTCTTATGTTGGAAATAATAACTTGATTAAAAGTTTAAAATATCAAAATATGCTTTGGCATCCAACTTGGCTAATAAGACGTGAAGTTTTTGAGAAAAACGATGGCTATAGAGATATTTTTGGGGCAGAGGATTATGATTTTATTGTGAGAGCGCTTTTGAGTGGATTTAGTATAGGGGTTTTACAAAAACCTTTGTTGTATAAGAGAATTTCAAGTAAAGCTATAAGTGGAAAGTATGCTTATGTCCAGTTTTTAAATGCCGAGCTCATAAGAAAACAATTATCTACTCAGAAGTTGATTCCGGCTGAGGATTTTTATTATAAAACTTATGACTTGGGGAGGCTTCAATATGACATAGCTAAAGATAGATTCGAAATTGGCTCTAGAATAATGAAGATAGCATATCTTCTAAGATCAGTTTTTTTTTATGGTGGAAGAAAATTTATCAGAAATATTTATTTGAATAAAAGAGCTTGGAGCATAGGAAAAAAAGAATTGAAAAGTTAATGGAAAATGATCTATTGAGAAGAATGCAATTTTTTAGCAATTCAATGATTTTTTCTGGTAAAGAAAAAAAGTGAAATTGAAAGTTAAAGTCTTTGGTTGTTAATTACTTAAGAAAGTTGGAAAAAGTTGAATAGTGTTAGTATAATGTTAAAAAGAATTGTCGACGTTGCTGTATCGCACAAAGATATAAAGAAAAGAATCATCAAGGATATCCAGTCTAAAAAAAGAAAAAAAATATATTATTTTGAAAAGCCACCTCATGTAAATATAGGAGATCAGGCAATTGCGTTTGCTTCCCGGAGTTTTTTCGAAGATAAGGTTCCGGAATACGATGTTGTTGAGTTCTATACGAGTGAACGGATATATGCTATTCCAATCGTGAAAAGAATGATTACGAAGGAGGATATTGTGGTAATACACGGTGGGGGAAACCTAGGGAACCTTTATGGACGCGCAGAAAACGCCAGAAGAAAACTTATCAAAGCTTTTAAGGAAAACACAATAGTTTCTATGCCTCAATCAGTTCATTTCTCGAAAGATAGTGAGGGAAAAAAAGAGGAAGAAATCTCTAGGGCAGTTTATTCCTCTCATCCAGATCTCCATTTGGTTGCAAGGGAGGATTTGAGCCTTGAAAGGATGAATGAATTATTTCCTGAAAATCATGTTTTTATGACACCAGACATAGTATTGTCCATGAATAGTGAAGACTATGCTGGAGACAGAGAAGGTGTCATAACTCTAATCAGAGAAGACAAAGAGTCAAGCTTGGATGAGATAAAAAGGACGAAATTATTGAGCTTTTTGAATCAGTACTTTGATAAAGTTGATGTCAGCGATACATGCCTTAAAGAGCAGGCGTTCTTGACAAGAGAGTTAAGTGATATTGCTATTGAGTCGAAATGGTTGGAAATATCTAAACATAAACTTGCGATTACGGATCGTTTACATGGAGTTATTTTTGGGTATGTAACTAAAACGCCAACCATAATCTTTGATAATAATAATAATAAAGTTAGTTCAACTTATAGAACCTATTTACAAGGTTGCAAGTACATGAGGCTTATTGATGATTCTTCAGAAGAAAGTCTTATACAAGCAATAAAAGAGCTCAGCAATGTCACAGACTTTTCTTGGAATCTAGGAGACAAGTTTACTCCCTTGGTTAGTGTCTTTAAATAATACCGTATCTATAAAATAGCTATTAACTCTGAAAGGAAAGAACAAGATGGAAAATGTATCTCAGACTAAAATGCTTTTTATCAATCTAAGTTCCGCATTTTTGATTTTTGTAATTAATCTTTTAGTTAATTTTTTCCTTTCACCGTATATTGTAAGACACTTAGGAGTTGATGCTAATGGATTTATACAGCTAGCCAGTACATTCGTTACTTACATTGGAATTATTGCATTAGCACTTAATTCTATGGCTGCCCGCTTTATTACTGTTGCTTTGATTAATAGTGAAGACAGAAAAGCAAATGAGTATTATTCGTCAACTTTTGCAGGTAACATCTTGCTAATTCTATTATTGTTAATCCCCGTTACAGCAGGAATTTCCTTTCTTGAGCATTTTGTCAAAATTTCCTCTGATTTAGTTTGTGATGTTAAAATACTGTTTGCGCTCATTTTTGCAAGTTATTTCATTTCTATTGGTGCACCAATGTGGAATATTGCTTCTTTTGTCACAAATCGTGTTTATCTTCAATCTGTAGGAAATATGATTTCCACACTTGTTAAATCACTTACCATATTATTGCTTTTCTTATTGTTTCCATCTAAGGTTTGGTATGTCGGATTATCTGCAGTATTGGCGAGCACTATTTTACAAGTCTGGCAATTCTATTACAAGAAAAAATATTTTAATGAATTGAGAATTAATCACAAAAAAATTAGAAAAAAAAGGATTAAAGAATTGCTAGCGAGTGGAGTCTGGAATTCTATTAACCAAATGGGTACAATTTTATTTGGTGGTTTGGATCTTTTACTAGCTAATTTATTCATTGGACCAGAAGTAATGGGACTTATTTCGCTTTCTCAGATTGTACCAAATGTTTTAGGAAGTTTGCAGGGTACAATAGCCAGTGTTTTTAATCCAGAGATTACCATTTTATATGCACAAAATAAAACTAAGGAACTTGTTGCGAATTTATTTCGAGCTGGAAAGATTAACATTGTTTTATTAAGTATTCCTTTTTCTATTCTTGTTGTTTTTGGTAAAGAATTTTTTGGATTGTGGATTCCAAGTGCTAATAGTGATGAATTACAGTTGTATTCAGTATTATATATAATGAGTTTTTTGGTTCTAGTAGGTATGGTCCCTTTGTGGAATGTATTTGGGGCAGTAAATAAAACGCGTCAAAACGCTATTTCTGTCGTTCTTTCTGGTGGGATAAGCATTTCTTTAACTATTATTGCTCTAAAGTATACTTCATTGGGAGCAATTGCTATTTGTGGAATTAGTACGATTGTAAGTGTTTTTCGAAATCTGATTTTCACCGTCCCTTTTGCAGCAAAATATCTTGGAATCAAGTGGACAACCTTTTACCCATTGATAAAGTATACTATGTTAAATTTTATGGCTGACTTATTAATTGGATTCTTGATTCGTTCCATGATACTTGTTAATAGTTGGCTGACCCTTTTCGCTGCTGCCTCAATTTTTGGAATTATCAGTTTATTAGTTAGTGCTTTTACTGTTTTGAGTAGGCAAGAGAGACAGTTCTTGACGAAAAAACTTCGATTGTTCCACGATTAATTCAGTAATTTAGATCCTTTTTCTTGCATACCCAGTACAAAATACATAAAGATAGTAAAGTATTCAAGGAACGTATGATTATTTGAATATACGATAATTGTACATTCTGAACTTTTTTTCCTGAAGAAAAGGCAAATTTAGATTGATCACCTTCAAGTATTTTAGATGATTTGTATTAACTCAATGTTTTCACAGAGATAATTCTTCATGATGAATCTGTTGATAATCCAGTTTTAATTAAAACAAAGGAAGAAAGATGCAAAAGAAAATAGCAATATTGATGCTTGTACATAAAGATAAAAAAAGCGTTTTACGCTTAATTGAACATCTATCATGTGATTTTGACATATATATTCATATTGATAGAAGAAGTTCAATGGAAATAGATAATAGAAAAGGAGTACATGTATATAAAAGGTATAAAACTTATTGGGGCTCACTTAATATTACTTTGGCAACCGTTTTTTTGATGAGAGAGGCTTTTCAGGTGGGCTATGATAGGTACATTCTTATATCTGGACAAGATTTGCCCATAAAAACAAATCAAGAAATAATAAGTTTTTTCAACGATAATAAAAAGGAATATTTCAAGTATAAAAAGTTGTCAGGAGCAGATAAAGAAGGAGAAGCTGATTTGGATAGAGTAGTTAAATATTGGCCAAACTACTCTTTCTTCGGAAACAAAAATGTACTTATAAAAGCTGGATTTTATTTGAGAAAAATTGCTTTTGATTTAATTTCGAGAGTTAGGCCACGTCATTTAGACTTTGATTTCTATAAAGGGGCAGAGTGGGTAAACTTGACACACAACTGTTTAGGAAAGATTTTTATACTAATGGAAGAAAACCCTAAATATTTTAAAAGATATAAATATACATTATGTAGTGATGAACTATTTTTTCAAACAACAATAAAAATGGTCAAGGGAGTTCAAATTGTAAATGACTCCTTAAGGTATGTGAATTGGTCTGATGGACCAGAGAGGCCACGAATAATGCGAGAGGAAGATTTCTGTAAAATAACAGGTTGTGAATGTCTATTTGCAAGAAAATTTGACCAAAATGTTGATGATAAAATTATTGAGGAAATTTATCAAAGAATAAGTTAAGAGCACCTCGAAAATACTCATAAGTTCTGTACAGTTTTCTGTTGGTAATTCAGTTGTAAGTGATTCAGTGGTAGGCACTTTCCTATTTTTTGGGAATAAGCACTTGATTTCGAAAAAATAGAATGATATAATCTGATTAATTAGAAATAAATATTGCGATGGAAAAAGCGTAATCAACGCGGGAAATCAGAGCAGTTGAATATTGCGATGAAATAAGCGCACCAGTGCGGAGAATAAGCGCAGTCAACGCGGAAAATAAGCGCACTGAACGCGAAGAAGAAATTATCAATCAGAATAGAGTTGAAAGTCGCACT
>JAITVN010000062.1 GCA_031285775.1 Streptococcaceae bacterium | reverse complement strand
ACGAAATAGCGTCCTTCTTTTGAGTTGAATCTTTTATTAGCAGCGCTGGAAAGTCCGGCATCCGTGCAGACGACGAAATCAGAGAGCTGATAATCTTTCATGATTCTTTTCTCAAGCGGCGTCAAAGTTTTCTGTTCATTTTGATTGCCGGGACCAATGACAAAGCTGAGAGGGAAACCTGAACCATCCATGAAGAGCCCCATCTGGACGATCGGATTTGGGCGATGTTCTTTAGAGACCCCGTATTGCTTCAAGCCTTCTTCCTGTTCAATTTCAAAGAAGAAGTTCGTACAATCGTAATAGAGAATTTTATCATTTCTTTTGACAAGATTTTTAGACGTGAGATAAACTTTCTCTTGGAAACTTTCAGAGTTTTCTGCCAAGAGATCAAGGGCGCGATAAATCTGATGTTGCTCGAAATTCGGTGCTTCGAGATACTTTTTTGATTCTTCAAAACAGTTCTTCTTGGAACCAGGTGAGAGCACACGTGTATAAATCAAGTGGGCCAGAATGTCATTCAAGTCAAAAGCGCTAGAAGAGTGTTTAGAAATCTCATGGGAAAGATCCTTGAGCCCTAACTGAGAGTAGATGGCTTGTAAGAAGAGATAGCCGATTGAAAACTGATTCCGGGTATCCAAAGGAAGGAGTTTGCGAGAATGAAAGTCAATTTGAATGAGCTCTTGTTTTTTCTCCTTTTTTTCGTCCTCGGTCATTTGTTTGGCCACCGTTTTTGCCCAGGCAAGGGGATCTGAATGAGTTTTGAGAAGTTCTTCATGAGTCCCAAGTTTCAGAACTTTCTTTGTGGTCCTAGAACCATTCAGATAAAAGTCCTTTTGGATGTAGTAACTGATAGAGTTTTTAGATTTTGTATAGCCGACACGCATGCCACACCTCCTAACACTATTATATCACAAAACGAGGAAAAACGATAAAATAAAGCTCGAAATTTTGACAAAAAAAGAGAGGCACAATGCGCTTCTACAAGATTTTTACTTTCTTTAACTGTCAAACTCCCGTGCCACGCATCAGACAGGCTTTTTCACTTGGACTTTTGAATGCTTCTATGGCGGTAAACTCAGCAAGCTTGATGGGGCATCAATGGTCAAATTCGACGAGAATTGGAAGATTAAAGAGATTCAAGAGTTTGAACAGAAGTACGAAAAATTTCGACCTTTCAGTTGACAGATCCTCGCGTTTGATATATACTATATATATATAAATATCAAAAGGGAGATGTCCATGTCAACAGTTAAACAAAGAAAAGTAGGGACTTCCTATGTGTTAACCGTGCCGAAAGAGTTTGCCGACAACGGGCGGGAGTACGAGCCGCATGTCGAGGACAGTGGCGTGATTTATTATGTTCCAGTACATAGTAGCGAAGAAGTCTTTAAAGACTTGATAGAGAAGGACTTTCATGCGATTGCAGAGGAAAACTTTATTTCTGATCAAAAATTGATGGATAAATTTGGAAATTACGGCTGGGGAAAAAATAGATGATTGCGTTCGATCTGGTCTATTTACCCATCTTTATGGACAGCTTGGCTGAAATTGTAGATTATTTCGAGTCAGAATTATTCTTTTCTGAAGCTCAAATCACAACTTTTGTGACAAATATTGACAAAAAAGTTCAAATTCTAAAATTTCAGCCCGCCCATCATCAAGACATTGCAGAGCGTTTCGGATTCTCGGAAAAGACCTATCGAATTAATATTGGCAAGTATTACAGCTTACTCTACAGGGTCAACGAGACAGAGCAGAAAGTCTATATCGGCCGTGTATTCAGCCAGCGCCAGATGAAAATAGATTTTGGAGACTAATTTGAACAATGTGTACAAGTATTAAATTGCAGGCAGCAGACGGAAGTTTGCTCTTTGCTAGGAGCATGGACTGGCACGATGATTTTCATCCAGATGCGCTGGCGGTTCCTGCCGATTATGTTTGGAAAACAGCTTATAACGGTAAGCTTGTCGAGAATGCTTTTGCGATTCTTGGCGTCGGCCGCGACCAGACAGGTCTTCATGCAGACGTTTCAGACGGTGTGAATAAATTCGGTTTATCCGTTCAAAAGCTGACTTTTTCAAATAAATCAGGCTATGTCTCTGTCAAGACAGACAACAAACTGCAGCTGGCACCCTTT
Source organism: Streptococcaceae bacterium (assembly GCA_031285775.1). Classification (GTDB taxonomy): domain Bacteria; phylum Bacillota; class Bacilli; order Lactobacillales; family Streptococcaceae; genus Lactovum. The sequence continues at coordinate 11,094 of JAITVN010000062.1, read as the reverse complement.
GAATTTGTGATGTGGGCACTTGGAAACTGCAGATCTGTAGCTGATTTGGTCAATAAGCTTGAAGAAGTTGAACTCATGACCGATGAATTTTCAAATTACAAGTTCGGGCGAAATGATTTGCACTTCGCTGCCTGCGATCGGACAGGACGAATGATTTCGATTGAGCCTTTGGACAGGAAGCTTATTGTTGTTGAAAATCCGATCGGCGTTGTGACAAATGCACCGAAATTTGCACGTGAAATCGAAAAACTCAGCGATTATCTGGATTTGGATATGTCGGGACATTCATCAGAGCCGAACAAAATATCTACGGGGAACTTCTCTGGAAAGCTGGTCTGGCCGGGAGGCTTCACACCCACTGCGCGATTCGTAAGGGCGGCAGTTTTGAAGGAACACGCAGTTCTGCCATTAGATGAGCCGTCGAACGTCATCGAAACTTGGCACATTCTGAATGCTGTGACAGTCCCGCGCTCAGCTGATCGCTCGGATACTTCTACGATTTATCGCAGTGCAGTGGCACTAGACAGCTGCACGCTTTATCTCCAGAAGTATGATGATTTCAGTATCTCAAGTTATAAATTTTGAGTATGCAAAAAATACTGACAGAAGCCAGTATTTTTCCATTACTATCAAATTTTCCTATTGGATTTTGCTTGCCAGCTCAGCAGCAAAAGCTTCCAGGTGCGCCTTATCTGCTTCTTCAGGATAGAGATCGACTTTGACCAGATCAGCACCGCGCGTGGCACCGCAGGCTTCAAATGCTCGATCAAAATCTTCAACATTACGGCAGAACTCTTCGTAGAAGGTGTCGCCAGAACCGAACGCACCAAAAATCTTGCCCGTCAAGTCCATCTCTTGCATGTCTTCATAGAAATCAATGATTTCGTCAGGCATGTCGCCTTCCCCATAGGTATAAGTGCCGACGATGCAAAGCTCAGCATCCTCGAAAACGTCTTCAGGATCGACTGTCGTGCAGTCGTGGATGTCAACGTCAACGCCCAAATCTTTGAGCTTTTCATATACGATTTCTGCGCAGGCTTGTGTGTTTCCAGTCATTGAGCAGTATACAATTTCTGCATTTGCCATGTTATATTTAATTCCTATTCTTTTTGATACAATGATTATAGCAGGAATTTGTGATATAATCAAAAAATGAAGGGGGCTAATCTTATGAAGCTGATTGACTTGAATGCATATCCAAGAAACATCAGGACTTATGGGGGAAATGCAGGTGCGAAATTCGGCATTGTCATGGAGGATAAGGACTGGATTGTCAAATTTCCACGCAGCACGAAAGAATTTACAAATGTAAAAATTTCTTACACAACGAGTCCTTTAAGTGAGTATTTGGGTTCAAAGATTTATGAATCTCTTGGAATACCGGTTCACAAGGTAAAACTAGGTTTGAGATAATCGCTGAATTCATCACAAAATAAAGTAGTAGTGGCTTGCCAAGATTTTTTGGAAGCAGGGAAAGTTCTACAAGACTTTCATCAGATAAAAAATGCTCAATTCTATGCTGACGGAACCGAAGGGACTGGCGGATCAGGCACGGAATTGTCCGAGGTGCTTGAAACAATTGACACTTCCATTTATTTCGAAACGATTAAAAAACAGGCGATTGAAAGGTTCTGGGACATGTTTGTCGTGGATTATCTCATTTCAAACAATGATAGAAATAATACGAATTGGGGCGTGATTTCTGATGGCCGAGCTGTGAAGGATTTAGCACCAGTGTTTGATAACGGTGGAGCTTTCTTCAACAAGAGAGCCGATTTAGCCTTTGAAAAGGCGATGAAAGACGAGAAGACGCTTAACGAAGATGTTTTTCAATTTTATTGCGTTTTTAAAGAAAATGGAGATCGAATTAAGGCGTCAGAATTCATCCAAAGCAACACAAATAAGGATTGTACTTCAGCAGTTGCCAGAGTACTGGGGCATCTAAATTTAGAGCGCATTCAAGAGATCTTTAACTCCGTTCCTGCTTATGACGAAGGCCTTAGTGTGTTATCTGAAGACAAGAAAAACTACCTCCTCAAAGTGATAAAGCAAAAAGTAGAACTTGTCTTGAAAGCTTCTCTGAATTAACGATAGCCTGGGAAGCGTCAAGTCACCTCTTTTTCTTACAGTTTAAAAAATATGTTAAAATAGTACTTATGATTACATTAAAATCTCAGCGCGAAATCGATCAGATGCAGCGCTCCAGCAAAATATTAGCTGATATTCATATTCACTTACGCGACATGATTAAGCCGGGTCTTGACATGTGGGAAATCGAATCATACGTTCGTCAAGTCTGCAAGGAGAAAAATGTTCTGCCTCTGCAGATTGGTGTGGATGAGGGCTACTACAATCCCTATCCTTATGCTACCTGCTGCTGTTTAAATGACGAAGTGGCACATGCTTTTCCTCGTCATTATATTTTAAAAGAGGGTGATTTACTGAAGGTCGACATGGTACTCGGTCTGGTTGAAGACGATTATGTCGACGTGGCAAAGCTTGATTTTGATGATGCTGAGGCCATGCAGCCGATTATTGAGGGTTTCCGCGGCGGTGTTGCAGATTCAGCTTGGGCATACAAAGTCGGCCAGGTTTCTAAGCAAGTCAGTGATTTGTGGGAAGTTACACGAGAATGCTTGTACAAAGGCATCGAGGCCTCTGTTGTCGGCAATCGTATCGGAGATATCGGCGCTGTCATTCAGGAATACGCGGAAAGTCGCGACTATGGTGTGGTGCGGGACCTCTGCGGTCACGGTGTGGGGCCATCTATGCATGAAGATCCGCTCATCCCTCACTATGGCGTTGCAGGGCATGGTATTCGCCTGCGCGAAGGAATGGTGCTGACCATTGAGCCGATGATCAACACGGGCGGCTGGGAAATCAAGCATGACGGCGAGCGCGGCTATGTGACCGCAGACGGCAGCCTGTCCTGTCAGATGGAACATCAGTTTGTCGTTACGAAAGACGGTCCTGTTATCCTGACCAGTCAGGGCAAGGAAAGAACTTACTGAATCTAAGTTCTGCCGCTTACACTGTTAGACAAATTCGAAGGCTTTGTCTTTCGAATTTTTTTGCAAAACGGTAGATTAAAATATTGAAATATCACATATTTAGGATTAATGAAGAAATTTTTTGGGAAAATTGTCCATTCAAAGCAGATAAATATATTTATCTCTTTGTTCATGAGCTCTGAGATGGGTCTGTCTTCAATTGCAGTGGCGTATTATTTGCTGCTGTCGATTTTTCCTATGCTTTTGATTGTGGCCAATGTCTTGCCATACCTAAAAATCAATGTCTCTGAAGTTTTGTCCTTCATGCAGAAAAATCTGCCTCAAGAGTTTTATGACATGACGGCAGGTTACGTCCGGCAATATTTGTCGACGCCGAATTCTGCCTTATTTGCCGTGTCAATTATCCTGGCACTCTGGACTTTTTCAAAGTCAATGTCGGCGCTGGAAATGGCCATGAACAAAGCCTACGGTGTTACCAAGCACCGTGATATTGTCATCAGCCGCATCTTCGGTCTCTTCGGCGGTTTGATTATTATGCTGATTCTTTATGCTGCGGTCGTGATTTCGACTTTTGGACAAACTGTCCTGACTCAGGTTTATCAGCGTTTCAAATTTAGTGCTACGATTTACCATTTTCTGGAAAATATGACGTTGCCGGTCGTTGCGCTGGTCGTCCTTATTGTGCTGCTGATTTTGTATTATATGATGCCGAATATTCGCATCAAAAAGATCCGCTATATTTTTCCAGGTACTCTGTTTTCACTCTTTGTCCTCGTATTTCTGACCAGTTTCGTCGGTCAATATGTTGCCCACTTTATGGACTCCTGGCAAGACTTTCGCGTTGTCAGCTCAATTATCATATTTGCGCTCATGATTTGGTTTATTTTTATCTCGCGTGTGCTCATCATCGGCGCCATGCTCAATGCCACTTATCAGCGCCGCAAAGAGGGACGCATTGAAACGCGGCGTGGTGATATTATAGAGATAATCAAGGATTTACGCAAGGATGAGGAAGAAAAGAAGACGCCTTAACTGCGGCGGACTAAAGTATTTATAAATTAGACGAGTCGTTCAAAATGTCGATTCGTTTTTTTGTGCGCTTTTTTATAGACATCATTGAGTCATTGTCTATTTTAAGACCTTGCGTTTTTTCTTCTAATAATACTTTATAGTTTCTTTTTGGAGAGTGAAAGGTTTAAGTTATTACTGGTGTTACGATTTCATGATCTATCAATAACTATGGATAAATCTATAAAACAGAAAAGAGATATTTGCTTATTTCTTTTAAAATAAATAACATAAAAGCTAAAAATTTCGACAAATTACAGAAAAATGAGCATAACAGTTGACAAAAAAAGACATAGTGTATAAAATTTGAAGTAAGACAAGACAAATGTTATATAAGTGTTCTAAAAATAAATCGATCTAAGATTAGTAAAGATACTTGTCTAGTTAGAAAACTTTACGGAGTATAAACTAAAAGGAGTTTATGAATGATGTTTAAAAAGAAAAGACTGAAGAATTTCCGTCAAATCTCAATCTTCCTCTTGGGAGCAACCACAACTACTACGCTGGTGCTGGCGGCACCACCTGTTGTCGGGCATCTTTTCAAGGCAAAAGACAAAATGGCACAGGTAGCCTTGGCGCAGGTTACAGCTAGTCAGAATATTGCCACGGTAACGGATACTGGCGCAGCCGATCGTGTCGTCAACTGGGATGCTGCCGAGGTTGCAAGGCGTTATCTCCCGGTAAACGGAAACAACAATGGCGCCTATGTTGCAAACGGCTTGCTTGATCCAGCGGGCCAAACCTATGTCCATCTGGTAAATGCACAAAATCCGCAGGTCGGATTAGGTCTATTACGAAACGATGCCGGCAATTCTCAAGTCTTTGACAACAAGGAACACCTTGTCATTACTGGTTATTTCAAAAATACGACCATGGCTTCAGGGAATAATTCTAAAGGAGATTTCCTCGGAATTGCTCTATTTTCAGATGCTGTCAATCTGGCTGGAACAGATACGAATGCGCAAGGAATGGGAATCCAAGGAACGAAATATACGCGTGCGTTAGGTATTGACTATGCCATTAACACTGATAAGAACGATCCGACAGATGCGGGAAATCCATTTGGTGCCTTGCGTGGAACTGACTCAGCTGGAGCAATGTATAAACCTGATAAGGATGCCTATCAGGGAATGGGCAGCTGGGGGACAACGGTGCAGTACCAACTGGAGTATATCTACGACAAACCTAGCGGCATGGTCTATCTGCAAGGCTTCTTGATGGATCCTAATCACCCGGAGTGGAAGTTCAGCTTCAGTAAATATAGTAATGCTGGCGGTAACTATGCGTTGACGCCATCTGGTTATTTGATGCCTTCACTCCTCGCAACAAACGGATCCGGAGCCAATCAGGAGCAATGGGGCTCGATTGACAGTATTCAAGGAACCAAGCTGGCAAAACCAGTGCAAGTCTTTTATCGTGAACAGGCAAATCAAAATACCGATGTTGCACCTTCAACCACCTTTACAGCATCTGTCGGTGATAAAATCGGTATTACCGGATTTTCTGCCGGAGCGATTGCAGGTACCGATCAGTATACCTATGACGGCAGTGTACCAGCGACCGCAGCGGCTAAGTACAAGCAAGGCTGGCATATCAGTCAGGCCACTTCATGGAACGATAGCAACGCTCAGGATATCACTGTAAAAGTCGATGCGACACAGAACACTTATACTCTGTTCTACTCTCCAGATGTTCAGCAGGCGCGTGTGCTGACAGACAGTACAGATCCTAAGGGCGCACAAACAGTTGAAACGCTGAATGGCACAACTGCGGGTGCAATCAGCGGATGGACGAAGACAGATAATGACTTGGCACGTCCCGGCTATTCTTATACGGTAACAGGGCCTGACGGCGTCAAGTATAACACTTTGGCTGCTGCACAAGCAGCAACTGCCAACAAGACTTATGATTCGACTTCGAATGGTGCTGCCACAACAGACAGTGCTCCACAGGACTTCAAAGTGACGTATTCCCGCGGTTTCCAGCAGGCCATCGTTAAGACAGTACAGAATGGGTCTACAACAACGCTTGCGACCTATGACACTACTACCACGCCGAACCGCCCACTCGAAAACGGCACCAGTGGTCAACTGATGGGAAAAGTTTCTGATGCTTCATTGGCTAAGCAAGGCTATTCCTATACGGTCACAGGACCTGACGGCAAGTCTTATCCTACTATGCAGGAAGCATGGCAAGCCGCAGCGAATAATCAATGGGATTCAACCAATAATCCAGCAGGTGGAACGACCGACAGTTCTCCGCAAACATGGACGGTCAACTATGTTGGACAGCAGCAGACAGCTACAATTGATAAGTCTTCCTCCGACGGACAAGGACCTTCGGGAAATCAAGAGACGAAGAGTGGGTCGAGTGACAGTAATATTGGCTTTACGACAACAGATGATCAGCTGAAAACCTCAGGTTACAGCTATACGGTTAGTGTTTACGATGGAGACACCCTTCTTGGAAATTACAACAACTTAGCTGATGCGATCGCAGCGAATCCGAGGTTTGATAATACTGCCAATGACGGCACCAGCGACAAGGCTTCACAAAAATTCTCAGTTCTCTATACGCCGCTTGATGAGTCTTATACAAGCAACTATGTGGACGATAAGGGCAATGTGATTAAGGCGCCTACGAGTGCACGCGGTAAAACAAACAGTGACATTGACACCAGCAAACCGCCGACGATTGACGGCTATGTCTTCAAGGAAGTTCAGGCCAGCTCTGATAAGAAGGTGAAGTCCGACGGGACGGCCCAGGTGACATATGTTTACCAGATTGACCCTGTGATTATCAAGGCTGCTAATGATGCCGACACGAGCGCAAAATCCTCAAACGTCAAAAATGAGGCAGCTGTGACGGACGCAGAAAAGAAACTCGCGGACACGCTAGCAGATCCAAAAGCCACACCAACACAGATTCAAGACGCTACAAAAGGCTTGAATGATGCTGTGACTCAGGCTCAGGCTGACCGCCAGAAGGCGATTGACGATGCGAACGCGGTTGACAAAGCTGTAAAAGAGTCCTCAGTTGCGAATGAACCAGGTGTGCAGAATGCTGAGAAGAACTTGCAGGATACATTGAATAATCCGGCATCTACTACTGAGCAGATTAAAGATGCGACGCATGCTTTAAATGATGCAGCTGTCAATAGCACGGCTGACAGAAAAACTGCTGAAACAAATGCAGAGACGGCGATCAAGAATGCTGACAACAGTACTGTTGCAAAAGACCCGAGCGTTGTTAAAGCTGAAGATGCTTTGAAAGCTGTTTTGGCTGACCCGAATTCGACTTCCAAGCAAATTGATGATGCGACAAAAGTTCTGAACGATGCAGTGACGAATGCAAATAGCGACAAGTCAACGGCGACCAACAATGCTACAAATGCGTTAAACAATACTTCGCCAGTCTCTAATGAACCTGGAGTTGTGACTGCTGAGAAGAATTTGCGTGATACGATGGCGAAGCCAGATGCAACTGCTAAAGAAATTCAGGACGCAACGGATGCGCTGAACAAGGCTGTGAGTGATGCGAAGACGGCGCGTGATACTGCCAATACAAATGCAGAAACTGCCAAGTCCAATGCGACAGCTTCAAGTACTCAAAATGATCCAGCAGTTAAGGATGCTCAACAGAAACTTCAGCAGATTCAAGATTCAGCAGCTAAAGACAGTGCCAGTGACTTAACACAGAACATTACGGATGCAACGAAGGCCTTGAATGATGCCGTGACGGCAGCAGCTGCGGGTCAAAGTGAGGCGAGAGGTGACGCAGCGACTGCAATGGCGAATACCTCGCCATACTCTAATGAAGCGATTGTTAAAGCGGCAAAAGATGCTCTGGCTGCGAAACTTGCAGACCCTGCAGCTACCGAAGCAGATATCAAGTCAGCGACAAACGCGTTGAATTCAGCTCTGGCTTCAGCTAAGACAGACCGTGATGCTGCCAAGGCTGCAGCTGCCAATGAAATCAAACACGTCGACGGAAATGTCAATGACCAGCAAAATCAAACCGTTCAAGATTTGAAGAGAGTACTGCAAGATACCATTTCTAGAGCAGATGCAGACTCTGCAAATGATTTGACACAGCAGATCATTGATGCCACTAAAGCACTTGATGACGCAGCGGATGCTGTTGATGCAGCCCATGCAGCTGCGATGGAGAATGCCACCAAAGCAGTTCAGAGCTCAGCACCTGTCTCCAATGAAGCCGCAGTTAAAACTGCCATGGACAACCTGAAAAATGTTATGAGCGCCGACACAGGAAATTCTTCAACACAAGAAATTACCAACGCTACGAATGCATTAAATGATGCCATAGCAACAGCGAAAACTGATCGTACAGCTGCGGACAGTGCAGCTTCTCAGGCGATTACTGCCGCCAATGATTCTCCGCACCAAAATGACAGAGCTGTCCAAGACGCAATCACTGCGTTGCAGAATGCTCAGAAAGAAGCAGCAGCTGATAGCCCGACTGTTTTGACAAAGAATATCCAAGACCTGACCAGCGCTTTAAATGACGCTGTTGCCAAAGCTGAAACAGATCGTGCAGCCTCAGATGCCGCAGCTGGACAAGCCATCACAAACGCAAGTCCTGTTTCCAATGAGCCGAACGTGAAGAGCATCATTGACCAGCTGAACACGGCCATGGCTGATCCAAAGACACCTGCTTCTACCATTGATGCATTGACAAAATCTCTGAATGACACGGCAGCGGCCGAGAAAGCCACACGTGATCAGACCATTACTGACTCAACAAATGCGATGACGACTGCTGATAATTCTCCAGTTGGTAATGAGCAGTCAGTCAAAGATGCAGAAAAGACACTGCAGGATCTGATTGACAAATCGAAAACAGATGACCCTAGCGCACTGACCAATGACATTCAGAAAGCTGAAGATGCCCTGAAGAAAGCCCAGTCAGACGCACAAGCACTTCGTGACATTGCCAATGACGATGCGGCCAAAGCGATTACCAATGCTGAAAGCTCTGGGGGAGTTGATCAACCGAACGTATCCAATGAAACAGCGGTCAAGAATGCAGATGACGCCCTAAAAGCAGTCTTAGCAGATAAGAATTCAACAACACAGCAAATCGCTGACGCAACGAAGGCTTTGGATGACGCAGTAGCAAAGGCGCGCGATGACCGCAACACTGCCTATAACGATGCGCTCAAAGCTAAAGATGACGCTGACAAAACTACAGTTGCCAATGAACCAAGCGTGAAACAAGCCGAGGATGCTTTACAGGCAATTCTTGACAACCCTAACTCAACCACTCAGCAAATCCAAGACGCCACTCAAGCAGTAAAAGATGCTGTCACGCAAGAACAGGCGAAGGACACGACGGCTAAAGAAGATGCACAGAAAGCCATTGATGCAGCAGACGCTTCAAATGTCGCCAAAGACCCATCAGTGGTTGCAGCAGAAGACAACTTGAAGAAAGTGCTTGATGATCCGAATTCGACTACTGAGCAGATTACGGACGCAACGAAGAACTTGAATGATGCAGTGAAGCAGGCGCAAGATGACCGTCAGGCTGCGATTGACAAAGGAAATCAGGCGATTAAAGACGCGGATGCTTCTCCAGCTGCGAATAATCCGCAAGTTGTGAATGATAAGCAGGCTCTTCAAGATCTCATTAACGACCCGAACTCAACACCTCAGCAAATTACCGATGCGACGAACAATCTGAACAATTCAGTGGCAGACGCGGGTAAATCACGTGATGATGCAATCGCTGACGCTAACCGAGCACTGGATCCAGCAAACACTTCGCCAGTTTCCAATGAAACTGCGGTGGCGCAAGCGATCCAAGATCTGCAGACCATCAAGAATGACCCTACTTCAACCAGCTCACAAATCGAAAATTCTGTCAGAGCGCTTGATCAAGCAGTGGCGGATGCCAAAACAGCGCGTAATGCGGCGGATACCAATGCTGCCAGTGCACTTGATTCAGCCAAAGCTTCACCATCAGCTCAAGAGCCAGGTGTCGCAGCAGCAGCAGAAAAGCTGGAAGATTTAGTTGCGAAGGCGAAGACAGACGATGCCACAGCGTTAACCAAGGACATCGCAGCAGCTACACAAGAACTCAAAGACGCGCAAACTACTGCTGAAGCCGCTCGAAATACAGCCAAGCAGTCTATTGCAACTGCAGACGGCTCAAAGGTTGTTTCCGAACCGTCCGTTGTTGACGCCAAGAACAAGCTGAATGAGCTATTAAATGATCCTGCATCAACAAACCAACAGATAATCGATGCGACTAAAACTCTGGATGAGGCCACTGCACAAGCTCTTGCGGACATTCAGGCAGCTGAAGATGGTGCACAAACAGCTATCAAGAATGCCGACGCTTCAAATGTGGCCAAAGAGCCTGCAGTTGTCCAGGCTGAGCAAGAACTGAAAGACAAAGTAGCTAACCCGAATACGACGATTCAAGAAATCAGAGACGCAACGAAAACATTGAATGACACAGTAGCTGCGGCCCAGGCAGATCGTGAGACTGCTTTGGAGAATGCGAATAATGCATTGTCGGATGCAGGACATACCAATGTTGCGAATGAACCAGCTGTTAAGGCAGCTGAGGATGTACTGAAAGCCATCGTTGCAGATCCTGACTCTTCCACTCAGCAATTGATAGATGGTACGAAAGCCTTGGATGACGCAGTGAAACAGGCTGGGGACGCTCGTAATAATGCGGTAGATGCAGGAAACAAAGCGATCGCTGATGCTGATGCGTCGAAAGTCTCTACGGATCCGACTGTTAAGGCTGACAGAGATAAGCTGCAGGATCTGTTGAGCAATCCGAACTCTACGATTGATGACATTACGAAAGCCACTGATGAACTGAATAATGCCGTCAAAGCTGGTGAAGACCGTGCTGAAGCTGTTGACCAGGCAGAACAAGCGATCAAAGATGCAAACAACTCTCCAGCAGCGAATGATCCAGCCGTAGTCAGAGCCAAAGATGATCTCCAGGCAATTCTGGACAATCCGAATTCAACGCCGCA
>JAITVN010000050.1 GCA_031285775.1 Streptococcaceae bacterium | reverse complement strand
CTAGAAGGCTTTGACTACGGCGTAGGAATTTCCTCACTCTTTGTTGCCAAAGACGAGCGCGAGGTTGATCAATGTGTCGCCAGCGTCGGCCCTTTCTGGGACGGCAATGAAGTATGGCTCCTAACTGCTGGCGGCGCCATGTTTGCCTCCTTCCCCTACTGGTATGCCTCACTCTTTTCCGGCTATTACATCGTCCTCTTCCTGATTCTAGTCGGTCTCATCTGTCGCGGCGTTTCCTTTGAATTCCGTCACCGCGCCATTACTCAAGGACAAAAGAAATTCTGGACCAAGGTTCTCGGCTGGTCTTCACTCTTCATTCCGTTCATGTTAGGCCTCATGTTTACCAGCTTCATACAAGGCATGCCCATGGATTCACACGGCAACATTACCGGCGGATTCTTTGATTACGTGAACTTACTTTCCATCGTCGGCGGCGTCGCTGTGGCGCTGCTATCTTGGCTGCATGGATTAAATTACCTAGCCCTGAAAGTTGCTGGTCCATTGCGTGAGAATGCGCATAAACTGGCAAACATCCTCTACTTCGTGCTTTACGCAGGTGAAGTCGTCTTTGCAGTGCTGCTGGCAATCTTCACAGATTTCCTGCAGAAACATACCGCATTGACCTTGATATTGCTTGTTGTGATTGTGGCACTTTCAGTCGTTGCACATCTATCAGTCCGCGCCAAGAAAGAAGCAATCGCCTTCATCAGCTCAGGCTTGACTTTCGTGGCCCTGGTTGCTTTGCTCTTCCAAGGCATCTTCCCGCGTGTCATGATTGCCCACGATCCAGTTAACAGCATACTGATAAAGAATGCCAGCTCAACCAACTATACCTTAACAGCTATGACCTGGGTAGCAGTCTGCATCCTGCCTTTTGTTCTGGTTTATATAGCATGGAGCTACTTCATTTTCAGAAAGCGAATTTCAAAATAGAGACAATAAATAAAACGACTCATCTTCGACTCAAAGAAGATGAGCTTTTTGTTGCAAAAAGCTTAGTAAAGCCCTTCTAACAACTGAGGTGTTATAATTTAATAATGATTGATAAATCACTGATTGCCTTGCCTGGTGTGCGGAGAGTCTTCCCTATCTTAGGACTATTAGCAGTATTTCAAGCACTCTGCATTAGCGGCCAGGCACTTTTTTTGTCGGCAGTTTTGACAGGACTCTGGGAACACAAGACTTTCACGGAAGTTTTGCCACAGGCAGCAGGTTTTGCGGTCTGTTTCTTAACACGTGAAGGCGTCAATTTTTTGCGCCAGAAGCTCCTGGACGGCTTTTCCTATAAACTCGCATCCGAAATGCGGGAAAATTTGCTCACAAAAATGTTCCAGTTAGGTCCAGTAGCCCTGCAAGAGCTAGGCACAGGAACAGCAGCGAGCACCGTTATCACAGGTATTGACGAAGTCGAAATGTACATAAAACTCGTTTTGTCCAAAGTTTTGAACATGATGGTCATTCCAGTTCTCCTCCTCATCGTCATCGCCTTTTTAGACTGGCGCAGTGCCATCGTTCTGCTGATCGCCTTCCCATTTGCCATCATTTTCATGATTTTGCTGGGCTATGCGGCCCAAAGTCGAGCAGAGCGACAATACAAGAGCTTTCAATTGCTGAGCAACCACTTCCTAGACTCATTGCGGGGCATCTCGACTCTAAAATACTTCGGCAAGTCAAAGGATTATGCCAACTCAATCTATCTAACCAGTGAGCGTTTCCGTAAGGCCACGATGAACACACTTCGAGTGGCAATGCTCTCCACATTTGCTCTAGATTTTTTTGCGACTTTATCGGTGGCGACAGTTGCCCTATTTCTGGGCCTGCGCCTCATGGACGGGCACATCCTACTTTCTCCGGCACTCGCAGCCCTAATATTGGCACCAGAATACTTTTTACCCCTTCGCGAATTTGCCAATGACTACCATGCCACCCTCAACGGCAAGAATGCGCTCGCCTCTGTCAACCAGCTTTTAGCAATGGACGAGCACAGCAGCTCAGAGCTGACAGAAGTTATCCATTGGTCCAAAAACTCAACGCTTAACTTATCAGAATTGACAAAAACCTACGAAAGCGGCCGCGGCGTTTCTGACGTGAACTTTGAGCTCTCCGGCTTCAAAAAAATCGCACTGGTAGGCGCATCAGGCGCAGGGAAAACGACATTACTGTCCATGTTATCAGGCTTTTTAAGTCCAGATTCCGGACAAATCACATTGAATGAACAAAAATTATCTGGCCTGACCGATGAAAACTGGCGACGTTCACTGTCTTTCATTCCTCAGTCGACTTACATTTTTTCAGGTAGTCTCCGTGAAAATGTGGCTTTTTACGAGAAATCGGCAACAGATGCTGAAATTCTTGAAGCCATGCGCCTCGCCGGCTTAGCTGATTTGAACCTCTCACTGGACGAAAGAATCGGCGCTGGCGGCCGTGTGCTTTCTGGCGGACAGAAACAGCGTGTGGCATTGGCTCGAGCCTTCCTTGCTAAAGATCGCAGCATCCTCTGCCTGGATGAACCTACTGCTCATCTGGACATCGAAACCGAGTTAGAAATCAAAGAAAATATCTTGCCGCTTTTTGAGGATAAGCTGGTAATTCTGGCAACGCACCGCCTGCATTGGCTGCCGCAAATGGATCAGATCATTCTTCTGAACGAAGGACAAGTTGTTGGAATCGGCCCACACGAGGAACTGTACCGCGAAAATAACTACTACAAGCAGCTGTTGGAGGAAATGTCATGAAATTCTTAACTTCCGAATGGATTCTGCCATTTTTCAAAAAATATAAAAACGGCCAGCTTTTGGCAATTTTTCTAGGACTGCTGACCATGTTATCTGCTGGTTTACTGATGTTTTCGTCAGGTTACGTCATTTCACGTTCAGCAACTTTGCCTGAAAACATCTTGATTATTTACGTACCGACGCTCATGGTGCGAATTTTCGGAATTGCACGGCCAGTGCTCAAGTACGTAGAGAGATTGACGAGTCACAATTGGATTTTACGCATTACCTCAAATCTGCGTAAAAAGTTATATTTAAGACTTGAGACAGAAGCAATCGAACTGTCCAATCGGCATCGTCTGGGCGAAATGCTCGGCCTCCTGAATGAAGACATTGCGAACCTGCAAAACCTCTATCTCCGGACAATTTTCCCTTTGTTAATCGGCGGAAGCCTTGTTATTGCACTGCTGATCATCTCAGGCATCTTTTCGATCTGGCTCATGCTAGGGCTGGCAGTCATTCTGGCAATTCTCTATTTTCTTTTGCCTTTTATTTCTTTGAAAATGACGGTCAAATCCGATGAGCGGCTGAAAATTTACCGCAATGATTTGTATTCAAACCTGACAGATAATATCTTAGGCTTGCAGGATTGGCAGCTCTCTGGCCGAAAAGACGATTTTCTGTCAATTTATAAAAAAGCGGAGAAGTCTTCACGGAATGAACAAAAGCACCTATTTGCCTTTGCCAGAAAGCGAAACCTAGCACTGCAGCTGGTTTATGCCCTCTTAATCTTATTCCTGATGATCTGGGCATCAACAAATTTGAGATCTGGCGACGCGCCGAATTATATCGCCGCCGTGGTTTTGGGCGTATTCCCACTCTTTGACGCCTTTTCGCCACTATCGGATGCTGTCGTAGAGACGCACCGTTATCAGGATTCTGTCAAACGTTTAGACGCATTACCCAATCGAGTTGAAGTAGAAAGAACCCAGACCATCACAAACTCTGACATTCAACTGAAAAATGTATCCTTTGCCTATGAAGATGAAAAACCAGTTTTAAGCAGCATCAGTCTGGACATTCCCAAAGGCCAGCATCTGGCCATCCTCGGCCGCTCAGGCGTCGGCAAATCCACTTTGGCAAGTCTTGTCCGTGGAGATCTGATACCAAGCTCAGGCAGCCTTACCATCGGCGGAATTGCCCCCTCAAAGGCAGCAAACGTAGAGAAAAAAATCGGCGTCATCAATCAAGAGCCTTACATTTTCAACACCACGCTGCGCAATAACTTGACACTGGCTAATCTTTCGGCCACAGACGAAGAAATTCTGTCTGCTTTGGAAGCAGTCGGTCTGCAGCAAATGGTCAGTCAGTTACCAGAAGGCCTTGACACCATGGTGGACGAAGCAGGACAAAGATTCTCCGGCGGAGAAGGGCATCGTCTCGCGTTGGCCAGAATTCTATTGTCAAATGTTGACATTGTTATCCTGGATGAAGCTACTTTAGGTCTTGACCCTATCACTGAAAAGCAGCTGCTTAAAGAATGCTTCCGCTTGCTGGCTGACAAAACCATTCTTTTCATCACCCACCATCTTTTAGGCGTAAAGCAGCTGGACCGCGTGATCCAGCTGAAAAACGGCAGCATAAAAATTGACGGCCAGCCTTCGGATTTAATGAATAATAATCCAGAGTTTATTCGTTTGTACCAACTCGACAAAGGCTTTTAGCCTCATTCGATGAATTAAAAGGCGGGAAGAGTGCACTCACTAAAACAAAAAAATGATCTGAACGCAGAGAGACCTCCCTTCCTAGCGAAATCAATCCTCTGCACATTTACAAAGTGAAAGACAAGCTATGAAAACGAAAAAACGACTGATTTCTATTGTGTCTATATTGTTAAGCCTAAGTATTGCAACAAGCATAGCACATGCTGATTCTGGGATGTATCGCATGTACAATCCGAACTCTGGGGAACATTTCTATACCGCCAGTCAAGCTGAAGCAGAATATTTGCAGAAAAAAGGCTGGAATTATGAAGGCATCGGCTGGATTGCTCCAGATACAGGAGAGAAAGTTTACCGCCTCTATAACCCGAACGCTGGTGATCACCATTATACCGTCAGCAGTTTTGAAAAAGACAGTCTGATAAGAATGGGATGGCAAGATGAAGGCGTCGGCTGGTACTCGGCTGGTACTCTCCCAGTTTTCCGCAGCTACAATCCGAATGCGGAAGCAGGCGCTCATAATTATACCAGCCATCAATTTGAAGCTCAGTCTTTGGTCAATGTCGGCTGGCATGATGAGGGCATTTCATGGTATGGAATAGATCCCAATGCCCAGCCGCATCTGAGAAATCCCCTGGATTCAACCGAAAGACTTAACACGCTGAATCGTCTGAGATCTACCTTGAGAAAAGATGTGCTTACAGCTGGTGATGGTGCTGTTCGTGCAGCTCTGAGTTTGAATGCAGACTTAACAAATTGGGCACAAATTCGCGCCGACGAAATTGCGGAAAAGTCAACGGGCCAAAGTGTGCACCTGTCTCACGAGAACAATAAAAACGGCATGCCTGCATGGGCAAATGCTTCCCTTTTCAGATCGCCAAACTATGATAATAAAAGTATCGCCTGGGGACCAGAAGCACTGTACTACGAATTCGGAGTAGATGCTGATAAAGGATTTAATAATGCAGTGAATTTCTGGTGGAATGAGTACTACACAGCATATGGCAACTACAGTCATTACTTAGTGCTATCCAGTCCTTTGGCCAATTGCATTGGCTTTGGCGTCTCAAAGGCAGCAAATGGCGCAATCATTGTCGCAGCAGAAATTGCCTACCGATAAGCAAATAAGCAATAGATTGGAATGAGAAATTAAGCTGAAAGCCCTCCCAACCTGTGTGCTTTTATATTTTCATGAAAATGTGCTATAATATTTCAGCTAGAATAAAAAGTTAAGTGCGGGCGCCTGTGCGAGCGTTACTTGACAAGAGGAAGATTTAACTTGACCAAATTAAGAGAAGATATTAGAAATATTGCCATTATTGCCCATGTCGATCACGGCAAAACTACCTTGGTAGATGAACTTTTGAAGCAATCATCAACCCTAGATGCCCGTACCAAACTGGAAGATCGTGCCATGGATTCAAATGCCATCGAAAAAGAGCGCGGCATCACAATTTTGGCAAAAAATACGGGTGTTGAATACAAAGACAAGCGCATCAACATCCTTGATACCCCAGGACACGCGGACTTCGGCGGTGAGGTTGAGCGTATCATGAAGATGGTTGACGGCGTTTTGCTTGTGGTAGATGCTTACGAGGGCACAATGCCGCAGACACGTTTTGTCCTGAAAAAAGCACTTGAGCAGAACTTGACGCCAATTGTCGTGGTCAACAAAATTGACAAGCCGTCTGCTCGCCCAGCTGAGGTCGTTGACGAAGTGCTGGAATTATTCATTGAATTAGGTGCCGATGGCGATCAGCTGGACTTCCCAGTGGTATATACTTCCGCAATCAATGGGACTTCCAGCCTGTCAGATGACCCGGCAGACCAGAAACAAACAATGGATCCTGTTTTTGAGACCATTCTTGATCATATTCCTGCGCCGATTGATAACTCTGACGAGCCTCTGCAGTTCCAAGTCTCACTGCTGGATTACAACGATTATGTCGGCCGTATCGGAATCGGTCGTGTTTTCCGCGGACAAATCAAAGTCGGCGATAATGTTGCACTCTCAAAACTTGACGGCACAGTGAAAAATTTCCGCGTGACCAAAATGTTCGGCTTCTTCGGACTCGGCCGTGAAGAAATTCAAGAAGCCAAAGCGGGAGATCTGATTGCCCTGTCTGGAATGGAAGACATTTTTGTCGGTGAAACAGTGACACCAACTGACCACATTGATCCATTGCCGCTTCTTCACATTGATGAGCCAACACTTCAGATGACATTCCTCGTCAATAATTCACCTTTTGCCGGCCGTGAAGGTGACTTTGTCACTGCGCGCAAGATCGAAGAGCGTCTGGAGCAAGAATTGCAGACCGACGTTTCACTGCGTGTGCAACAGTTGACACCAGATTCATGGCTTGTTTCGGGCCGCGGCGAGCTGCATTTGTCAATCCTGATTGAAACCATGCGCCGTGAAGGCTATGAATTGCAAGTTTCCCGCCCTGAAGAAATCCTGAAAGAAATTGACGGCGTGCTTTGTGAACCATTTGAAATCGTTCAGATTGATACACCAGCAGAATATCAAGGTTCTGTCATTCAGGCGCTTGCCGAGCGTAAAGGCGAAATGCTGAATATGGTCAATGAGGGGAATAACCAAGTGCGTTTGACTTTCTTGACGCCGGCTCGCGGGCTGATTGGTTTTACCACAGACTTTTTGTCAATGACACGAGGTTACGGTATCATGAACCACACTTTCGAAAAATATGCGCCAATGGTTAAAGGCAATATCGGCGGACGCAGCCGTGGTGCCATTATCGCCAATGAAACGGGGCAGACGACGCATTATGCGATGATGAGCGTACAAGAGCGCGGCACATTGTTCGTAAATCCTGCAACAGAAGTTTATGAAGGCATGATTGTAGGTGAAAACAGCCGAGAAAATGATTTGACTGTCAACATCACACGCAAAAAGGAGCAGTCAAATGTCCGTTCATCCAACAAAGACTCAACAGTTGTACTGAACGCCTCACGCATTCTCTCACTTGAAGAATCAATTGAATTCATGGATGATGATGAGTACCTGGAAGTAACCCCTGAATCCTTACGTCTGCGTAAGCAAATTCTTGATAAAGGCATGCGCGCAAAAGATTCTAAGAAAAAGAAAGCGACAGTTGCTGAAGAAGGATAAAGATGTTTTACCTCTTATTGATCATACCTGCGACACTTGCCTATTTTCTGATCTTGTCGCCGGAAGTAAAAAAAACCTTGAACATCTTCTTTGTCTTGGGAGGAATCACGCTTTTCGTGACGCTGATTTTCTCATTCATATTTAACTATCACGCTGGAATATTAGAGCTCTTAATGTACCTAGCCGCTGTGGCTTTGCTTGTTCAGTGCATCCGAGAGCTCGAAAGGATGAAATCGTGAAACGAACTGAAGCAATGACAGAAAAAGAATTGACGATCTACGCTGAAAAAATAGGTCGTCTTTTGCAATCTGGCGACATCATCATATTGACGGGTGATTTAGGCGCTGGAAAAACCACCTTTACTAAAGGAATCGCCCGTGGACTTGGAATTAGCCAAATGGTAAAATCACCTACTTTTACCATCGTTCGGGAATATCAGGGCGGGCGACTTCCGCTTTATCATATGGATATTTACCGTATAGGCGACGATCCGGATAGCTTTGACATGTATTCATATTTTGAGGCCAATGGGGTCTCTATTATAGAATGGGGCGAACTCTTGGCATCAGATTTGCCGGAAAAATATCTGACGATTCGCTTTATCAAAGCAAGTGACACCACACGCCAGCTCATTCTAGAAGCTCACGGAGATGGTGCAGAAAAGCTGCTCGAAAATCCGACGCTTACAGCGAGTCTGATTTAATGGCGGCTGTTCATGTTGTACCTCAGACACAAGAACTAGAAACTCAGCCTAAAGTCTGATTGCATTTCGCTGATAAATCTGATAAAATATGTTTAAACATTTTGGAGGATTTCAAAAATGCAAAACGATAATATCATTTATGACGACTCAAAGGCAGGACTCACTGCCTTCTATAATAAAATTTATGCCATCATGGGAATGGGCGTTCTAGTGTCTGCCTTGGTTTCATGGGTCATGATCAGTTTTTTTTCTAACACGCTGATCAGCATTATCCAAACTGGAGGCTTTGCTTTCTTCCTGCTTTGGCTTATTCCAATGTTCCTCGTCTTTCCAATGCAGGGCGCAGCCATGAAGAATTCACCAATGGCGCTGCCTTTGTTCATCGGCTTTGCTGGATTTTTCGGTTTCCTTGTCAGCTTTACTTTGCTGATGTACAAGGCAGAAAATATCGCCATTGCTTTCGTAACAGCAGCCGGCATGTTTGTTGCTTTATCGGCGTATGGACGTGTCACAAAACGCAACTTGTCAGGCATGGGTAAAGCCATGATGGCAGCCCTGATTGGTGTCATTATTGCCAGCTTAGTAAATTACTTCGTTGGAAGTCCAGCAATTATGTACCTCATCAGCTTTATTTCAGTCATCATCTTCTCGGGTCTCATCGCATGGGACAATCAAAAGATTGAGCAAGTATACAACTCTGTGAATGGACAAGTCCAGGACGGTTGGGCAATTTCAATGGCTCTGTCGCTTTATCTTGATTTTATCAACCTCTTCCTCTCGCTTTTACGTATTTTTGGAATGGGTAGCCGTGATTAAAGTTTAAGGAGAAGAGGCCTCATACAAAATCAGGAGGCTTCTTTTTTTGTTGCAATTTTGATAAAATAGTTTTAAGAGGAAGATTCGAAAGCAGTGGGGAGGCAATGATGGAATATACAGAAGAACAAGTAGAAGATATTAAAAATCGTATTTTGAGTTCTCTCGAGCGAGTGATTGATCCGGAACTTGGCCTGGATATTATCAATCTTGGTTTGGTTTATGGGATTGAGTTTGATGACGCAGGAAACACAGAAATCCGTATGACGCTGACAACCATGGGATGCCCATTGGCAGATTTACTGACAGATCAGATTCATTCAGTGCTGAAAGAGGTTCCGGAAGTGACCAATATTGAAGTTAAGCTGGTTTGGTACCCTCAGTGGACGGTAGACAAAATGAGTCGCTATGCACGGATTGCTTTAGGGATTCGATAGCAGAATTAACAGAATTCAGCTCGCCAGAAGCTAGTAGGAAGACTTTAATCGCTTCAGCGATTAAAGGTCGCTTTCCCCCAGGTGGGGAAATTTTTTACGCTTCTTAATGTAGTGGGCGAGCTTCATATCTTATTTCAAAATAAGACCTTAGGCGGAGGTGATTCGCCTTTTTTTCTGGTAAAATGAAAATATGAAAAAACGGCTAACCTTTTTTGCTGTGATTGAAGTGATTATACTGCTCTTTCTCTGCGTGGCTCTGTTTAGAAATGGTTTTATTCTCTTTTTGGGAGGAGCTATATTTTTCAGCTGGCTGTCAAGCCGCAGTCATAGCCGAATTTTAGGCATCATTTGTATTCTCTTCTGGGTGATTTCTATTATTCATCTTTTACGATCTGGGTATTTCTGGCTCTCGATTGCTTTTCCAGTCATTGTTGCATTAGTCTATTTCCGCCATCATCGCACAAGCGAGACAAGTTATGAGGCGCATTCCAGCTACAATCAAAGGGAAAAAATACTGGCAGAAAATCAAGTCGATGACAATGAGCTCATTGATTTGGCGGATTTGCATTATCATCCGGAAGGAAATAATTTATCTATCCGCAAATCTGCGGGAAATACAAAAATTGTTGTTCCTGAAGATGTGGAAGTCGTATTAAGTATCAAAGTCCGTGTTGGAGTGGTCAAAGTTTTCGATCAAATGACAGAAATAAACGATGTCAACCTGCATTATTTTACCCCAGAGTATGAGTCGGCCAAGAGAAGAGTGGCGATCAACATCAAAGTTGACAGTGGAAATGTAGAATTGGTGCGTGGTTGACGATGAAAAAAACGACTTTAACGACTTTTTTGGTAAGTTTCATTTTGCTTTTCTCGCTTTCCATGATGCTTCTGGCTTTCTTTGAACCTAGTCACGGGACTGGGGAAATTCTTGATTTCACACAAGACTTTTTTAAGGTCTGGGTTTTGTTAGTGGTTGCCGCCCTTGTTGCTTTGGTGATCACGGTGCTCAATTTTGTTGACAATCAGCGAATTCAGCGTGAATTCTCCAAAGATATCGAGAGATTAAATCGAAATGAGAATCCTTTAAATCCAGAATTGATACCTGTTTCGCAGCATATTTCTGATTTATCTGCAGAGCTGCAGCGTTTATCCAATCCAAGCACGGAAATGCGGGCTGAGATAGTAGAAGAGGAGCGTAAGCGAATTTCACGAGAGTTACATGATTCGGTTAGCCAAGAGTTGTTCGCTGCGACCATGATTTTATCTTCCGTTGAGGGGAATTCCGATTTTAATGTGGTGCGTTCTCAGACGGCTTTGGCTCTGAAAATTTTACATGAAGCGCAAAACGAAATGCGTGCCCTGCTTTTGCATCTGCGACCGATTGAATTGGCTGGCAAGTCACTCAGTGTGGGCTTGACGGCATTGATAAATGAGCTCAGTGCAAAAATCTCTGCGAATATCAATTACCGTTTGGACGAAGTTAAAACGACCAGTACGATTGAAGATAATCTTTTTCGAATGGCACAGGAGATTCTGTCGAATACCTTGCGTCATGCACATGCAGAAAACATTGACATCTCCCTGCGTGAAAACTCTGGGAATATTATCCTCCTCATTCGCGATGACGGAATTGGTTTTGATAAATCAGATGAGAAAAGTACGAGTTATGGCTTGGCAAATCTGCGCGAGCGGACATTACTTCTAGGCGGCGAATGCAAAGTGAATTCGGCTCCTAATCAAGGAACGAGTGTAGAAATACGCGTACCAAAGCCAGAGAACAGTATGAAGCAGCAATAATATCAGCTTTCCTAGAAAGGTAAAAAAATGGATAAAATCAAAGTGATGATTGTGGATGACCACCAGATGGTACGTTTAGGCTTGTCAAGCTTTTTAAATGTTCAAGAAGATATAGAAGTTGTGGCAGAAGCCTCAGACGGACAGGTCGGTGTGCTCAAATATGACAAATACAAGCCTGATGTGGTTCTGATGGATTTGATTATGGACAGAATGGACGGAATCACAGCAACTACGACAATACTCGGGAAAAATCCTTCTGCACGTATTTTGATTCTGACGAGTTTTCTTGATGATGAGAAAGTTTTTCCAGCTTTAGCTGCAGGTGCGAAAGGCTATATTCTCAAAACGTCACAAGCCCACGAAATTGCTGAGGCGATACGAAAAGTGGCGCATGGCGAAGATGTTTTGTCAGAAAGCGTGAAAGAACGCATAAAAGAACACGACCATCGGCCGCATGAGCGATATGATGATTTAACCACCCGTGAAATGGAGGTCTTGCGTGAGGTGGCGAAAGGTTTATCGAATCAGGACATCGCGGATACATTGTACATTTCTTTGAAAACTGTCAAAACTCATGTATCTAACATCTTTACCAAACTAAAAGTGGAAGATCGGACGCAAGCAGCCATTTATGCCATGCGACATAAACTGGTAGAAATTGATACAAGTGAAAATTGATGTAAATTTTGGTACAATAGAAGCTGTGAAAACTCTAAAAGAACGCGCTAAGTTAATCAAAATTATACTTTTTGACATTGATGACACCCTAAGAGTTAAGAATACGACATATATGCCTGACTCAGTCGCTTTGCTTTTTGAAAAACTCCGATCAAAAGGCATTTATTCAGGCATTGCGACTGGACGAAACTTTATGGGAATTATTCCTGAAATCAAAGCTTTGAAGCCTGATTTCTTTATTACTGCCAATGGGGCTTATGTTGAGGATAAGAATCAAAATGTGATCTACGATCAGCATTACGAAGTTGACTTTGTAAAGGATCAGATCGAGTGGTTGAAATCAGTCGGCAGCGGTTATGTTTTTTATGGTAACCATGCTGTGGCAATTTCAGGCTGGTCAGATTTTGCGCATGATATTTTCCAAGATATTTATGGAAATATCCCAGTGAATCCAGATTTTTATAAGGACAAGTCGGTTTATCAACTGGTCACTTTTTCTGATCATGATGATCAGCTGGTGCTGCCTGAGAAATTTAAGGACAAAATTCGCATGGTTCGCTGGCACCCATTCTCAAGCGATCTGGTACCAATGGTGGGCTCAAAGGCAATAGGCGCTGAGAAGGTGCTGGATCATTTGGGCTTAAAAGCAGAAAATCTGATGAATTTTGGGGACGAATTGAATGATCGGGAACTTTTCGATTTTGCTGGTTTGTCAGTCGCAATGAAGATTTCACATCCTGAGATTTTGGAAAAAGCTGATTATATTACGGATACTGTCGAAAATGACGGCATTTACAAAGCATTATTAGAACTAGGAATTATTGAATGAAATATCCACAATTAGATATCGCTGATTACGAAGGTACGGTCGCTGTACTTCACACCAATCAGGGCGATTTACGTGTCAAACTCTTTGACAGTTTGACACCGAAAACAGTTAAAAATTTTGTCGCTCTGTCTAAAAAATCTTACTATGATGGGGTGACATTTCACCGAGTGATTCAAGATTTTATGATTCAGGGAGGAGATCCGACTGGAAAGGGAACTGGAGGAGAATCAATCTACGGACGGCGCTTTGATGACGAGTTCTCTGAGCAGCTTTTTAATTTGCGGGGTGCTTTATCTATGGCTAATGCTGGCCCGAATACGAACGGAAGCCAGTTTTTCATTGTGCAAAAGACAAGTGTAGATTACAGCGTCGAGGATTTGGAAAGTGCAGGCTGGCCGCGTGAGATTGCGAAGGCTTATGTCAAAAATGGGGGAACACCTCATCTTGACAGACGTCACACTGTTTTTGGTCAGTTAATCGGGGAGAATTCTTACGAGATTTTAGACAAAATAGCCAATTCCGAGGTTGATTTTCACGATAAGCCGATAAAACCTGTTATCATAGAAAACATAGAGATTATTGACAAGAAAAAGAAAGCCAAGCTCAAAATAGATGAAATTATCGAAAAAACACATGAGCAGAAAATAGGCGATATCGTTGAGGGTGAAATAATCGGCATTCAGTCTTATGGTGCTTTCGTCAGATTTGATAAGGATCAGAAAGGCCTGATGCATATTTCTGAGATTCATTCCGGCTTTATTAAAGACATTCATGAGGCGGTGCACATTGGTCAAAAGATGAAACTGCAAATTATTGATATTGATGAGTACAGTGGAAAGATCTCATTATCGGCACGTGTGCTGGAAGAAGAGCCAGAGGTGCGAAAAATCCAACGGAAGCATTTTGCCACGGACAGTCGAGTCAAGATAGGCTTTGATAGCCTGGCAGAGGAAAGTTCAAAATGGGTGAAGGAATCTGAGGATTTTCTCAAAAAAAGATAAAATTTATGAAGATGTAAACTGAAAATATTCAGGGAAAGAGGAGCATGAGTCCGCAAGCTGCAAAACTGGTCAAACGAGTTTTTAATATTATCTCCATTCTCGGCATTGTAGCGGCTGTCTTTGCAGGATTTTACCTTTGGCACTCGGGAGTTCTGACGAATGAAGCGATGCTGAAAGAATTGATCATGGCGCATAGAATTCTTGGTCCCTTTATTTTCATGGCAATTCAGATTATCGGAATTATCGTACCGATTATTCCCGGAGGTATTACGCTTGCTGTCGGTGTGCTGATTTTTGGGCCTGTCTGGGGCTTTATTTATAATTATATAAGTATTTGTGTTGGCTCAATTGCCCTCTTTGCAATTGGTCGCTATTACGGAACGAGCCTGATTAAAACCTTTGTCAAGGAGAAGACCTACAATCGTTTTATGGGGATTTACGAGCGCAGTCATAGGCGCTATGATTGGATTTTCTTCGGATTGATTTTCTCGCCTGTGGCTCCGGATGATGCACTGGTTCTCATTTCTAGTCAAACTAAAATGACATATAAATTTTTCTTATTCTCAATTCTCGTCGGGAAAATTCCTTCTATATTGGCCTATTCTTATGCCTTGATTTATGGCGGCGAGTTACTTAAAAAACTATTTGGCGGTTAGATTATTATAATGGAAAGAACTCAAAGAAAAAAAAGATTCTACGAATCACCTCTTGATTATGCCTTGATTTTACCAGTGCTCTTGCTGATTATCATTGGCTTTGCAGCACTTTGGTTTTCCCTGAATGTCGATTATCCAACGAAGGCAAATGCTATGCTATTGCAGCAAGGCGCTTGGCTTTTGGTCGGTCTGGCTGCAGCATTTTTTGTCATGCATTTTGATAGTCGCGCTTTGTGGATGCTGTCGCCGATACTTTATTTTATTGGTTTGATTCTGCTGATTGTTCCAGTGTTCTTCTATGATCCGTCTGTTTATGCGCTGACGGGTGCAAAAAGCTGGATTTCAATTAATGGGACGAGCCTTTTTCAGCCGTCAGAGTTGATGAAGGTGGCCTATATTCTGTTTCTGGCCAGATTGATCACGGATTTTCATCAAAAACATCCTATGGGGACTGCGCGTACTGATTTTTTCCTGATTTTGCAGATGATGGGGGCAACTGTTCCAATTGTGTTTATTTTGATTGGCCCCGGCATGCAGCATGACTTTGGAACTTTGTTGGTATTCTTGGCAATTTTTGGCGGCATGCTTTTGATTTCAGGTGTGACTTGGAAGATTATGCTGCCGCTGATTCTAGCTTTTCTGGCACTGCTTGCCGCGATAATTTATTTGATTATTACGCCAGATGGGCAGGCTGTTCTTTCAAAGTTGGGCTTTGAGGCCTATCAATCCGCTCGTTTTCAGGCCTGGCTGCACCCATTTGCGGATGTGCAGTATAATACTTATCAACAGTCTCAGGCGCTGATTTCGACGGCGGTAGGCGGTATGTTCGGAATTGGTTCTGCAGTTGGCGATATTGCGGTACCGGTGCGTGAGTCGGATATGATTTTCACAGTGATTGGCGGAGGCACAGGTTTCCTTGGCTCGGCGCTGGTGATTTTCCTTTATCTGTATTTGATTTATCGTATGATGCAGGCGACGCTGAAGGCAAATAATCAGTTTTACACCTTTATTGCAGGTGGTTTTACGATGATGCTGCTTTTCCATGTGTTTGAAAATATCGGCGCAACGATTGGAATACTGCCGCTGACAGGTATTCCATTGCCTTTCATTTCTCAAGGCGGCTCGAATTTAATCTCAAACATTATCGGTATCGGCTTGATTTTGTCGATCAAGTACAATCAGGAAACGCCGGCAAGCCGAGGGAAGACGAGGGATAAGTATCGGCGGATGCTGGCTAAGCGCATGGAGCGTAATGGTAAGCTTGAGGAGTAATGGAAAGTTGACAGTTGCTGTCTATTTTGCTAGAATTAATTATCTTACTCAGGATTTAATTGAGTTCAGCGCGCCAGAGGTTAGGAAATTAGATAAATCCTAGAACCTGCGCTTCGCACAGAACCTCAATTTCCTAAGCGGACTCTTAGTGCTTTAGCACTTAGAGGTCGCTTTCCCCCACGTGGGTAAATTTCTACGCCTCTTTGCGGGCGCGCTTCACATCTTGTTGGAGGTACGGTCTATTGAAATTTTAAGCCTATTTTTAAGTAAAAACTTGAAAACCACGGCTTTTAATGCGCAATAGATTGTAAAAAATGAGAATCAATTTTTTTGACAAGTCTTTTTTCGCTCAGCCGCGAAAAAAGTTTTTTTCTATTTTCAAAGGAAAAAGGAGGAAAAATGTCAAATATTGAAATCAAAGATTTGTCTTTCTCATATGGCAGTCAGTCAGTTTTTGTAGAGGCAGATGTGAATGTGGATGAGGATTGGCATTTGGGGCTGGTTGGGCGCAATGGACGCGGAAAAACGACCTTGCTGAAGATTTTGCAAGGAAAGCTGCCAGTTTCTTCAAAGATTCATTCGGCGAAGAACTTTGTTTATTTTCCGCAGGAAGTGGTTGACAGCTCGAATGTCACGCTATTTCTGCTGCAGGATTTAGCTGATTTTGAGCAGTGGCAGCTAGAGCGGGAATTAACACTGCTTTCTGTAGACTTGGATGTGCTCTGGCGGCCTTTTGAAAGTCTGTCTGGCGGTGAGCAGACGAAATGCCTGCTGGCTTTGCTATTTCTTGATGATAGTAATTTTCCGCTGATTGACGAGCCGACCAACCATTTGGATTTGCCAAGCCGTAAAATTGTGGCGAATTATTTGAAGAAGAAGTCTGGATTCATTGTGGTATCACATGATCGGGAGTTTCTCAATCAAATAACCGACCATACTCTAGCAATTGAAAAAACTCAGCTTACGCTTTATCAGGGCAATTTTTCGACATATGAGCTTGAGAAAGGCCGACGCGATGAATTTGAGAGAGCAGAAGACGCAAAATTGCGAAAAAGTATTTCTCGCTTAAAAGAGACAGCACGCAACAAGGCAAATTGGGCCTATTCTAGAGAAGGGGACATTCACGGAAATCCGCATGTCAAAGGTAGCGGGGGGACGGGCCATGATGGGACAATTACTGCACGGGCGGCTCGTGTGATGAAGAAGTCGAAAGTGCTGGAAAAGCGAATGGATCAGGAAATCACAGAAAAAGAAAAATTACTGAAGAATCTAGAATTTGTAGATCCATTGGTGATGCGATTTCAGCCCGACTATAGAAAGACCTTAATCCGCTTTGAAAAATTTAGCTTGGGCTACCAACATCAGCTTTTTCAACCCATCACGCAAGAGCTGCAACAGGGAGAAATTATGGCCCTAATTGGTGCAAATGGGACAGGAAAAACAAGTCTTGCTCAAGCTTTGGAAGACAAATTTACGGGGCAGATTTTCGGAGAGCTGTCGATTTCGCGAGGCATCACTATCTCCAGAGTTCGCCAGATTTTTCAAAACCGTGGGACATTAAAAGAATTTGCCCAGCGTGAAAAGCTTGATTATGAGCTCTTTCTGTCGAATCTGAGAAAACTTGGCATGGAACGAGAGGTTTTTCAGCAGCCGATTGAGAGGATGTCGCAAGGTCAGCAGAAAAAGGTTGAATTGGCGAAATCGCTGTCGCAGGAAGCACAGCTCTACATTTGGGATGAGCCTTTGAATTATTTGGATGTCTTCAATCAGGAACAAATTGTGAAATTGCTGAAGTCTGTTAAGCCGACAATGATTCTGATTGAACATGATCAAAGTTTTATACGGGAAGTCGCTGATAAAATTGTCGAACTTCACAAAATTTGATAAAATAGATAAATAATGTTGAAAATTGAGCGCTTGTCATAAGACTCAAAAAAGAAATGATTAAGGAAAATAACAATGGATAAAAAACAAATGCAAGAAAAACTCGCAGCAATCCGCGAGGCGAAGACAAAGAACGCTTTTCCTCATCAAAAGGGCAATGGCCCTGAAGGGAAGAAGGCAACAGGAACAAATTCACGTGCAGGTAGTATCAGTGGCGTGCGTAAGGTTGGTTCTGGAGACTGACCGCTTATTTCTTCAATGTACAAATTATAAGCGATTATGAAAATTCCATGGCTGATCAGAAAACGCTTGTTGAGAATTATTTGAGCAAACTTGATAAATACGAGTTAATCTAGAGAATGAAAATCACACAAAGTAAAGGACTGAATTATCATGATTTACAAAAATTATATTTGGGATTTGGGCGGAACGCTGCTGGATAATTATGAGTCTTCTGCACATGCCTTTGTGGTCACACTTTTTCGCCATGGCAAGATTGCACTGCATGATGAGGTTTATGCGGCATTAAAGGTTTCAACGGCTCATGCAGTTCATACTTTCGCCAATGACATTCCTGGCTTCCTACAAGAATACAAGTCACTGGAAGCAGTTTCTCTGGAGAAGCCGCGACTTTTTGACGGCGCTCAAGAGGTGCTGGCTGCAGTCATCAGGGATGGGGGCTGCAATTTTATGATTTCGCATCGTGATCATCAAGTCTACTCCATTTTGGAAACAGCTGGGATTGCAAAGTATTTCACTGAGGTCGTCACGAGTGATAATGGTTTTCCAAGGAAACCCTCACCCGACTCCATCAACTATCTTATTCATAAATACCAGTTAACGAATGCGGTAATGATTGGGGATCGGCCGATTGACATCGAGGCAGGGAATGCGGCACATATCAGCACGGTTTTCTTTGATCCTGAACTGAAAGAGAATGAAGCAACAAGAAACATCAAGTCTCTTCGAGAATTGCTATAAGCTTGTCAACCTTCAGCAGATGTGATAAAATCATAGCATGATAAAAAAGCAAGACTTTGCGAACGTTTCAGCCTTTGATTCGGCTTTTGATTCGGAGATTTTTTTTGAATCCCAACTTAGCTTATCCGAGAATGAAGCGCTTTCGGAATTAGGGGAAAAAGAAGCATCCTCTTCATCTACAGCTTCTACAGCTTCTCAATTCGACTTTGAAATTTTTAGTGAATCCGGCAAAATTCTACGAGATTTTCAGATGACGCTGATGGAAGAACAATTTCCTGACATCAGCTTTGTTGAGGAGAAGATGAATTTTAAATCTGATTCAAGCGAAATGACAGAGGAAGAAAAAATTTCTGAATTTGCATTTCACCTTTTGCACAGCAATTATTAAGGCGCATCGATTTGCTGATCATTGTTTCTACAGTTAATGAAGAGGAATAGCCTGACTTTCTTCTTCATCTTTAAAATGTTAAAATAGTCCTATTAAGTTTGAATAGGACTATTTATGAATAATTATAGAAAAAATGTTGCTGCTATCGTTTTAGACGCAGCGCATCAGATATTACTTTTTGAGAGAGCTGACCATACCAGCTGGGGCTTTCCTCAAGGCGGGATTGAGACAGGAGAGACTTCAGAAGAAGCACTGCTGCGTGAACTTTCAGAAGAGCTGGGCATTACGTCGAAAGATTTTGACATACTTGCTAAAGCACCGAAATTGTTACGCTATGACTTTCCAGCAGGCATGTCTTTTCGAGACTGGGATTACATCGGGCAGGAACAACAGTATTTTCTGGTCAAGCTTCATCTGGGTGTAGTGCTTGACTTCACCAGCTTTCCAGAAGAAATTGAATTTTTACAATACAAACCTGTCTCATTTGAGAACATAATGAAAATGGACTTTGCTTTCAAAACTGATGTTTACCGTGCGGCATTAAATTTCTTCGAGAAAGATATTTTGGAATGAGCTCATTTTTAATCTCAACAAGCAATGCCGATGGTCCAGGCTTTGGAATGTTCAGCCCTATACATATGATGGTACTGCTTGCTCTAGGAATCGCGACTGTTTTGATAGTGAGCAAGTATTATAGCGCCGGCGAAAAAGAACGAAAAACTTTTCGTGTCAGGATTGCAGTAATTGTACTTGCGCTTGAAGTCTTTAAAGATTTGCTGCTTATACTGACGGGGCAGTTTACAAATGCTAACTGGCCTTTTGAACTTTGCGGGATGGCGATTTTTATTATTGCAGTGGATGCCTTTCACTCTGGAAAAACCACACGTGAACTGCTGTATAGCCTGGCGCTGCCAGGTGCTTTGATGGCGCTCATTACACCGAACTGGGTAAAAAACGACATTGTCAATGTATTTGTCTGGCAATCCTTTGTTATTCATATGCTCATCATTGCCTATGTGCTGATGCGGCTGTTTTCACGCGAGATTGTGCCAAGCTTGAAAAATTTATGGCGAAGTGTTGTGTTTTTACTGATTGTTGGGCCATTGAACTATTGGCTGAATTTTATCTGGGGTACGAATTTCATGTTTCTCAGCACACCTTCTCCAGGCAGCCCGCTTGAGCTACTGGGACAGACTTTCGGTAAATTCTATCTGTTCGGTTTTACGGGATTGCTGCTGGTCTTTTGGCTGTTTATGTATTTGCCTTGGGAAATTGTGAAAATACGGAAATCTAGAAGAAAATTGAGGAGAACAGCATGAAAACTTTCATGAAACTTGTGCGAGATAGAATTCCTGAAATCATAGAAGCAGCAGGAAAAACAGCGGAATTTGAAATTCTCAATTCAGCACAATTCGCTCAAGAACTGGACAAGAAGCTGCTTGAAGAAGTCGCAGAAGTTGTCGAGGCGGCAGATAAAACCTCCAAAGTAGAGGAACTGGCAGATTTGCTTGAAGTCATCTATGCGATAGCTGAAAACTCTGAGATTTCACTGGAAGAAATCGAGAAAGTAAGGCTTTCTAAAAGAGAAGAAAGAGGCGGATTTGACCGCAGAATTTGGCTTAAGTCTGTCAGTTAAGTTTTTGTTGAAAGGATCATCAT
>JAITVN010000011.1 GCA_031285775.1 Streptococcaceae bacterium | reverse complement strand
CCAGTGGGAGAAGCGTGTTCACTTTAGCTATCTCCTCGTTTTTTCTTCTGGCTTGAGCTTTGAATTTCTTTCGTGTCTTTCGTTGAGATTTGGGAGAGAGAATCCCTTCCTGATAGAGCAGCTTGCGAATCGTAGTGTCCGAGTAAACAATCCCATGCTTCTGGCTTAAATCTTCAGTAAAGTGAACAAAGTTAGGGGCTAAGGGGTACTCGTGATAGAGTTCAAGAATTTTAGCTCTCACACTTTCCGGCATCGCATGCCTGGGCCGAGTGCCACGATTTCCATGAACAAAGGAGGCTTTCCCACTTGTTTTATAGGCAACGACCAACCTGTTCACCTGTCTGACAGTAAGGGCTAATTCAGCAGAAGCTCTTTGTTTTGTTTTTCTGCCTTCGGCAACTAACTTTATGGTCTGATATTTTTTTGTCTCAGTCACGTTCAAATCTATCCTTTTCATTTTATTAGAATAACCTATTGGAACAAAAGATTGGGACATTTTGTCTTTCGACCTACCTAAGACATTATCACATTCGAACGATCTTCTCAAGAAAGTACGAATTTAATACTTGAAATCTTTCATTGCTCTGGTAAAATGGTAAAGATATATTAAAAAGACTAATTCTTACATGAAAAATAATACTGGTTCATCTTACATTTTTGGAATTGATGCGTTGCGCAGCCTGGGGCTTTTCGGCGTTATCTTCTACCACATCGCACCCAAGTTCTTGTCTGGCGGTTATTTGGCCGTGCTGATCTTTTTTGTTTTGACTGGATTTTTATTGACCCGTTCTTTGCTTATTGAACAGCAAAATCACCAGAAAATTGATTGGAAATCTTTTTTTGTCAAACGACTTAAACGCATTTATCCGCTCATGTTAGCCATTTTTCTGCTGATTGCCTGCTTTTTTATTCTCTTTCAGCCAAAAATGCTGACAGGAATGCGTGGGAGCTTTCTCTCCAGTCTTTTCTCCGTTAATAACTGGTGGCAAATCGCTGATGGTTCCTCCTACTTCGCAAACTTCGCTCAAAGCGCAAACAATGCATTCAAACACATCTATTTTTTGTCTATTGAAGGGCAGTTCAGTCTGATTTTGGCTATCTTGATGCTCTTTCTGCCAAAATTTCGGGAAAAAAAGATTCCTGTTATCCTGCTGATTGTACTGAGTCTGTTGTCAGCTGCTGATATGGTTGTCTTTTACAACGCTTCCGATCCGACACGTGTCTATTATGGCACCGACAGCAGGATATTCGCTCTGCTTATCGGCTCTGCCTTGGCCTTTCTTGACAGCAGCAAAATTAAACTGAAAACTGAAGTTGTGAAACCACTCGCATTGATAGCTCTTCTGGCTATTATAGAAAGTATGGTCTTCTTGAATGACAAGAGTGAATTTGTTTATCGCGGAGGAATGTACCTTTTCAGTCTTCTGGCAGCTTTCATCATATGGACGCTGAGTGAGCGACATTTAGGAGAAAACCGTTTTTTGTCCAATCGTATTTTTAACTATTTGGGCTCGCGATCCTACGGAATCTATTTATGGCAGCTTCCAGTCTTCTGTATTCTGGAAAACTGGCGAATTGATACTTCTGCCTGGCAGAACATCATCTGGGAATTAATCCTAATTCTGCTGCTGTCTGAAGCCAGCTACCGCTTGATAGAAAAGCCATTCAGCAAGTTGACCTTTAAACAGATCAAAGATTTTTTTACTGGCAATATGACTTCCCTTCGGAAATTACCGGTTTACACGCTGATCATTGCAGTTGCGGCCAGCTTAGTAATTATTTTGAGTTCTCCTGCACAGTCAATGGACATCAAAAAGCTTGAGAAGAAAATTTCTGAGAATAAAATTGAAGCAGATGGCAGAAACCGCCAACTTATTGTCAATGCTAGAAATAGCTCAAAGAAGGGTAGTTCTGGCGAGAAGGTAAAGCCTTCAGCCAGTCAACCTTTGTCAACTGCTCCATCTGCTTCGAACAGCCCAAAAACAGCAGAAGCTCCTATTCCGGTAGATCCATCAAATTATCCCATGGTTGCTGTGGGTGATTCTGTCATGTTGGATGTGGCGCAAAGATTGCAGCAGGGATTTCCTCAGCTTTATTTGGATGGACAAGTTGGTCGTCAGGCAAGTGCTGGTGTTTCTGCACTTCAATCCATCGCGCCTGGTGTTTTAAACGCTGCCAAGGCCATTTTGATTGATTTGGGTGTCAATGGTGAAATTGATGAAAGCGATATTTCTGGAATTATGAAAATCTCAGCGGGACGCCCAGTCTTCTGGGTCAATGTACGTGTACCTCGAAGCTGGGAAGCTGAAGACAATGCTGTGCTTGCCATGGCAGCCAAAAACTACCCCAACCTCCACGTTTTAGACTGGCACAGTATCGCAGTTAATCATCCAGAGTACTTTGTCTCGGACCAGGTTCATCTGACGAATGCTGGAATAACCGCCTATGTTCAGCTCATCACGCTAGCGGTTTTGGCTCAATAGAAACACTTGCAAAAGCCGTCAAGATTTGAGAAAATTAGAGTCATGAAAATCGGAGGTTGCAAATGCCAATAAAACTCATAGCCGTAGATATGGACGGTACTTTTCTCAACGACAACAAAAGCTATAACCTGGAGAGGTTTCATCGGCTTTTTCAGCGAATGCAGCAATCGAATATTAAATTTGTGGTCGCCAGCGGGAATCAGTATTTTCAGCTGCGCTCATTTTTCCCTGACATTTATCAGAAAATTACTTTCGTGTCGGAAAATGGCGCGAATATCGTGAAGGGCGATAAAGCACATTGGCATGCGAAAATTGATGCAGAACTTCTCAAAGAAACACTGGATATCCTTGAAAATGAAGTAAGGCCATTGCATTACTTGGTTTGCGGTGAAAAAAGTGCTTACATCTCTGATAAAGTTTCTGATAAAGACTTTGAATATGCAAGTTTTTATTACCCGTCAATCAAGCGTCTGTCAGACATTCGTTCAGTCGTAGACGAAGAGGATGATTTGTTTAAATTTGCTCTGAGTTTCAAAGAAGAAGAAGCCAAAGAAAAACTTGAGCAATTGGAACTTCAGCTTCAGGGGCAACTCCTGCCAGTTTCAAGCGGACATGGGGATATTGATATCATTCTTCCCGGTGTGAACAAATTTTCGGGATTAAGCCGATTGGGGAGTGAATGGGGCATCAGTAAGAATGAAATGATGGCATTCGGCGACAGCGGCAACGACTTTGAGATGATTCAGAACGTCAAATATGGCATGGTAATGGAAAACGGCCAAGCTGCATTGAAAGATGTCGCCTGGAAAGTCATTGGCTCAAACAACACAGAAGCGCTGCTTGACATGATTGAGCGAGTTCTGGATGGAAATTTATAGGGTAATTGGCACGCTGCGAAGTTTCTCACACGTTTGGTGCGGATACCATTAATAAAGCCGCATTTGAGCACGTAAAACAGAAAAAATCTGATATAATAAAATCTATGAATTTACAAGAAGAAATAAAGAAACGCCGCACCTTTGCGATCATCTCCCACCCCGATGCAGGAAAAACGACAATTACAGAACAATTGTTAAAATTCGGCGGTGCCATTCGCGAAGCTGGTACTGTCAAGGCGCGTAAAACAGGCAGCTTTGCCAAATCCGATTGGATGGACATCGAAAAAGAGCGCGGCATCTCTGTCACATCATCTGTCATGCAGTTCGATTATGCTGGGAAGCGTGTCAATATCCTCGACACACCAGGACATGAGGATTTTTCTGAAGATACATATCGGACGCTGATGGCTGTGGATGCAGCCGTCATGGTCATCGACTCTGCCAAAGGTATTGAAGCGCAGACAAAAAAACTCTTCCAGGTTGTCAAACACCGCCATATCCCTATTTTCACCTTTATTAACAAACTTGATCGTGATGGCCGCGAGCCCTTGGACTTGCTGTCCGAACTTGAAGAAATACTGGGCATCGCTTCGGTGCCTATGAATTGGCCGATCGGCATGGGTAAAAACTTTCAGGGCCTTTATGATTTTGACAATGAAAGGGTGGAAGTCTATCAGCCAGCTGACGGTAAGCGCTTTGTAAGCTTTTCTGATGTGGCAAAGCATTCGCTCGCGAAGAATCCATTTTACGAGCAGGCTGTTGAAGACGCTGAGCTATTAAGGGATGCCGGAAATCAGTTTAATGAAAAAGCTGTACTGGCTGGGAATTTGACGCCGGTCTTCTTTGGCTCGGCTTTGACCAGCTTTGGTGTACAGACTTTCCTTGAAACTTTTTTGAAATTTGCACCTGAACCTGGCGGTCACATGACAGTTGACGGTACAAAAGTCGATCCGATGAATCCAGACTTCTCAGGTTTTGTTTTCAAAATACAGGCCAACATGGATCCCAAACATCGTGACCGTATCGCCTTCGTCCGGATTGTTTCCGGAGAGTTCGAACGCGGCATGAGCGTGAATTTGCTTCGTACCGGCAAGCAGGTCAAGCTTTCTAATGTCACGCAGTTTATGGCCGACAGCAGAGAAAACGTCCAGAACGCCGTCGCAGGTGACATCATCGGCGTCTACGATACGGGTACCTACCAGGTCGGCGACACTTTGGCAACTGGTAAACTCAAATCAGCCTTTGAACCACTTCCAACTTTTACTCCAGAACTTTTCGTAAAAGTCTCTGCCAAAAATGTCATGAAACAGAAATCTTTCCAGAAAGGAATTGAACAACTTGTCCAAGAAGGAGCGATTCAATTTTATCGCACTTACACAACCAATGAAATCATGTTGGGTGCTGTCGGTCAGCTGCAGTTTGAGGTCTTTAAAGACCGTATGGAGCGTGAATACAATGCGGATATTGTTATGACGCCGCTTGGGCACAAGACTGTGCGCTGGATAGATCCAGAGCAGCTTGATGAGAAGATGTCCAGCTCGCGTAATATTTTGGCGCGAGATCGCTTTGACCACCCGCTCTTCCTCTTTGAGAACGACTTTGCTGAGCGCTGGTTTGCCGATAAATATCCAGATGTGAAGCTCTATACTGAGTTCAATGTTTAACAGATAAGTAAAGCTTGAAGCCAATTTTCAAGCTTTTTTATAACCATGAAATTATAATTTTGATACAATTTTAGACATAGTGTATATGCTATGAGGACTATTTATGAAAAAAGTATTCAAAACAAAGAAGTCAATCATTATCACGGCATTTGCCTGCCTGTTAATTGTGCTGAGCGCTTTTTTACTTGATCGCTTTGTCATGGATAAAGCTTCTGATATTGATCCTGCTTATGCTAAAGTAGAAGTTTCGGTTGGAAACGCTTCTGTCACGCCATTACGCTCAGATTCTGACTTTGTTGAAGCCATGAAAAAATATCCCATCGTTGAAGACTCAATTTCTGGCGGTATTCTGCCGATTCCTGGTATCTACAGTGTCTACGGACTTCAGAAGAAGGTAAAGGACAAAGTATATGACCTCGTAAAATCAAAAAACTTTACGCCTCAAGGCATGACACTGGGCGGCGGCGAACAAATTCCTGAAGGTAGAATTTTCATTTCCGCTTACGATCATGCCCATAAGTTGAATTCAGTGATATTTGAGCTAGACTATGCCGGAAACTACATCAAAACAATTTCCCTGAACAATAAAGCGCATGTCGGCGGACTCGGCTATGATTTGGAGACGAACACGCTTTGGCTGGGAGATAAACATTCGGGACAGGCAGTGCTTTCAGGACTCAGTCAGACAGATATTGACGCTTATGACATTAGGCGCAATAAACCAATCGACTATACCTACAGGCTCTATATAGATACGATAAAAGCAGCTTCAACGATTGATTTTTTTCACAATAACCTTTGGGTAGGCTATTTCACGCAAAATTCTGCGAAAGCTCAGATTCAAGCATTTAATGTGGATTTTGATAAACAAAATGAAAATGAACTCGTCTTAAAAGTTGGAAATACAGAGAAAACTTATTACAGCGGAAAGTCAAATGAATGGCATGTTTCAGCCAACTATGCCTTTTCAGTTCCCAAAAAGGTTCAAGGAGTGGCAGTAAATGCGAAATACCTCTTTCTCACGCGCTCCTTCGGCAATAGCAACTCGAAAATCAGCCGTTACAACATAAAATGGAACAAAGACAAACCAAGTCTCTCAGAAATTGGAAAAACCGTGACCCTTCCGCCTTATCTTGAAGAAGTGGCAATCACGGATGTCCGTGCCAAGAGTGAAACAGCAGATCAGCTCAAGACCTTTATTTATCCGCTGTTTGAAAGCTCTCAGTCCAACTACCGGAAAAAAACCAAGGCCTACGTTGATCGAATCTTTGGGATTTCACAAACTACTTTCAATAAATATGCCAAGACGGATAAATCTGTGCCAAAGCTAAAAGCGATACCTGTAAAGCCTGTCATTAGAAAATCTAAGTGATTTGTGTTATAATTAATTTACTTTCAGAGGGGAAGCCATCTTCCCCTTTTGTTATGGAACAAGTAAAGACGAGAATAGCATGCTTTAGGGCATTGCCGAGATTATTATGGTCCTTCCGAATTCTTTTTCTGTTTTTGATGACGAAACTTCTTGGTTTTATGCCGGAAAGAGTACAACCCGTCAAAAAATAAGGCTTCGGAGGGTGACTGTTTTCTAATTTTGTGTCTTTACTGTTTCCGGAAAATTAGATAAAAGGAGTGCACAAGTCATAAACTCATTAGAAAATTGACATGTACTTGTGCAAAAACGATTCAATGAAATTCACTGACTTTGACCTCTCAGAAGGTCTTTTAAACACGCTTGCTGAAATCGGCTACGAAACACCAACACCTATTCAAGAACAGACAATTCCGCTGGTTTTAGCAGGACATGATGTGATCGGGCAAGCCCAGACTGGTACAGGTAAAACTGCCGCCTTCGGCTTACCAACGATCGAAAAAATTGATCCCAATGGTGGGCTGCAGGCGCTTGTCATCGCTCCTACACGTGAGTTGGCAGTGCAGAATCAGGAAGAACTTTTCCGATATGGAAAGTCCAAAAAGCTTAAAGTACGCATTGTTTTCGGCGGTTCTTCCATTGAGCGCCAAATCCGAGATTTAAGATCAGGCGCACAGATTGTCGTGGGAACGCCAGGACGTCTAGTGGATCTCATCAAGCGTAAAGCCTTGAAACTTGAGGGAATACAGACGCTCATTCTGGACGAAGCCGATGAGATGCTTAATATGGGCTTCCTGGAAGATATCGAGTTCATCATCAACCAAACGCCAAAAGAACGTCAAACCTTACTTTTCTCAGCCACAATGCCTGAAGCTATCCGAAAAATCGGCGTGAAGTTCATGCGTGATCCGGAATACATCAAGGTTAAAGCTGCCGAGATGACAGCGGACCGCATTGACCAATACTTCATCAAGACAAAGGAATTCGAGAAGTTTGATATTCTCTGTCGGCTGATAGACGTTGAAAAACCAGAGTTGGCAATTGTTTTCGGGCGTACCAAACGTCGCGTTGACCAACTGACGCGAGGCCTTAAAATCCGCGGATACCGTGCCGAAGGCATTCATGGCGATCTTGATCAGAGCAAACGGCTGTCTGTTTTGCGCGATTTTAAGGCAGGTCAGCTAGAAATTTTAGTAGCAACTGACGTGGCTGCACGTGGACTTGATATTTCTGGTGTCACCCATGTCTACAACTATGACATTACCCAGGATCAAGAATCTTATGTTCACCGAATCGGTCGTACAGGCCGTGCAGGAAAATCAGGCATGTCCATTACTTTTGTGACTTACAATGAGATGGGTTACCTGCGCGCCATTGAAAACCTGACCAAGCATGAAATGAAAGGCATGAAACCGCCGACAAAAGAAGAAGCTTATCAGGCAAGCCTGGCAGATGCAAAGAACTCAGTAAAACGAGATTTGACGGATGAGCACTTACGCAGCAAACTGGCTAAGTTTGACAAGGATGTTGATGCCCTCCTGGCAGAATTTGATCCGCGTGATTTGGCAGCGCTCTTGCTGCAAAGCCGTGTCAAAGACCCGGATACCATGGAAAAAGTTGATATTGCACCAGAGAAGCCCCTTCCAGCCAATGGCGGAGATCGTTTCCACACATTTGGCGCTAATCGAGGCGGCAAACAAAGGGACAATAACCGATACAATAACAGAGACGGCCGCCGCAGAAATAATAACCGGGACAATGACAAACGCAGAGAGCGTGATAACAAAGGTTATTCAACTGACCGCAGAAGAGACAACAAAAACCACGACAATAAAAAACGAGATTTCGGAAAAGGCAAAGCCCCACATATTAAACAGCCGAATGGCAAACAAGGCTTTGTAATGCGAACGCGTGACAACTAAAATGATAACAAAAAATGAGTTCCGATGAGCTCATTTTTAGCACTCTAAAGCAGCGTGGTGACCAGCCACCCAACCAGTCACAAAGGCACACGTCACATTGTAGCCGCCAGTGTAGCCATTAATGTCCAACAATTCGCCTGTCAGATATAAGCCCTGTGTTAGCTTGCTTTCCATGGTCTTCGGGTTAATCTCTTTCAAATTGACGCCGCCCCCTGTCACGAAAGATTTTTCTATTGGAAAAGTTTTGTCAATTCTTATTGTCAATGACTTCATCAACTTCGCCAGACATTCAATCTGTTTAGCGGTGATTTGCTTAGCTGGTAAATCTCTGGTCAGATCTGCCTGATCAATCAGAAAGAGCAAGAACCTTTCCTGAGTCAGTGAGGATAATGCATTGGCCAAGTTTTTGTCGGAGCCTTTTGTGAGACGGCCGATCTTTTGACAGAGCTCAGCCTGAGAGCAGTCGGGGAAAGCATCCAACTGAACATTCACAAATTCTGCCCCTTTCAAAAGCTCTTTATTGACAAAACTTGAACAACGCAGCGCGGCAGGGCCAGACAAACCAAAATGAGTAAAAATCAAGTCGTGACGGTGGGTGACAATGGCTTTATTTTTGGCATTCATCACAGATAAATTCACGTTTGCCAGCGAAATGCCTTGCAGCGTCTTATTACAGATAAAACTCTCGGACGAAATCAGTGCAGATTCGGTTGCATAAAGTTGAGTGATGCTGTGCCCCGCAGCGCGAGCCAACTCATAGCCTTCGCCAGCCGAACCCGTTGCAGGATAAGCCTTTCCGCCAGTAGCGAGAATGACTTTGGACGCGGAAAAACTGCCAGAATTTGTTTCAAGGCCCAAAATTTGCTTATTCTCAATGCGAAGCCTGCTGACTGTTTGTTTTGGAGAAAATTTCACATCTAAAGCTGTCAATCGAGCGACAAGTGCCTCAACAATCGTGCGCGACTTATTTGATACTGGGAAAATCCGTCCATGATCCTCTTCTTTCAAAGCAACACCGTATTTCTCAAAAAAAGCCATAATATCTCGATTGTCAAACTGCGCGAAAGCCGAAAATAAAAATCGGCCATTCCCTGGTACATTGGCCAGAATTTCTTCTACAGATCCACTATTGGTTACATTGCAGCGTCCACCTCCCGTTAAAAGGAGTTTACGGCCAAGCTGCTCGTTTTTATCTAAAAGCAGAACCTTTTTGCGCGATTCAGCTGCTGAAATAGCCGCCATCATCCCGCTCGGTCCTGCACCGACAACAATCACATCATAATTCTTCATACAATTATTTTACACTAATTTAACAGAGTTCGGCGCGCCAGAAGCTAGGAAATTAGATAAATTGAGAACCTGCCCTACGGGCAGAACCACAATTTCCTAAGCAGACTTTTAGCGCTTTAGCGCTTAGAGGTCGCCTTCCCCACCGCTGTGGGGTAAATTTCTACGCTTCTAAACGGGCGCACCCCGCATTTTAATCTTTCAGAAATTAAGCCAGCTAAATACCGAGAAATCTGTTAAAATAGAGCTATGGAAAAAACATTCAAATCTGGCTTTGTGGCCATCCTTGGCCGACCGAACGTCGGCAAGTCGACATTTCTCAATCAGGTCATGGGGCAGAAAATTGCCATCATGAGCGATAAGCCGCAGACAACGCGCAATAAGATTATGGGCATTTACACGACTGATTCTGAGCAGGTTGTCTTCATTGATACGCCTGGCATTCACAAGCCTCATAATGCGCTTGGGGATTTTATGGTACAGTCTGCTTACTCAACCTTACGCGAATGCGATGTGGTACTTTTCATGGTAGCTGCCGATGAGCCGCGCTCAACAGGTGAAGACATGATCATCGAGCGTCTGAAGAAGGCAGAAGTGCCTGTGATTCTGGTGCTGAATAAGATTGATAAGGTGCATCCGAACGATCTCTACGCCAAGGTCGAAGACTACACCAAGCAGATGCACTTTGCTGAAGTGGTGCCGATTTCAGCGCTGCAGGGCAATAATACGGATACGCTCTTGCAGACGATCAGCGATAAACTTGTTGAAGGCCCGCAGTACTTCCCTTCTGACCAGATTACCGATCACCCAGAGCGCTTTTTAGTGAGCGAAATGATTCGAGAAAAGATTCTCATGCTCACTCGTGAAGAAGTACCGCACAGCATTGCCGTGGTTACTGAATCTATGAAACGTGATGAATTCGATAAAATTCATATTCATGCGACTATTTTTGTGGAGCGCAAGTCACAAAAAGGCATTATCCTGGGTAAAGGCGGCGCGATGATCAAAAAAATCGGTTCATTGGCCAGACGTGACATTGAACTCATGCTTGGAGACAAAGTTTATCTAGAGACTTGGGTCAAGGTCAAGGAAGATTGGCGCGATAAGAAGATCGATTTGGCTGATTTTGGCTATGTTAAGGATGAAGGATAATTCTTTTGTGAACAAATAATGAAGAAGTGTACAGTTACTGTTATTTCTATGTGACAAGCTGAAAAATAAAACGTATTTATTATTAAGCGAGAAAAAATAGCAGATAATATAACAAGAAGCTATAAAACATAACCAAAAGTTATATTTTGTGTTATAATATTTGAGCGGATAAAAAAATAGAGTTATGGAAATGAGCTGCGAAGTCTTGTACCATAACGAAGGAGAAAAATTGGCGGCAAAAACAAAGAAGAAACTCGAAGATGTAACCAAGAAATATGGCGAAGAACGCGACAAGGCGCTTCAAAGGGCACTGGAAGTCATTGAAAAGGACTTTGGCAAAGGGGCGCTGATGCGGATGGGCGAGTCAGCAAATCAGAAAGTTCAAGTCATGAGCTCTGGTTCCCTGGCATTAGATATTGCCTTGGGAGCTGGCGGCTACCCTAAAGGGCGCATCATTGAAATATTTGGTCCTGAAAGTTCAGGAAAAACAACCGTGGCTTTGCATGCAGTGGCACAGGCTCAAAAAGAGGGAGGAATCGCAGCTTTTATTGACGCAGAAAATGCTTTAGATCCTGCCTACGCCCAAGCTCTTGGTGTGGATATTGATCAGTTACTTTTGTCACAGCCTGATTCTGGTGAACAAGGGCTTCAGATTGCTGAGAAATTGATTGAATCGGGTGCGATAGACATCGTTGTCATTGATTCCGTTGCTGCTTTGGTGCCGCGTGCTGAAATTGACGGTGAAATAGGTGATTCAAATGTAGGTCTGCAGGCGCGTATGATGAGCCAAGCGATGCGTAAACTGGCCTCTTACATAAACAGAACGAAAACAATAGCTATTTTTATTAATCAGCTGCGTGAAAAAGTCGGTGTCATGTTCGGTTCACCAGAGACAACGCCTGGCGGCCGTGCCTTGAAGTTTTACGCTTCGGTCCGTTTGGATGTGCGTGGTTCCAAACGTGTGGAAGTTGGTACGGGCGATGACAAGGAGGCAATTGGTAAAGAGACAAAAATTAAAGTTGTTAAAAATAAAGTTGCACCGCCTTTCAAACAAGCAAACGTTGAAATCATGTATGGTCAGGGCATTTCAAGAGAAGGTGAACTGCTGACCATCGCGACTGACTTGGATATCATTCATAAGTCTGGTGCCTGGTTTGCCTACAAAGACGAGAAGATTGCGCAAGGTGCAGAAAAAGCCAGAAATTACCTGAAAGAAAATCCAGATGTTTTTGCAGAGATTGATAAGGCTGTTCGAGAGCATTACGGACTTCCAATAACTGGCGGCAGCGTTGAGGCTGAAAACAAGCCTGAAGAGCCTTCAGAGAAAAAGCCAGCAAAAAAATCTTCGAAAAAGACAACAACTTCAAAAAAATCAGTTGAGCCAAAAGAAGAGAAGCTTGAAAATGAGCAGGAAGAATTGGAGCTTGAACCTCTGGAAATTGAAGAATAAAAGAGATTCCACACCTCATATCAATAGCAATCAGTGCTTACGGATTTTCTAAAAGTTTTTGTAGAGTAGAGTTTGGAACAATTGCGGCAAAAGACTGTACAACGAGTAAATGGGAGATCGATGTCTCCCATTTTAATCACAAAAAAGTTGGCTCTAAGCCTTGGGATTCGGATTACTGTATGTGCATTTCTCAGATATTAGGTCGCCTCAAGCGACGTGTAAGACGACCTGCACGCCAGTTTGGCTGTTCTTTGGAAAAAAGCGGTCCGCCTGCAATTTAGCTCTACTGTAAAATTGCTTCATAAGTTACTAGAGATTAGATGACAAAGGGCTCCTGATTTTCCTGACTCAATTGCAAAGATAAGTTTTTTTGAGACGAAGCTCAAACACAGTGTTAATTTTTACGGGATCAGGTTTGCGGCTGTCAGACGAGTGCAATCATTTTTCTCTTGACTTTTTAGGTGCTCTGTGGGGGCACTTTCTTGAAAAAATAATATTTTTTTCTGAAAAGCTCTTTCTTTTATAAAAAAACGTGCTATAATAACAACATAAAACGTTAGGAAGTATTCAATGATTGAAATATATACTGCACCAAGCTGCACATCATGTAAAAAAGCAAAGAGTTGGTTTGCCAAACATAATATCGCATTTGAAGAGCGCAACATCATCTCTGATCCCCTGTCAACAGAAGAAGTAAAACGTGTCTTAATGCGCTGCGATGATGGAATCGAAGGATTAATTTCCAGCCGAAATCGTTTTGTGAAAACTCTAGGTGTAAATTTTGAAGAAATTCCCCTGTCTCAAGCGATTAAAATCATTTCTGAAAACCCTCA
The DNA here is from genome assembly GCA_031285775.1 of Streptococcaceae bacterium. Lineage (GTDB taxonomy): Bacteria > Bacillota > Bacilli > Lactobacillales > Streptococcaceae > Lactovum. The sequence goes on along the minus strand of JAITVN010000011.1, from coordinate 41,836 downwards.
GATTCTCCGTCGCCCAATTATCATGGATGAGAAGCGACTCCATGTTGGATACAATGAAGAAGAAATCAGAACTTTCTTGCCGCGTACTGTGAGGATATTGGAAAATGCTGGTGTGAGAATGCAAAGTGTGATTTAAGGCGCAGAAAGCGCTTTTTTTGGTACAATTGACTTATGTTAAAAATTTTTGATAGTCATACCCATTTGAATTCAACTGAGTTTATTGGGGAAGAAGCAAGCATAATATCTAAAGCTCATGAACAAGGTGTCCTAAAAATGAATATTGTGGGCTGCGATTTAAAGACAAATAAATGGGCATTGGATTTAGCTGCGCAGTACGAGGGCTGCTATGCCACAATCGGCTGGCATCCAGATGAGTGCGCGGCATTTGACACTGAAGCTGAGGAATTTCTTCTCTCGCATTTAGCTGACCAAGAGGTGTTAGCCCTTGGTGAGATTGGTCTGGACTACCATTGGATGGTCTCACCGAAAGAGCTGCAGGAAGAAATTTTCCGCAGACAAATTCGAATAGCAAAGCGCATGAATAAGCCCTTTATGGTGCACACGCGTGATGCACTTGAGGATACATACACCGTAATTCGTGAGGAAGGTGTGGGAGAGGCTGGTGCGATCATGCACAGTTTCTCTGGAAGTTTTGAGGAAGCGACTCGTTTTGCTGACTTGGGAATGATGATTTCATTCAGTGGGGTCGTCACTTTCAAAAAGGCAAAGGACGTGCAGGAAGCTGCTGCTAAACTTCCTTTGGGAAAAATTCTGGTTGAGACGGATGCTCCTTATCTTTCGCCTGTCCCCTTTCGCGGGAAGAGAAACATGCCTGCCTATACAAGGTATACGGTCGAAAAAATTGCTGAGCTTCGAGGAATTACTACAGAAGAGGCTGCTGAGGCGACTTATCAGAACGCATTAAGGGTTTTTAAGCTTGAATAATAAAATAAAAATTGAAAGAATTATAGTGGTTGAGGGCCGGGATGACACGGCCAATCTCAAGCGTTTTTTTGATGTTGATACTTATGAGACAGGCGGTTCTGCAATTGATGCCAGTGATATTGAGCGACTGAAAAGACTGCAGGATGAGAAAGGAATCGTCGTCTTCACTGATCCTGACTATCAGGGGGAGAGGATTCGCAAAATCATAATGGCGGCAATTCCTGATGCCCTGCACGCATTTTTAACACCTGATGAGGCACTTCCTAAAGGAAAAGGCTCGCTAGGTATCGAACATGCCAGCTTTGAGAGCTTACAGGCTGCTTTATCAGATTTAATGGGAAATGCTCGGCAGGCAGAGTCTGATTTGACACAGGCGGATCTCAGACGTCTGGGCTTAGTCATGGATTCTGATAGCCGTAAACGTCGGGAGTATCTCGGCGAGAGGCTGCGAATCGGTTATTCCAATGGGAAACAATTGCTGTCACGACTACAAATGTTTTCAATTAAACTCAAGCAAATTGATGAAATCATGTCAGAATATAACAAAATTTATCATATAAATAGCCAGAATCACGAATAGTGGATAAAACACAGATCAAGGAAAGATAAAATGACCAAAGAAGTTGAGCATATTGCCAATATTATTCGAACTCATGACATCCTGCGCCGTCATGACTTTTTTATTAAGAAGAAATTCGGACAGAATTTTCTGACTGACAGTAATATTTTGACTAAAATCGTTCAAACCGCAGAGCTGGATAAAAAGACAAATGTTATTGAAATAGGGCCTGGAATTGGTGCACTCACACAATTTTTACTAGAGGAGGCAGCAGAAGTAATGGCGTTTGAAATCGACGACTCTCTGATTCCGATTCTGGGTGAGACGCTGGCTGTTTATGACAATTTTCAATTGGTACATGCGGATGTGCTGAAAATTGATTTGAATGATTTTATTGGTAATTTTTCTGACCCTAATCTTCCGATTAAAGTCGTCGCGAATCTTCCATATTACATTACGACGCCGATTCTCATGCACCTTATCAAGTCGATGATTCCTTTTCAGAGCATTGTAGTGATGATGCAGAAAGAAGTGGCTGACCGAATTGCCGCACAGCCTGGAACAAAAGCCTACGGAAGCCTTTCAATAGCGGTGCAGCTTTATATGAAAGCTCAAGTGGCCTTTGACGTCTCTCGAAATGTGTTTGTTCCCGCCCCAAATGTCGATTCAGCAATTTTGAAAATGACCCGTCTTCCCCAGCCGCTCGTGGAAATCAAGAATGAAGATTTCTTTTTCCGGGTCGTAAAAATTGCCTTTGCACATCGGCGGAAAACCCTGATAAACAATCTGATACAGGGCTTTGGCAAGGACAAGAAAGAAGCGTTTGAAAATCTTCTCAAACAGCTTAAGCTTCAACCAGCTGTTCGAGCTGAAACGCTAACGATTTTTGATTTTGCTAGGCTGGCGGATGGGCTTTCTTTTTTATCTGACTGACAAAGAAGCAATGGTTCGAACAGATACTAGTGTCAGGTTTGAAAAACATTTTAAAATGTTCACCAAAATTCTTTCTTTTGACAAGAAATTTTCTGAAAATTGTTGTATAATATAACATATTAAGAATTAAGGAGAGAAATAGCTGAAAAGATTTTGACAAATTGCTATTCAATTTACTAATGACACAACTTTCTGCTGATTTTACACAAAAACTATACGATGACTTTGCAGCAAATCCTAAATATCGTGCGGTCGAAAATGCAGCCGCTAAAAATGGTCTGCTCAATGCACTTGAGCGTCGTTCATCCCATGCTGACAACATTCCAGAATTCTCAATTGACTTAACAAAAGATCCAGTGACAAACCAGAAAGGCTCAGGCCGCTGCTGGATGTTTGCAGCAATGAACACCATGCGCCATAAAATCATTGCACAATACAAACTGAAAGACTTTGAGCTGTCACAAGCATATACTTTCTTTTGGGACAAGTACGAGAAATCTAACTGGTTCTTTGAGATGATGATTTCAAATCCGGAGATGGACGATCGTAAACTGAAATTTCTTTTGTCGGCGCCTCAGGGTGACGGCGGTCAATGGGACATGATGGTTGCTCTATTCCAGAAATATGGTGTTGTGCCAAAAGCTGTCTACCCAGAATCTGCAGCTTCTTCCGCTTCACACGAGCTTGACCAGTATCTTGATAAACTCCTTCGTCAAGATGCTGAAAAGCTGCGCTTGGCCATGGAAAAATCTGAGGATGTTGAAGCCTTACGCAAAGCGCTTCTTCAGGAGATCTTTAACTACCTTGCCGCAACACTTGGCTTGCCGCCCCAACAATTCAGCTTTGCATTCCGCGATAAAGACGGCAATAATTTCAAGACTTTCTCAGGAACGCCAAAAGAATTCTACAAAGAGTATGTAGACGTAGATCTTGATCAGTATGTCTCCATCATCAATGCACCGACTGCTGATAAGCCTTACAATAAGTCATATACTGTCGAATTCCTCGGCAACGTTGTAGGTGCTCGTCCTGTGAAACATTTGAATGTGGAGATGTCACGTTTCAAAGAGCTGGCCATTGCTCAGATGCAGCAGGGTGAAACAGTCTGGTTCGGCTGTGATGTCGGTCAGTTGTCAAATCGTAAAGACGGTTTGCTGACGATGGATGCCTATGATTTTGATTCAGCACTTGACATCAAGTTTACGCAGGATAAGGCTTCTCGCTTGGATTATGCAGAATCACTGATGACGCATGCCATGGTTCTGACAGGTGTGGATCTTGATGTCGCAGGCAAGTCAATCAAGTGGAAAGTTGAAAACTCTTGGGGGGATGAAGTCGGTAAGAAGGGCTATTTCGTGGCTTCAGACGCCTGGATGGACGAATTCACCTACCAAATCGTTGTGCGCAAAGAGTTCTTGAATGCAGCAGAAACTGCGGCTTATGATGCTGAACCAAAGATTCTTTTACCTTGGGATCCAATGGGTGCGCTGGCTTAATCAGACAGTAAATTAAAAAGTGATGCTTAATGACTTAACAGAGTGCCTGATCCTTACTCTGTTAAGATTTTTTTATCTCAAGCCTAGAGATAAAAGTGATGCCCAAAGCAAGTTGAATCAAATCTGAGCGTTGAATATTTGAAGATATTTCGTGAAGTCTGCAATAAACTTTGTTATAATAAGATATGCCCAAAAATGAGAAATCAGATCAGATCTATGGTCTACACGCAGTAACAGAAGCTCTAGAAGCCGGAAAAGTAAATAAGCTCTTTATTCAGCAAGATCTTCGCGGAAAGAATGTAGAGACAATCAAACGTTTGGCACGCAGCAAGTCAGTTAAGATTGACTGGGTCGCAAAAAGTGAATTGTCGAAAATGACTGAACACGGTGTTCACCAAGGATTTGCCGCCTTTGTATCAGAATTTGTTTATGCAGATCTTTCAATAATACTATCTAATTTGGAAAATAAAGCGTCGGCGACGCTCTTGATTTTAGATGAGTTGACTGATCCGCATAATTTGGGTTCAATTGCTAGGACTGCTGATGCAACTGGAGTAGACGCGATCATTATTCCAAAGCATCGTGCGGTAGGAATTACTCCGACAGCTGTGAAAGCTTCGACTGGGGCCTTACAGCATGTTCCAGTTGTAAGAGTCACTAACTTATCTCAGACTTTGGATAAGCTAAAAAGTCAAGGCTTCTGGGTTTATGGAACAGATGTGGAAGGTGTCGATTATCAAGCTTGGAACAGCTCTGGAAAGATCGCACTCATCATTGGATCTGAAGGCACTGGCATCTCACTTGGATTGAAAAAACAAGTGGATGAAATGATCACAATTCCCATGATTGGTCATGTACAAAGCCTAAATGCCAGCGTTGCTGCCAGTATTCTAATGTATGAAATTTTCAGAAAGAAATTAACATGAATCAGCTGCACTCGAATTGTTTGTCTCATCGCAAGAAAGATGGCTTGCTGACAACGACAGATGAATTGGCGATTGAAACCTAGTGAAAATAAATTAATAAAAAGCAAAAGAGTTCATGTCTATGTTATGCTGGATGAACGGATCAACAGGAAATCGGAGAATTAGTTATGACTTTTCAATTAGTTACGGATGCAACGGCTGATTTGCCGTTTGACGTGATAAAAGATAATCAGCTTGTCGAACTCGACATGGATATCTCGATCGGAGAAAGAAGTTATCGAACCGTGGGTGACAACCGCATCACAACAGATCAGCTGCTGGTTGAACTTGGAAAAGGTCAGAGGCCAGTAACAAGTGCTGTTGCGATCGGAGAGGTGCAGGAAGTATTCATGAATTGTGCAAAAGAAGGGACGGAAGTTCTTTATCTTACCTTTTCATCTGGCCTTTCTGGAACTTTCCAATCGGCAAATATCGCGCGTGAAGCTGTGCTGGAAACTTTTCCAGAAGCTAAAATAACAATTGTAGACAGCTTAGCCGCAGCTTCTGGAGAAGGTTATTTGTTGGAAGAGGTTTTGAAGTGGCGCGATGAAGGAAAAACTGTGGAAGAAATTGTGGAACTGTTGAAAACTCTTATACCGCGTTTAAGAAGCTGGTTCATGGTAGATGACTTGAATGTTCTTGCGCGAGGCGGTCGTATTTCAAAGACAGTTGCTGTTGTTGGAACGATGGCGAGTATTAAACCAGTATTGGATGTTGATCCTAGCGGTCATCTGCGTGCCGTGTCAAAGGCTCGCGGTACTAAAAAAGCCGTGAGCATGTTGATAAACAATACGATTTCAGAATTTGATGAGGCTTATCCGAGGATCATTGTTTCTTACTCAGGGGCATCCGACTTGGCAGAAGCAGCAAAAAAAGAATTTTTTAAAGTTTTTCCAAATATTACGGTAGATATTCGACCGCTTGGCCCTGTCATCAGTGCGCACACAGGATCTGGTACAATCGCAATTTTTTCAGTGGGAAAGACAAAGCGTGCGTAGATTTCCACAGAATCCACAAGCAAGTTTTCCACATGTTGAAAAACTATCATAAAAGCTTGCTTTTTGCATTTTTTCTGGTAAAATACAATGTGAGTATATTTTATTTTGGAACTTTGTGCAAAGTTGACGTTCCAAAACAAGGGAAGGAGCCATTTTTATGGCAAAAAATGGTCTTTATACAGGTATAGACATAGGTACTAACACCATTAAAGTATTAGTGGCTGAATATGTTTCGGGCGAAATGAATATCATCGGAAATGGTAATGCGAAATCAGATGGCCTGAGTAAGGGGATCATTGTTGACATTGAAAAGACAGCCATGTCAATCCGTAAAGCGGTAAATGCTGCTCAAGAGAAGGCGGGCATTGTCATTGACACGGTTAATGTTGCAATTCCAGCGAATCAGTTACAGATTGAGCCTTGTCAAGGGATGTTTCAGATTTCTGGCGGCAGCAAAGAAATTATGGATAGCGACGTCATTGAGGTGGTGCAAAATGCCTTGGTACGCGGTCTTGTTCCGGAAAGGGAAATCATTGCTGTTGAGCCAAAAGAGTTTGTCGTTGACGGTTTCTCTGAGATTTCAGACCCGCGCGGCATGTTAGGTGTGCGCCTTGAAATGAAGGGAGTTTTATATACAGGACCAAAAACTCTGATTCATAATATCATTTCTTCAGTTGAGCGAGCAGGTTTCTCTGTAGGCAATATCGTTGTTTCACCTTTAGCTTTGGCAAAACGGGTATTAACAGAGCAGGAACGTGAATTCGGTACAGTAATGATTGATCTTGGTGCTGGACAAACAACCGTCGCGGCAGTGAGAGACAATTCACTAAGTTACGTAAATTGGCGGCCTGAAGGCGGTGATTATGTGACGAAAGACATTTCAGATGTGTTAAATACTTCAATTAAATCTGCGGAAGATATCAAATTAAATTATGGTGAAGCTTCAACTGAACGAGCGAGCCAAGATGAGTTCTTCCTGGTTGACATGGTTGGAAGACCAGAGCCAGAACAGGTGAGTGAGTATTATTTGTCGCAGATTATCGAAGCGCGTGTCGAACAAATTTTTGAGAAAATTCGTCAAGATCTAGAGATGAATCGCGTGGACAACTTCCCGGGCGGTATGGTCTTGTTCGGCGGTGCAGCAGCAATGCCAGGTATTATGGATGTGGCACAGCGTGTCTTTGATCAACCCGTTCGTCTTTATGTTCCAACGGAGGTTGGACTTCGTAATCCAGCTTATTCGCAGGTTATCTCAATTGTCAGCTATGTGAGCGGCCGGAGTGATATTGAAATATTAGTCACTCGTGCTGTAATGGGAGATATTCCTGCACCTGCTCCAGTTTATGAGGCACCGATTGTACAAACTCAGATTCCAGTGGCTCCTGTTCAGCAGGAGTATTATGAGGAATCACCAACGGTTACTCCTATTTCCAAACCAACTCAGGAACCAGAGGAAGAAAAAGAAGGAATTGTTGATCGCGTCCGCGGGATGCTCACGAAGATATTTGACTAATTAGAAAGTGAACTCGGTTATTTATTAAAGTTGTTGTAATTTTTCTTACAGACTATCCGATCATCTAGCATTTTATTGTTTTGCAAATGAATGGAAGTTCTTTGAAAGAGAAGGATGACTCAATATATTTCAGCGAGTGCTATTTACTATCCAAAGAGGAGACAAAATGGAATTTTCATTTGACACAGAAAGCACGACTGGCGCGGTGATAAAAGTCATCGGCGTTGGTGGCGGCGGTGGCAATGCTATTAATCGCATGGTAGAAGAAGGCGTGTCCGGTGTGGAGTTTATCGCGGCCAACACAGATGTTCAGGCTTTGCGCCTGTCAAAGGCTGACCGTGTGATTCAGATTGGGCCGAAGCTGACACGTGGACTAGGTGCTGGTGCAAAACCAGAAGTAGGACGCAAAGCGGCAGAAGAGTCTGTAGAACAGATTACTGAAGCACTTCGTGGGGCTGATATGGTCTTTGTGACTTGCGGTATGGGCGGAGGAACTGGTACTGGTGCTGCACCTGTGATTGCAGGCGTGGCTCAAGAACTAGGCGCTTTAACTGTAGCTGTTGTCACACGTCCTTTTGGCTTTGAAGGCTCAAAACGCTCATATTTTGCCACTCAAGGGATTGAAGATTTGCGTGAGAATGTTGACACACTCTTAATTATTTCGAATAATAATTTGCTTGAGATCGTCGACAAGAAGACTCCGCTCGCAGAAGCATTGCGTGAAGCAGATAATGTGCTTCGCCAAGGTGTACAAGGAATCTCAGATCTGATTACAAATCCAGGCATGATTAATCTTGATTTTGCGGATGTAAAGACAGTCATGGAGAAACGCGGCGATGCGCTGATGGGTATCGGTACCGCAGCAGGTGAAGACCGTGTCCTTGAAGCAACTCGTAAGGCCATTTACTCACCATTGCTTGAGACCACGATTGAGGGAGCAGAAAATGTCCTCTTGAACGTGACTGGGGGGATGGATATGACACTGACTGAGGCGCAAGATGCTTCTGAAATCGTTATTTCTGCTGCAGGCAATGATGTGAACATCTTACTTGGCACTTCAATTGACGAAACTCTAAAAGATGAAATTCGTGTCACAGTTGTAGCAACAGGCGTTTCTCGTGAAGAAGTGGCGCGTGTTTCAGGAATGAACTCAGGCGCACGCAGTAATCAATTTGATTCTACAGTCCCTAATCGTCAACGCACAGGTGGCAATGATTTTTCACAGCAAATGAATCAGCCGAATGCTTTTGGTGATTGGGACATGCGTCGCGAAACGCCTCAGACTTCAAGTCGTCCGAATTTAACTTCTACACCAACGCCTTCAATTAACACTTTTGGCGGTTTCCCAAGTTCAAATGATGATGATTTAGATACGCCGCCATTCTTGCGCAATCGCTGATGTCTCAGCTGTTGAAGGCCTCGATTGCCAGGGTTTTGAATTCTGTTCATCAGGTAGAGATTGAGGCAGGCCGTGAAGAAGGCTCAGTGAGAGTGATCGCTGTAACGAAATATAGTGATTCAGCAGTAACGCGTCAGTTTGCAGAAAATGGGCTGCTGGATTTGGCGGAAAATCGAGCAGAACTTCTTTTGCAAAAGCAAGCAGATCTCTCAGATTTAACAGCTGTTCGCTGGCACTTGATCGGCACTCTGCAGCGTCGCAAGGTGAAAGAGATTATTAATTCGATTGATACTTTCCATGCATTGGATTCTTTGCCGCTTGCACAAGAGATTTCAAAGCGAGCGAAACATCCTATAAGCTGCCTGATAGAGGTTAATGTTTCAGGTGAGCTGTCGAAGCATGGCTTCAAATCTTCTGAGCTAGAAGGGGTGCTTGCGCAGATCAGTCAATTGCCGAATGTCTTGATTACTGGATTGATGACAATGGCGCCGATTGATGCGGATGACGCCGAATTAACTCACATTTTTAGAACAACACGCGAATTACGCGATCAAATAAAAGCTTTAGACTTAGTAAATTGTCCTTGCACAGAGTTGAGCATGGGGATGACACGAGATTATAAAATCGCAATCAAAGAAGGCGCCACGATGGTTCGCATCGGGCGTGATTTCTTAAATGATGATTGATTTTTGATAAGTTGTTTAATCTTAGACTGACTGCAATAGTTAACAGTCTAAGACGCAGACAGTTTTTAGAATGTCTAACTTGCAGTATGAGTGGATTGAATTGACGTGTAAGAAACTGTTTTAGATTAGGGTTCGTTTTAGAACTCAATTATAAAAAAAATATGTTCTTCATGCAAAGTACGCTTGAATCAAGCATGACACGAACGTTATTTATTAAAAGGAGCAAAAATGGGTTTACGAGATCAGTTTGAAAAACTACGTAACTATTTTGTAGAAGACGAAGATGATTATGACTATGATGATGAAGAAGCGGCTATTGATCAGCCGGTTCGTTCTGAGCCTGTCCCACAGCCCGTTCAATCTCGTCCTCAACCGGTTCAGCGCCCTGTGCCTCAGCCAGTTCATTCACAACCTGTTCAATCTCGTCCGATTCAGAGTCAGCCCCAAGCAACTATGGCGCCACCAGCTGCTTCATCGGTGAGGCGGTCAATAGGAGGAAATTCTGGAATGGGAACTTCAGCCTACGTTAGTACTGTTCAGTCACAGTCGTCCGTCTTGTCGCGAGCAAATACTGCTGTTGCCAATAACGCTTCTCGTATTACAATGACTGCGCCGCATGTCTATGCAGATATCATGGAAATGGGAAATCAGCTCAAGTCTGGTGTCACGCTGATTGTTAATTTCAAAAATATGGCAGATCAGCAGGCGCGGCGTTCGATTGATTTCTTGACTGGTGTTGCTTATATTTTGGATGGTGACATTCAAAACATTGGCGGTCAATCTTTCTTGGTTACACCAACCGGCGTAAGTGTTGAAGGGGCGAAAGAGAGTCTCTTAGCTTCTGGCGGACAAGGCTTTGAAAGTTTTGACCTGACTTCAAATTGATGATGATATTATATTATATTGTTTATGGGATTTATCGGCTGATTACGATTTATATCTGGATTTTAGTCATCTATGCACTCATGTCTTGGCTTCCTGGACTTTCACAAAGCCGTTTCGGTTATTGGGTAAATCGCTTAGTTCAACCCTACCTGAGGCTTTTTGATAAGATTCCGACGCGTTTCGGAGTTTTTGATTTTCAGGTTTTCTTGGCAGTTTTCCTACTTATCCTTGTGCAGCGTCTCCTGCTGCTGATATTCTGATATGACTGCCGATATTTACCAGCATTATCCTGCTTCTGAGAGGAATTTCATTGACAAGGGGCTGGATTGGATTCGTCAGGTCAATGATAGACAAGTTTTTCACTGCACTTATTTTTTGAATCCTCGGGAGCGGGAAATTCTTTCTGGTCTGGCCAATGCTCAGGATGTGTTGTTTTTTTCTGAGCCTTTATCAGCTGAGTACCAAAAAATGATTATTGCCCCTGCTTATTATCAGCTGAATCCGACTGATTTTGATCTGGCACTGTTAGAAATTCATTTTCCCAGTAAGTTCGGGCATATTTCTCATCGGCAGATTTTGGGCGCGCTTCTGGGTGAAACTGGACTTGATCGAAGAGAAATCGGAGATGTATTGGTGAGCGAGCAACAGGCTCAGTTTTTTGTTAGTAAGCATCTGGTCAGTCATTTTTTGAGTGAGGGAATGATTCGGAAAATCGGCGGTCTGGCTGTTAAACTGAAAGAAATCCCGCTGGATAAGGTTATTACAACAGAAGACGAAGCTGTGACTTCAATGCTTCTTGTCACTTCACTACGTCTAGACAAGCTAGTTGCGGCCAGTCTTAATATTTCTCGCTATTTAGCCTCAAATATGGTACAATCAGGTCAGGTAAAAGTAAATTATAGTGTTATTTTGAGGACGGATAGTTTGTTGAGCGAAGGTGACTTGCTTTCTATTCGCGGTTACGGCCGTATCAAGATTCTTCGTTTGCATGGTTTCACCAAAAAAGGTAAAATGAAGGTTGAGATTTCAAGTTTTCTCAGTAGGAAAGGGAGGTAATCATGGCGCTAAATAGTATAGATATCCAAAATAAGACGTTTAGTGTAAAGTTCCGTGGTTATGATCGTCAAGAAGTTGATGAGTTTCTGGAGATTGTCATTCGTGATTATGATGAAATGACTCAGAAAATCAAGGATAATGAACGCGACATAAAAAGCATGAAGGAACGCTTGAGAGATTTTGACAACATGAAAGAGTCTCTTAATCGCTCTATTCTTGTTGCCCAGGAGACGGCCGATAAAGTGAAGGCGCAGGCTGATTCAGAAGCAGAGCGCATTAGTCGTGAGGCCTCTCAGCGCGGTGATCAAATTCTTGATGCCACTCACCGGGAAGCGCGGCAGATTCTTCAGTCTACTTATGATGAAGCCCGTCGTCTCGTCAACGAATCAGACGAGCTGAAGCGCGGGATGCGCAGTTATTATCAGCGTGTGACCATGTTAATCGAAGGACAGCTCGCCAATATCAAGTCCAGTGACTGGGAGGAGACGCTTAAGCCTTCGCCTATCTATATCAGTGATACTGAGGAGAAACTGCGCGATATTATTGAACATACAAATCAGAATTTCTTCCCGATCAATGAAAAAGGTGAGGAAATCACGCGTGAAGGTGAAAAAGCACCAGAGACTCTGGAAAGCTTTGCTCAGGCATTAAATCCGGATCCGAAGCCTGAATCACAGCCAGAACCGCAGCCTGAGAAGAAAGAGGAGCCTCAAAAAGAGGGTTCTGAAAGTTCAGTGAATCTTGGAAGCAATATTAACTTCAGCTACAACAAGCATGAGAATTAACAGCTATAGTTAATAGCTGTATAGAATAATCATCAGAACCAATTGTTATCTTTCTTAACAAAGTTCAGTGAATCAGAACACAGAATTTATCAATACTTAGAGAGAGCGAAGAAATGCTGGAAGCTTCGCAGTCACTTGAGGAATTCTATCATCTGTAATGTTTTTGGACTGAAACAAGTAAGTCTAAACGGCTGGCAAACGTTATTTGCTGTGAGATTTGACGGATAATTGTCAAAATAAAGGTGGTACCGCGGTCTTTCGCCCTTTTTAGTGAGGGGGAAAGGCTTTTCTTTTGAGAATGACCAAGTCGCTCAACTCATTTTAGTAACGGCATCAAGTGATAAACTAATCTCTTCTGAATCATAAATTGTATAATAGGCTTATCGACCGAATGAAATCCTAAGAAAAGAAAAAGGAAATAAAGAATGAAAATCAAAGATACTTTGCATCTTGGAAAAACAGACTTCCCAATGCGGGCAGGACTTCCCAAAAAAGAGCCTGCCATGCAGGCCGAATGGGATGAGAAAAAATTATACTGGCTGCGTCAAAGACTAAATGAAAGTAAGCCATCTTTTACACTGCATGACGGTCCTCCATATGCCAATGGTAATATTCACTTGGGTCACAGTTTGAATAAAATATCCAAAGATATTATCGTACGCTATAAATCGATGTCTGGTTTCAGTGCACCTTACGTGCCTGGATGGGATACACACGGCTTACCAATTGAGCAGCAGCTGGCGAAGCAAGGTGTGAAGCGAAAAGAAGTTCCGCGTGGAGAATATTTAGAGCTCTGCCGGCAATTCGCTTTGGAACAGGTAGATATGCAGCGCAAAGACTTTAAATCACTCGGGGTCTTAGGCGATTTTGAGCATCCTTATTTGACGCTGCAGCCTGAGTTTGAAGCGGCAGAGATCCGTGTTTTCGGTGCGATGGCTGAGAAGGGCTATATTTATCGCGGGGCAAAGCCGATTTATTGGTCGCCTTCTTCTGAAAGTTCTCTGGCTGAAGCTGAGATTGAATATGCGGACGTGACTTCGCCGTCGCTTTATATTTCTTTTAAAGTAATTTACACGAAAGGAAAACTCCCTGAGGATACTGAGTTTGTGATCTGGACGACGACAGCTTGGACTTTGCCGTCAAATCGCGGCATTTTTGTAAATCCTGACTATGATTATATTTTGGTTGGTGTGGATGACCGTAAATTCTTGATTGCTAAAGATATGTTTGCAGCGGTGGCTGATAAGTTGGGCTGGGAAAGTCCCAAAATTCTGCTGACGATAAAAGGCGCTGAATTGGAATATATGACAGCAAAGCACCCATTTTATGATCGGGAATCTTTGTTGATGCTGGCGGACTACGTGAGCTTGGATTCTGGGACTGGGCTGGTTCACAGCTCGCCGAGTCATGGTGAGGATGATTATTTCTATTCACGCAAATATAAGCTGCCAGTGATTGAGGACATTGATAATCAGGGCTATTTCACAGAGGAAGCAGCTGGATTTGAAGGCGAATTCTATGCCGATGTGCAGGATGAAATTCTGGAAATGTTGGCGAATTCTGGCGCGTTGCTTCACTTTGAAACTTTTGTACATAGTTATCCGCATGATTGGCGAACCAAGAAGCCTGTCATCTATCGTGCACTGCCGCAATGGTTTGCATCTATTGATAAATTCCGTCAGCAGATTTTAGATGAGGTCGAACGAGTAAATTGGGTGATTCCATGGGGCAAGACGCGTCTTTACAATATGGTGCGTGACCGCGGTGATTGGGTCATCAGTCGTCAGCGTGCTTGGGGCGTGCCGCTGCCGATTTTCTACGCGGAAGATGGCACAGCCATTATTACACATGAGACAATTGAGCATGTGGCAAATCTATTTGCTGCACACGGTTCTAGCTACTGGTTTACGCATGAGGCCAAGGAATTGCTGCCTTTAGGATTTACACATCCTGGCTCTCCTAATGGAGAATTTACTAAAGAAAATGACATCATGGATGTTTGGTTTGATTCTGGCTCAAGCTGGAATGCTGTCTTGAACAGCCGTCCTGAGTTGTCTTATCCTGCTGATTTGTATCTTGAAGGTTCTGATCAGTATCGTGGCTGGTTCAACAGTTCTATCACGACTTCTGTGGCTGTGAATGGCATTGCGCCTTATAAAACAGTTCTGTCTCAAGGATTTGTTCTTGACGGACAAGGGCGTAAGATGTCCAAATCGCTGGGCAATACGATTTTGCCTGCAGATGTGACAAGTAAACTGGGTGCTGATATTCTTCGCCTCTGGGTGGCTTCGGTTGATTATGAGAGTGACGTCCGTGTGTCAATGGGAATTTTAAATCAAGTGGCTGAACAATACAAGAAGATTCGCAACACACTGCGTTTCTTAATTGCCAATACCTTTGATTTTTCTCCAAAGACAGACAGCGTGCCTTTTGCTGATCTGGGCGGTGCAGATAAATATACCTTGGTCAAATTCAGTGAATTAGTCGGTCGAATTCGTTCAGCATATGACAATTATCACTTTATGAACGTCTATAAGGAAGTGACCAATTTCCTGACGGATTTATCAGGATTTTATCTGGATTTTGCTAAGGATGTGGTTTATATTGAGCCAGCTGAATCGCTCGCACGCCGGAGTATGCAGACTGTTTTCTATAAAATTTTGACTGACCTGACCAAGCTTTTGGTGCCTATTTTGCCGCATACGGCCGAAGAAGTCTGGAGTTATCTGGATGCCGAAGAAGAAGCTTTTGCCTATTTGGCTGAGATGCCTGAGCCAGAAAATTATGGCAATTTGGGCGATCTAATGGATAACTGGGCCGCTTTTCGTGACTTCCGCGATAAAGTATTGAAAGCTTTGGAAAATGCGCGTGAGGCCAAACTAATCGGCCGCTCGCAGGAAGCTTCTGTGACGATTTATCCAGATGAGCCGACGCGAGTTTTGATGAATGCAATTGAATCAGATGTCTCCTTGCTTCTCATCGTATCCGAGTTCAGAGTTGCAGATCCTGAGGAAGTCACTGCCCCAGAAAATTCTGTTCGTTTTGACGGACTTGATATCGTCGTAAAAGAAGCGCCGGGTAAAGTTTGCCAGCGTTGTCGCCGTGTAGACAAGACTGTAGGCAATGGCTCTGTATTCCCGACTTTGTGTTTACATTGTACCAAGATTGTTCGATCTGAGTTTCCAGAACTGGCGGCGTTTGAGGATTGAACCAATTCTTACGATTAAAGAGTGTGTGAGCACTCTTTTTATGTGTGCTTTATTTTGCTGCTATGACCTTCATTTCAGAATCTCAACAGCGTTATGCTATTAGAATAATAAATAGTTCGGATTTAAACAATAATCGAATACATTATTTTAGACACTGGCTCAAGTTCTTTTCAAAAAGCTCACAGATAATTCATCAAAAAAATGCTATACTATATTCATGAAAAAGATCATTGGATTAACAGGCGGCATAGCGACAGGGAAATCGGCGGTAACGTCGATTTTGCGTGCCTTAGGTTTTGTGGTCATTGATGCGGATGCGGTGGTTCATGAACTTCAAGAGCCAGGCGGCAAGCTGTATCAAGCAATTGTCAGAGAGTTTGGCCCAGGATTTTTTGACGCCTCAGGTAACTTGAACCGTGAAAAATTAGCAAGCCTAGTATTCCAAAATGAAGAGGCCTATGAACGGCTCTCGAAACTACAGAATCAGATCATTCGGAAAGAGTTAGAAAGGCGTCGAAGCGAAGAAATAAAAAATTCTGAACAATCGTTTTTCATGGACATTCCGCTTCTGCTGGAAGAGCATTATGAGGCACTGTTTGACGAGGTTTGGCTAGTAACTGTGCCGGAAGAAATACAAATGAAACGTCTGATGGCACGATCAAATCTGACAGAAGAAGAAGCGCGCGAGCGTATTAACCGACAGATGCCGATGTCAGAGAAACTCTTGAAGGCAGATGTCATTCTGGATAATTCTACGACTTTGTCCGACTTGAAGTTGCAGGTTTTGTTACAGCTTAAACAATTGTAATGTAAGTTCTTTTATTACTTTGTCTAGTCAAGGAGAAAAGATATTTGTGAGTGAAGGACGGTCAGTGTTGTCATTTGACCCGAAGTATTGAATATTGATGAACAGATGTTGCGGCATGTCTATCGTGTCTGTCAATGTTTGAAGGAAAAGGATGTGAGTATTACGAAAGATAAATTTAAAGAGATTTCCCAAGAAGAAGATTCTGTCGTTCAGACTGTCGATTGGAAGCGGAACTTGTTAATTACTTGGTTCGGCTGTTTCTTGACAGGCGCTTCTTTTTCACTGGTGATGCCTTTTTTGCCACTATACATTGAGGAATTAGGTGTCAAATCAACGACTCAGGCGACTTTTTACTCTGGGCTTGCGTTTGCAGCAACGACCTTGGCTTCAGCTTTGATTGCACCTGTCTGGGGCCGACTGGCAGATCTTCACGGGCGCAAGGTTATGATGGTGCGCGCCTCTGCATTTATGACGCTGACAATTGGAGGACTTGGTTTTGTACCAAATGTCTGGATTCTGTTGTTTTTACGTCTCCTAAATGGTATCTTCTCTGGTTACACACCGAATGCTACTGCGCTGATTGCCAGTCAAGTGCCGCGGAGTAAGTCGGGATATGCACTTGGGACCTTAGCGACTGGCTACACAGCTGGTGCACTGATCGGTCCTTTAATCGGCGGTGGTTTAGCGCAAATGGTGGGCATGCGCGAAGTGTTTTATATTACTGGGGCGCTCTTACTTATTGTCACTTTGCTGACTGTTTTCTTCGTGCAAGAGGACTTTGAGCCCGTTGAAAAGAGTCAATTGCTTTCAACCAAAGAGATTTTGTCAAGGATTCCGAATCGGCAAATTCTTTACGGCCTTTTTGTGACCAGTATGATTTTGCAGATTGCCACTCAGTCCATTGAGCCTTTTGTCACTTTGTATGTGCGTTATTTGAGCCCAAATTTACCCAATCTGGTCTTCTTCTCAGGTGTCATTGTTTCTTGCGTAGGTTTCTCTTCTCTTATGTCTTCAAGTGCGCTTGGAAAGCTGGGAGATAGGATTGGGAATCATCGCCTGATTTTGATTGGCCTTTTTTGGACGTTAGCAGTTTATTTGCCCATGTCAATGATTCATAGCGCATTGATGTTGGGAATTTTGCGCTTTTTGCTGGGATTCGGCACTGGCGCATTAATGCCTTCAGTCAATTCGCTCTTGTCAAAAATTACACCTCGCGAAGGGATCAGTCGTATCTTTGCCTATAATCAAACCTTTTCTAATCTGGGCATGGTCGTTGGTTCGTTAGTCGGCTCAGCAGTAGCAGGTGCATTTTCATTTCGTGCGGCAATCGTCGTAACGACCGGATTCATTGTGGTAAATCTGATCTGGTCTCTGATCAATTTCCGAAAGTATCTAGGAAAACGAAGTCTAATTGAAAAGTAAGATTTTCAATGACAGAAGGCTTACAGATTTAAAATTCAGTTGTATATAACAGCTGAATCAGACTGAAGACTTAGTTCGTTCCGTTATGAAAAATCGTGCCAAAAGGCGTACAGGCCGAAAGCAAACAAAAGGCGTACAGGCCGAAAGCAAAGCTTCGCTTTCATTTCTAAAATGCGAGACCGAAGTCCCGCATTTTGCCTCGTTTTACAGCCTTTGGCGCGATTTTTCTCCACTTCACTAAAACTGGAAAGTTTGGCTTCAAGTAAAAGGAATACTCATATTTATAATTTGTCTACACTCTGATTCAGTTGTAAATAACGGCTGAATCTGTTTTTATCGTTTCAATTGTCAAAAATGATTCGGAGAAAAAATGATTTTATGATATAATAGTCCTTAATCTCTAAGGACTTTATTATGCAACAACCTGAAAAAATAAGTAAATCAAATTTTTTAGACTATTCCATTCTTATCCCATATTTAATATTGGCGGTTTTTGGCTTGGTAGTCGTCTTTTCTGTGACCGTTCCTGAGCTAATGACGAAGGGCGGCAGTAATATCTACAGCCAAGTGATTTCACAGGCTGTTTTCTTGGCCTTATCGTTAGCAATGATGCTGCTGATTTATCGGATTAATATTCGAACATTTCAGCTTAATGACCTGCTTGGCGTTTTTGTGATCGTTGAAGGCGGCTTATTGCTTGCAGCACGTTTTGTTTTTCCGCCGCGTAATGGTGCGCATGGCTGGATTCCTTTGCCGGGAGGCTTTGGTACCATTCAGCCGGCTGAGTTTTTGAAAGTCTTTCTCATCTGGTATTTGGCATTGATTTTCGCGCATCGACAGGAAAAAATTGCCCAAAATGATTTGAAGGAGCTTTTTCCTAAGAAAAGTTTACTAGGGAATCTTTTTACAGGATGGCGCCGCTGGATTGTTTTTCTGATTGCTGCGGTGATTATCATGCCGGATTTCGGGAATGCCATTATTTGTATTGCAATTGTGCTGATCATGCTTGTGACGAGCGGGATTTCCTTCAGGTGGGCTTCAGCTCTTTTTAGGCTTGTGATTGCAGGCTTCATTGGATTCTATATTCTCGTACGGGTGACTGGCGGAAATATTATTCCGAACGTCCTGTTTTTGAGCAAACTGACCTATCAGAATAATCGCTTTAAGGCTTGGATTGATCCTTTTGCTGGACTAACAAGTTATGGCAAGCAGCTGGTCAATTCCTATTATGCCATTTCAAACGGGGGCTGGACAGGACTTGGACTTGGGAATTCAATTGAAAAAAAAGGTTATTTGCCTTTTGCGTCGACTGACTTTGTTTTCCCGATTATTATTGAGGAGCTTGGTGTCATTGGGGGCTTTATCGTACTTGGTCTCTTGTTTTTCCTGATTCTGCGCATACTTATGGTTGGTATTCGCGCGCGGCATCCCTTCAACGCTTTAATCTGCATCGGCACAAGTTCAATGCTGCTTGTCCAGACCTTTGTTAATGTCGGTGGTGCGATCGGTCTGATTCCAGAGACAGGTGTTACTTTTCCTTTCCTCAGTCAGGGAGGATCCTCGCTTTTCGTCTTATCAATTGCGATTGCTTTAGCTCTGAATTCTTCGGCGCATGAAAAATTGCTGGAGCTTAAGGCAGAGGAGAATTATCTGTTGAAGCAACGCGAAAAGAGGAAATGGAGATAAGCAAGGAACTGAGTGAATATTAAAAAACGAGGAATTTGTGTCATTCCTCGTTTAATTTTGGATTCTATTAAAAAATAAATCTTTGAAAGCTCAGATTTTATAATACTGTTTTCGTAAGATGCTTGGATAAACATTTTTCATGTTCTCAAGCTCTGCTTTCTTGGCTTCCATTTCATCGGTAATGACGACGGAAAAATCTTCAAAAATACGTCTGGAATCACGGAAAATGTAGCCGCCGTTTTTTAAGTCATCTTCGTCTTCAAACACTGCAAGGTGGTTAGACAAATTTTTAAAGAACTGATCCATGAAATAGACAGGAATATACAGATTGTGCAAGGAAGTATAGTTCTTCAAGAAGTGATAATCTGCAAATGCCACTTTGACATCTTCGCGCGGGTCAACGAAACTTCGATCCGTTTCAGATACAGGACGATTGAGAATTTCGATGATTTTGCTGTTTAAATTTCGGCGCACTTCAACTTCAAGATGAAGCTTTATGGCCGCGAGTTCTTTTTTGTAACGGTTCTCATCAAAACGATGATAGAGAAAGAAGCCCAAGATAAACAGAAGACTTGCCAAAACAGAGCCTGTCAAAAATGCCAATAATACGGGAATATTCATACTTTCATTATACAGAAAAGCCTTGTGAATTCCAAGAGATAGAGATTAATTGTGAGAATTTGATTGAAGAGGATGAAATCTTGAAGCAGCGAATGTTAATTCTTTGACCTTTTTTGACCAATAAGTTATAATGAGTTATCACAATTTGAAAGCGAGAAAAAAATGACATTAATTCCTACAGTTATTGAACAATCCAGCCGAGGCGAGCGTGCCTATGACATTTACAGCCGCCTATTGAAGGACCGCATCATCATGCTTCAAGGACAAGTTGAAGACGGCATGGCCAACGCCATTATTGCCCAGCTTCTTTTCCTAGACGCGCAGGATAACACAAAAGATATCTATTTGTACATTAATACTCCTGGAGGCTCAGTTTCTGCTGGTCTTGCCATTGTTGACACCATGAATTTTATCAGATCTGATGTGCAGACGATCGTCATGGGGATGGCGGCTTCTATGGGAACGATTATTGCTTCAAGCGGCCAAAAAGGCAAACGCTTCATGCTGCCGAATGCCGAGTATCTGATTCATCAGCCAATGGGCGGAACTGGCCAAGCAACGCAGCAGACAGATATTCAGATCATCGCGGACTCTATCAAGAAGACACGCGATCGTCTTGAGAAAATTTTGTCAGACAATTCAGGCAAACCAATCGAGCAAGTTCACATTGACTGCGAACGCGACCACTGGATGGACGCTAAAGAGACACTGGATTATGGCTTCATTGACGAAATTATGGAAAGAAATGATCTGAAATAATTGCTTTATTAAATACGAAAGAGACCTTTTCTAGCGTGTTGCGAATTGAAATTTTCGGATCTAATAATATTTAAGAAACACAGCGGCTTCATCATATGATAGGACTACTGTGTTTATTTGTATACATGAAAGCGCCTGCTTTTTTAGTGTAATAATTCGAAGTCGCTGATAAGGCTTTTCCGATCACGGAAGTTTCTTTGCTTAATAGAAAGCGAGAAACGCATGCAAAAGATGTCAAGCTCAAGAAAGGCGACGAAATTGAGTTTTATCTCTCAAAATTCTAAAATTTTCTCGCTGAGGCGTATTGCTTTGCTTGCCCTATTTTCGGCGGTCTGTGTGGCGGCACGACTTAGCTTTTCTTGGCTGCCCAATTTCACTCCCGTGACAACAATTGTGCTATTAATCTGCTTCTATTTATGTTGCTGCTTAAAAGGCCTTTCAGTTTTTTTAGACAAATTTATCTAAGTTGGGTAAATTATGATGAGCTAAGACGGAGCGCAGCTTGAGCAAGAAAAAACAAAGAGGATTGCGCAAGTTTTCAGCTCCTTTGTGTGAATCTTAAAATACATTGATCTAAAAGTATGATAAAATATAAGAAAGCAGCAAACGAATCATTTTAGGAGAATCTTTTGAAGAAAAAATTAGTTTATCTGACTGTCTTTGCATTTTCATTGCCATTATTCTGTGCCATGACTCGACCAGCCAGCGCAGATGTCCAGATGTATCGCCTTTACAATCCGAACTCCGGCGAACACTTTTATACCGCTAGCCAAAGTGAGCGCGATCATGTCTTATTTTCTGGCTGGAAATATGAAGGAATTGGTTGGCAGGCACCAGAATCCGGAAGTCCAGTTTATCGTCTTTATAATCCGAATGCTGGCGACCATTTTTACACGATGTCAAGTTTTGAGCGCGATCAGCTTGTGCTTAAAGGCTGGAACTATGAGGGAATCAGCTGGTATTCTGGCGGAGAGATTCCGCTTTATCGCAGCTACAATCCGAATGCGCAAGCTGGGGCACATAATTATACGACCTCGCAGAATGAAGCGAATATGTTAGCTGGAGCTGGCTGGTCCAGTGAAGGAATTTCTTGGTACGGCGTCAAGCAAGGCCAGGGATTAAACTCGAACGGCGAGCCGCATAAAGATATCTTAGGTTATCATATACTGACACAACAGGATCCAGCCTGGGCATACAAAACTTTTGGATCAAGTACGGTCGGTTCGTCAGGCTGTGGCTTACTTTCCGTTATTATGGCGGCTGATGCGCTGCAGGGGAGGAATCTCACGCCGAATGATGTGATTGACTGGGCAAATTCGACAGCCGCTTTTCCTTTTGAAGATCGCGGCGAATCAACGATTCCCATTGCGCAGCATCTAGGATTAAAAACCCAGGTTTTATTTGATAATCCAGGTCATGGGCAAGGAACAAGCGGACAGATTGAGCAAATTAATCAGATTCTGAGATCTGGAGGAATGGTACTCATCAGCGGCAAGTCAGTTCCTGCTTATGCGCCATATGGTGATGGCCAATTGTCACCTTTCACGACTTCTGGACACTATGTTGTCATAAAAAAACTGACCGCTGATGGAAAATGGATGATTTTTGATTCAAATGATGCCATTCATCCTCTTGATGCAGGTTTGAACAATAATTTGTCTTTCAATCCGACAGATATTATGCGCGATCAGGGCTATTATGCCATAGGACTCACGCGGTAAAAGTTTAAGCGACTCGTCTAGATGCGCGATTAATTCGGCAAATGTCTATTCATAGGCATTTTTTCTTGGATTGGTTTATAATGAGACTATGAGAATTCCTTCACTCCTTAAAAAAATC
The DNA here is from genome assembly GCA_031285775.1 of Streptococcaceae bacterium. Classification (GTDB taxonomy): domain Bacteria; phylum Bacillota; class Bacilli; order Lactobacillales; family Streptococcaceae; genus Lactovum. The sequence continues at coordinate 19,272 of JAITVN010000011.1, read as the reverse complement.
TTCTTATGTATCGCTGCAAGCGTGATTGTTTTCATACTGATTGACCACGATGCTTTTCTTTATCATCATCCAGTCGGACAGATCACATCGATTCAGACAGTTTCAAAGACAGCAGTGACTGACAGCCAAAATAATCGCGATAAAGTCATCACACAAAAACTGAAAATACGTCTTCTCAACCAGGGTGAAAAGAACAAGCAAGGCCTCGTGTTATTGAATAAGTCAGCTGAATCACAGGTAGATGGCCAACTTTATCGAAAGGGCCAAAAAGTGATTCTTGACGAGATAGGCGGTGATTACAGTCTTCTCACCCTGAAAAGAGATGCAGTGTTAGGCGCTTTGTTGACATTATTTATTGGACTTTTGATTGTTTTTGTCCAATTGAGAAGTACGCTCTTTCTGACTTTATCACTTCTTTTGAATCTGCTTTATTTTGCTCTCTCACTTTTCTTTGACATCCGCTTTAACTGGCCTGTTTTCCTTATTTTTGGAGCTTTGTCGCTCTTGTTTGTCATTTCATCGCTTTTATTTGTATTGGGACGGACAAAGCAAATGGTCTTTACCTTTCTCACCACCATGTTGACAATGCTGGTTACTTTTTCCCTGGCGCTCTCGGTTCTCGCTTTGACGCACAATGAAGGCGTTCATTTTGAGTACATTGAGTTTATTACGCAAGATCCAGTCGATCTGTTCTTCATGGGCTGCATCATTTCTGTACTCGGCGCAATAATGGACGGAACTGGCGATATTGTTGTCGGCCTGTTTGGGCTTTATCGGCAGAATCAGGAAAATCAGCTTGACATGACTTTCAGCGACTATTTTCGCTCTGGGATGTCTATCGGCCGAGAAATCATTGGTACGCTGACAAACGTGCTTTTCATGGTCTTTATGGCCGAAGTTCTGCAAAATACGATTCTGCTGCTCAGAAACGGCAGCAGTTGGGAATATGTGGCGAGTGTGGACTTGAACATGGGGCTGCTGCAAACTGTGATTTCAGGAATCGGCATTGTACTTTCCGTACCGATTACAGCTTTTGTGACAAGTTTTGGCATTAAACAGACTGTCGAAAAAATGAAAGTCGGTGATGTCAAATGAATGCTTTAGTTTTTTTATTGTTGATTTTTTCAGTTCTAATGCTGCTGGTCGCAGGTAAAGACGGGATGAAAAATTTAGTTGGTCTGGCATTAAATTTTCTGATGATTTTCATTTTGATTACCATTATGGTCTGGGGCTTTCCGATTTTAGTCGTGCTGCCAGTATTATCCTTTGCAATGATGGCATTTTCTATTTTCATGTCAACACCCGATGAAAAAACCGCTGGAACGGCATTTAAAGCTAGCGGCATTGTCTTGGCAGGGCTCATGTTTCTGGCTATTTTGGTACAATACATTGGACAATTTCAAGGTTTTGTCAAAGAAGATGCAGAAGCCTTAGAAGCTTTATCGGCAAACATCGGGATCAATTTTTCTGATGTGGTTGTGGCTGTTTTCATTATCTCCCTATTGGGTGCTGTCGCAGAAGCTGCGATGGCCATTGTAACAAATCTCAACGAAGTGATCGAACAAGACGTATTGATGACGACTGTTCAATTTAAAGCCCAAAGAAAAATCATTTCCAGGCAAATAGCTGGCACAGCTGTGAACACACTCTTTTTCGGGATGCTGGGTTCCTCTCTGGGAATTATTCTTTGGTATGTTCGGCTGAATTTTTCTCTGGAAGAAGTAATAAATTCTAAACTACTGCTCATGGAGCTGGTTACGATGCTTCTTGGCATGCTTGGGATATTGCTGGTAATTGAGCTTGCGGGATATTTCGTTGAAAATGATTTTCAGAAAATGAATTGAGGAAAACGATGACCATACTCTGGATTGCTACAGGGCTTGTCCTATTTATTCTCTTAGTGTCATTTTTCGGCTTTTATTATATTGTTCATCGTAATAATATCCTGTCGAAGCAAGTTCCTGAGAAGCATGCGCTCTATTCGGACGTCATTGCTTTTGACAAGCAGAAAAAGGCCGAATGGCAGATAAATACGGAGGATGGCCTTTTGCTGCGCGCTTGGTATTTACCTGCAACTCAAGCGACCGATAAAACAGTCATCATGGCCACAGGCTATAATTCTATCCGAAACAGATTTTTTGACATCGGCTGGCTGTTTCACAGTTTGGGCTACAATCTTCTAATGCCGGAAATGCGTGGAAGTACTGAAGCACAGGGCAAATGGGTGGGCTTTGGCTGGCTGGATAAAGAAGATTTCAAGTTATGGATTGCGCAAGTAATCCAAAGAAATCCCAAAACAGAAATTGCGCTTTGGGGCATATCAATGGGCGGCGCTACCGTCATGATGCTCTCAGGCGATGAACTCCCAGACAACGTCAAGTGCTTTATCGAGGACTGCGGCTATGACTCTGTCTGGAATGAAATCAAGCACCAGCTTCATCGTTTTCATCTGCCATCTTGGCCCTTACTGCCTCTGATGAGTTTCTGGTGCAGAACCATCGCTGGATACAGCTGGCAGGAAGCCTCATCTGTCAAACAATTAACTCGCAACAAGCGCCCTTTTCTCTTCATTCATGGCGAAAAAGACAATTTTGTACCTTATGCCATGCTGGCCAAAAACCGTGATGCCAGTCAAGGAATAACCGAAGAGTTGACAGTTGCAGCTGCCAGTCATGCAAAGGCTTACGAAACAGATATCTCGGCCTATCGGCTGGCAATACAGAAATTTCTCAAGAACTACCTTTGAAAAATTCCCTTAAAAATGTTAGACTTAGTAAAATAAAGTTTTGTTAACTCACTCAGTTTGGCGCACCTGATTGCCAGAAAGTAGATCATTTCAGCAGACCGATCGTGAAATAGCAGCATGAACTCAAGTACCTTGAGGTCACTTCACAAGAGCTTGGCTAGCTTCTTATTTACTGATAAACTCGTCAAAATTGCGCTTATTGATACGGTTTTATGTCTTGCGCCAAATTCAGTGAGACAAATAAAGACTGTAATGAAACCCACTGTAAACAACAAACTACAAACTCAAGAAAAGGTTTTTTTAAATGTCAAAAATTAAAATTATCCCGATAGGCGGCGTACGTGAATTCGGGAAGAACATGTATCTGGTCGAGGTTGACCAGACAATTTTTGTGCTTGACTGCGGTCTCAAATACCCAGAAAGTGAAATGCTCGGCGTGGATTGTGTCATTCCAGATTTGACCTATCTGGTTGAGAATGCCGAGCGCATTGCGGGTGTTTTTCTGACTCACGGCCACGCAGACTCAATCGGTGCTCTGCCATACCTGCTTTCGGAAATTGATGTGCCGGTTTTCGGCAGCGAATTAACCATTGAGCTGGCCAAGCTAAACACCAAGAATTACGATGGAAGCAAAAAATTTGATGATTTCCATGTGGTCAGTGAAACCACAGAGATTGACTTTGGCGAAGCAACCATTTCATTTTTCTCGACCACGCATACAATTCCTGAAAGTTTAGGCATCGTGATTTCGACGAAGAAGTCTGGAAATATTGTCTACACAGGTGATTTCCGCTTTGACCCTGCGGTCAAAGAAGGTTATAAGACAAATATGGGTCGTTTGGCCGAAATTGGACATTCAGGGGTTTTGGCGCTGCTTAGTGCATCCGCAAATGCCTTGTCCACTGTACAGTCAGCCAGCGAATCCGAAATTCATGATAAAATATTTGATATCATTGATGACAGTGAGGGACGGGTGATTATTGCCTGCAATTCTGGTAATATCGGCAGAATTCAGCAAGTTCTTGACATTGCGCTTCAGTTGGGACGCCGCGTGGCCTTTACTGGAAAAGACATGGAGCAGATCGTTGAGACTGCAACACGTCTGAAAAAACTGCGTGTTGACAAAAGCAAAATCATTTCCCCAAAAAATATCGGAAAATTCCCGGATAACGAGCTGATTATCGTCGAAACCGGCCGTATGGGTGAGCCGCTGCATTCTCTGGAACTCATGGCGACAAACAAACATAAGTACGTCAAGATTAAAGAGGGCGACTTAGTTTATTCTGTAACAAGCCCTTCTTTGGCTTTCGAGACAATGGTGGCCAGGACTGAAGACTTGGTCTACCGTGCCGGCGGCGTGATGAAAATGCTGGGTTCAGATCTGCGTGTTTCCGGTAATGCCAATGCGCGCGACCTTCAGTTTATGCTCGATTTGATCAAGCCGAAAAATCTGATTCCAGTTCAAGGCGAGTACCGCGAGCTCAAAGCCCATGCAGATCTTGCCATGGAAATGGGTTTCCCGGCGAATCATATTTTCCTTGCCAAGCGAGGTGAAATCGTCAGCTTTAATAAGGGCAAAATGGTGCCTGATGGTGTCGTTCCAGCCGATAACGTGATGATAGACGGTGCAGGCATCGGCGATATCGGATCAGTTGTCCTGCGCGACCGTAAGGTTTTATCTGAAGAGGGAATTTTCATCTCCGTGATCACAATTGACCGCCAAAAGAAAAAGATTGTCAGCAAGGCCATGGTGCACACGCGCGGTTTTGTCTTCGTGAAAGCATCACGTGATCTAATGAATGAAGCAGCTAACCTAGTAAATCTAGCGACCGAAAAGTACCTGAACGAAACCAAAGACTTTGACTGGGCTGACATCAAAGGCGCCATTCGTGATGCACTCGGCAAGTTCCTCTATGAACAGACTAAGAGAAAACCTGCAATCCTGCCGATTGTTATGGAGGCCAAAAAGCCTCAAAAAATTGAATATTACAACAGATAATAGATTTCTGTCCAAAAATCCTAAGAATTTAGGATTTTTTTGATACATTCACCTCGTTATTACGTATGAGTTAGTAAGGGGGGAAAATGGATACACAAAAAATAATTGCAAAGTTGAAAGAACATTGGCAGATTGCTGCTGGTATTTCAGTGGCACTTGTCCTAATCGGCGGATTTTTAGTTTTCAGCAACTTGTCTAGGACAGCAAATAGCCAACAAAACATTAATCTGACAAGCGCGGCAGCATCCGAAACTGCGATCAGTTCGTCAGAAAGCATACAAAAGCCAGCCGACAATTCATCCAAAATGAAGGCCGAAAATAAGACAGTAGTGCCGTCAGGAAAAATCGTTGTGGATGTCAAAGGCGCCGTCAAGCAACCGTCTGTCTACACAGTAGAGGCTAGTCTGCGGGTGAATGACGTGATTCAGCTTGCTGGCGGGTTTTCTGAAACTGCCAATCAAAAGACGGTTAATTTGGCTGCCAAGATTTCGGACGCTCAGGTAATTTATGTACCATCAATCGGTGAGGCAGCGGCTTCAGCAGACCCAGAGGCAACAGCTTCAGGCAGCGAAAGCACAGAAGTTCCTGTTGAGTCGGCGAAAATCAACATCAACACAGCAGATGCAACGCAGCTCCAAAGCTTGAGCGGCGTCGGGCAAAAGAAAGCTCAGGACATCATTGACTATCGCACGCAGAACGGCTCTTTTAAAACAGTCGACGACTTGGGAAATGTCTCTGGATTTGGCCCGAAATCTCTAGAAAAACTCAAAGAAAGCGTTACTGTTGATTGAGAAGCTGAACAAGAAGCTCAAATTTCCACTGATTTTCCTCGTCTATTTGACATGCCTGCTTTATTTCTGCATTTGGCGCTTTAGCTGGCTGATCCTTGCTGCTTTTCTGTTGTCACTAGGAATAGCGTTTTATCGCAGATATTGGCGAATGCTTCCCACGCTGCTAATAATCGGCGCTTTTCTGACCTTCACCAAATTTGACGAAATTAAGAACATGAAGACTGCACCCAGTCAAATCGCGCGAATTTCACCGCTCATTGACACAATGGAAATCAATGGTGACCTGCTCAGTTTTCGGGGCAGATCCGACGGACGAGTGTATCAGGCCTATTACACACTAAAAAGTGAAAAGGAGCAAGGCTACTACAAAAAGCTATCAACTAATGTATTGCTGAAAATAGAAGCAGAGCTTGAGATTCCAGAAGGTCAGCGTAATTTTAACGGCTTTGATTACAAAAGCTACTTGAAGACGCAAAATATTTATCAAATCGTCAATATAAAACAAATTAAGCGCATTGAATCACGTTCAAATCTAGATCTGAGAATCGTCAGGCGCAAAGCCATTCTTTGGGCAAACGAACACTTTCCTGCGCCAATGTCGAGCTATATGACAGGCTTGCTTTTCGGTTACTTAGGAAAAGATTTTGACCAAATGAGCGATGTTTACGGCTCTTTGGGTATTATTCACTTATTTGCTCTTTCAGGCATGCAAGTTAATTTTTTTATTGACCACTTTCGAAAAATTTTGCTTCGTTTGGGATGCCGCAAGGATATCGTAGACAAGCTCCAGTTGCCTTTTAGTGTGTTTTACGCCTATCTGACGGGTTTATCTTCTTCTGTTCTGCGTTCACTTCTTCAGAAGAATATCTCTGCGAGTGGTCTGGATAATTTTAGTCTGACCTTTTTTTCCCTCCCAATTATTCAGCCGAAATTTCTTCTCACAGCTGGTGGACAGTTAACGATAATGTACACTTTTATGCTGGTCATGCTGTCTAGTCACATTGGCGGTCTGTCAGGCTTTAAGAAAATATTACTTGAGTCCTGTCTTCTGTCGCTTGCAGTGCTTCCGCTGCTGATACTGAATTTTCACGTGTTTCAGCCCTTGTCAATAGTGCTGACCTTCACGTTTTCTGTAATTTTTGATGTGCTGATGCTGCCAGCTTTGGTACTGATTTTTATGTTGTCAGTTTTGACAAGCATTTCACTTGATCTGAATTTCATTTTCAACTATTTGGAGACGATGATCAAATTTCTCGATAAAGTTTTCCATTATCCGCTAGTATTTGGAACGCCCAGTTTATTCGTCTTCTTGGGTCTATTGTTTTTTATCGCTTTATTTATCGATTGCCGCCGAAAAAAAGTGTCACTCCTATTTTTATTTGCTGTCATTGTCTTATTTTTAATTGCTAAAAATCCGGTCGCACCGACTATTACCATGATTGACATTGGACAGGGCGACAGTTTTCTTCTGCGTGATTCATTTAATCGTCGAACGATTCTGATTGATACTGGCGGAAAAGTTTCTTTTATGGCTACAGTGCCCTGGAAAAAGCGCGTGACCGATGCAAACGCTGAAAGAACACTCATTCCTTACTTGCAGTCGGTTGGTGTGGGCAGCATTGATACATTGATATTGACCCACACAGACGAGGATCATGTTGGCGATCTAGAGGCTTTGGCCAATAAGATCAAAATCAAGGAAATTCTAGTTGATCGAGGTGCTTTAACTGTGCCGAAAATGTCCAAAAAACTCCAATCAACAAATGTTCCAGTAAAATATGCTAAAGTAGGTCAAAAACTTCCCATATTTGACGGCCATTTGCAGATTCTGACAAATGGCTATACTGGAGACGGCGGGAACAATGATTCCATCGCGACTTATGGACAGTTTTACGGGACGAGATTTCTTTTTACCGGCGATTTGGAAAAAGAAGGAGAAGAGGCATTACTACGCGATTATCCGAATCTAAAAGCGGATGTCTTGAAGGCAGGCCATCATGGCAGTAAAACAGCTTCCACTCCAGCGTTTGTTCAAGCTGTTCAGCCAAAGATCGCTTTGATATCAGCGGGAGTAAACAACCGTTATCATCACCCGCATCAAGAGAACTTAGAGACTTTTGAAGCCTATGGTGTTCAAGTTTTCCGTACTGACAAACAAGGGGCAGTTAAATTCTCAAAAGTAGGGAAAACTTGGAAAATTGAAAACGTGAAATGAAAATAAAGGAAAGATTTTCAGAAATCGTCCTATTTCTAGATAAAAATTTTGACTTTAACGCCGATATGGTGTAAGATTTAAAAGTAAAAAATAAACAGCTGAAGCTGTAAAAAGAAAGAGGAAAAAAATGATTGGTAATATTGCAATTCTTGCACTCGCAATCGCAGCGGCAGCAGCTGCCTTTGGTGATGCAATCATCGTATCAAAATTCATTGAAGCAGCCGCACGTCAGCCGGAAATGGAGTCAAAACTATTTTCTCGCATGATTATTGGTGTTGCATTTGTAGAAGCAACTTTTTTCATCACAGTTGCGATGTCCTTTGTCTTCAAATAAGCGTTCCCTCATATATTATGAAGTACGTGGAAAGGAGAGAGAGACATGGATAAAACTTGGACATTTTACCTTGGTCCAATCGCTTTCGACGGCACAATTCTTGTAATGACGCTCTTGACGGTACTTATCGTTTTTGCTCTGGTTTTTTGGGCCAGTCGAAAGATGACAATTGTTCCCAAGGGTAAACAGAATGTACTCGAGTATGTCATTGACTTCGTTTCCGGGATTGGGAAAGATAATCTTGGTGATAGCGAAGCTCGAAGATTTTCACTGTTTTCGTTCAGTATTTTTTCATTTGTGCTGATTGCAAATGAACTCGGATTGGTGACAAAACTTGAGTCTCCAACAGGTTTAAGCTTGTGGAAATCACCTACAGCAAACCCAATTATCACAATTACGCTAGCTGGAATTGTCATTGTCTTTTCAAATTTAGTTGGCGCAGAAAAATTCGGTGTTTGGGGTTACATAAAGAATTCATTCCTAAAGCCGCCGGCTTTCATGCTGCCTTTGAACTTGCTTGAAGAGTTTACTAATACACTGTCATTGGGCCTTCGACTTTACGGTAATATTTTTGCAGGTGAGATTTTGTTGGGACTGATTGCATCAATGGCAACTTCAATTGCTTGGTTGTATCCAGTAGCAATCGTTCTTGAAGTCGTCTGGATTGGTTTTTCACTTTTTATTGGAGCGATTCAGGCTTATGTCTTTACTATTTTGACAAACGTCTATCTCAGCCATAAAGTATTGGCTGAACATTGAGAAAGGAGTAGAAAATAATATGTTTTTAGCTGAAACTGCTCCCGCAAATACAATTATCGGAAATGTCATCGTTGTCACGGGTGCATTTATCATCTTGGTATTTTTGCTTAGAAAGTTTGCCTGGAAGCAAATTACGGCTATTTTTGAGGCGCGTGCCAAAAAAATAACAGATGATATCAATGCTGCTGAAGATGCCCATAAAACGGCAGATAAACTTGTGACGCAGCGTGAGACTGAACTTTCACACACGCGTGAGGAAGCTTCAGATATTGTAAAAACGGCTACTGTCACAGCGGCGCAAACCAGACAGAATATTCTTGAAGAGACAATGACAGAAGTGACCAAACGGAAACAGCATGCTTCTGATGATATTGCTAACGAGCGTGAAACTGCACTGAAAGATGTCAAGAGTGACGTCGCATCAATTTCAGTTCAAATTGCTGAAAAATTAATTGGAACTTCAATAGATGCCGATGGACAATCTGCTCTGATAAACAGTTATTTGGCGAAGTTAGGTGACAATAATGGCAACTAACACGACGATTATTGCGAGAAAATACGCCAAAGCCTTGATTGAAGCCGCTAAAGAGCCTGATAAAATTGAGACCCTCTTAAGCGAGGCAATGGAACTGGAGAAGTCAATTGAAGCGTGTCATGCTCAGAGTTTCTTGGCAGATGACATTGTCCCAGACGCTCAGAAAAATGAACTTTTAAACAAGATTGCTGACAATGCATCAGAAATGATGGGAAATCTACTAAGAATTATCGCAGAAAATGGCAGATTTTCTTTGTTGTCGCTGATCTTAAAAGAATACAAATCTCTGGCAAACAAAACGCTAGGTCATGATGAGGTCGAAGTCATCTCACCAGTTACTTTGACAGAAACGCAGATTACAAAGATGATAAATGTCATCAAAACAAAATTTGACTTAAAAAATGTGACAATCATCAATCAGATTGATGAAAAAATCCTTGGCGGGTTTATCATCAAAAACAATGTGAAGGTCTTAGATGCTTCCATTAAGTCACAGCTGGCGAAAATCGCCGCAGAATTATAATAAAAAGGAGCTTAAACATTGGCAATAACTGCAAATGAAATCAGCTCGCTGATTAAAAAACAAATTGAAAATTTCACGCCTGATTTTGAGGTGGCTGAAACAGGAATCGTTACCTATATTGGTGATGGGATTGCCCGCGCTTATGGCCTCGAAAATGCAATGAGCGGAGAACTTATTGAATTTTCAAATGGCTCGTACGGCATGGCCCAAAACCTTGACGCTACCGACGTGGGGATCATCATTCTTGGCGATTTCGATACGATTCGCGAAGGAGATTCAGTCAAACGTACTGGGAAAATTATGGAAGTACCAGTGGGTGAAGCTTTGATTGGGCGTGTGGTGGATCCCTTAGGAAGACCAGTTGACGGTTTGGGTGAAATTAAGACGGACAAAACACGTCCTGTCGAATTCCAAGCGCCAGGTGTCATGCAGCGTAAATCAGTCTTTGAGCCTTTACAGACAGGCATCAAAGCGATTGATGCTTTGGTGCCGATTGGGCGTGGTCAGCGAGAGTTGATAATCGGTGATCGTCAAACCGGTAAAACCTCAATCGCAATTGATACGATCATTAACCAAAAAGATCAAAATATGATCTGTATCTATGTTGCGATCGGACAAAAAGAATCAACTGTTAGATCACAAGTTGAAACGCTCCGCTCGTACGGGGCGCTTGATTATACAATCGTTGTGACTGCTGCGGCTTCACAACCTTCTCCCCTGCTTTACATTGCGCCATATGCAGGTGCTGCAATGGGAGAAGAGTTTATGTACAACGGCAAGCATGTTCTGATCGTCTTTGATGACTTATCCAAGCAAGCCGTGGCATATCGTGAGCTTTCGCTTTTACTTCGTCGACCACCAGGCCGTGAAGCCTATCCAGGTGATGTTTTCTACCTGCACTCACGTCTTCTTGAACGTGCTGCCAAGCTTTCAGATGAGCTGGGCGGCGGCTCAATGACAGCATTGCCGTTTGTTGAGACACAAGAAGGAGATATCTCAGCTTATATTCCAACCAACGTTATCTCAATTACTGACGGGCAAATCTTCCTAGAAGACGATCTATTCTATTCTGGTGTTCGGCCTGCCATTGATGCTGGACTTTCTGTTTCTCGTGTCGGTGGTGCGGCACAAATTAAAGCAATGAAGAAGGTTTCAGGGACGCTACGTCTTGACCTTGCATCCTATCGTGAATTGGAAGCCTTTACCCAGTTTGGTTCAGACTTAGATGAGGCGACGCAAGCCAAACTTAACCGCGGGCGTCGGACTGTGGAAGTTCTGAAGCAGCCTTTGCATAAGCCTCTGGCTGTTGAAAAACAGGTTGTCATTCTCTATGCCTTAACACACGGATTTCTTGATGATGTGCCAGTCGATAAAATTCTGGATTTCGAAGGAAAGCTTTTCGATTTTGTTGACATTCACTATAAAGTTTTGTTTGAGACAATTGTTAAAACAAATGATTTACCTAATACGGACGATTTGGATGCTGCAATTACAGAATTCAAGAAATCTACGAATTATGGAGAATAGTCATGGCTGGATCTCTGAATGAAATAAAAACAAAAATAGCTTCAACGCGAAAGACTAGTCAAATTACCAATGCCATGCAGATGGTTTCAGCAGCAAAACTTCAGAAATCAGAAAAAAAAGCTAAGAATTACCAGATTTATGCACAAAAAGTGCACGAAATAACAATAGATCTCGTGTCTCATGGCAGCAGCGACGACAATAAAGCTGAGAATCCATTGCTGACAAAGCGTCCTGTGAAAAGAACCGGTTATCTCGTGATTACATCTGATCGTGGGTTAGTTGGTGGCTACAATACCAGCATTTTGAAGCCCGTCATGGCAAAACTTAAAGCGCATCAGGACAAAGGCGAAGAGTATTCAGTTCTGGCGCTCGGTGCAATGGGAGCAGATTTTTTCAAAGCTCGTGGAATTAAGACAAGTTATGAGTTGCGCGGTGTAGCTGAAGATCTGTCCTTTCAACAGGTAAATGAGATCGTAACAGAATCGATTAAGCTTTTCACCGATGGTGTCTTTGATGAGCTTTATGTCTGTTACAACCATCATATCAACAGTTTGAGAAGTTCAGTTCGGATGGAAAAAATGCTGCCGATCACGATTGACGAGAAAGAGGTTGAATCGGCGGATACCAAACGAAATTTCGAATTTGAATTGGAGCCCAGCCGTGACGAGATTCTTGATGGTCTCTTACCGCAATATGCTGAATCAATGATTTATGGCGCGATAGTTGATGCCAAAACTGCAGAACATGCAGCTGGTATGGCTGCAATGAAAACCGCGACCGACAATGCTCATGATGTGATTGACTCACTGACGATTGCTTATAATCGTGCGCGTCAAGGTGAAATTACTCAGGAAATCACTGAAATAGTAGCTGGAGCGGCGGCAATTTAGTATTAAGGTGTTTCATAAATCATTTTGCTTCTGAAGTAGTCCAGGCTTTGGAATTACTCTTCAACCTTTACAGTGCGCAACAAAACGCACGATACGCAGCTGGGGGTACAGAGCCTAGCTAAAGGATGAGAAACTGTGCTTGAAACACATCTATAAAAATAAAACAGGAGGAAAATAATTGAGTTCTGGTAAAATTACACAGGTCATTGGGCCTGTTGTTGATGTTGAATTCTCAACTGATGATTCACTTCCTGAAATCAATAATGCCTTGATTGTCTATAAAGACGTCGATGGTGTGAAGACAAAAGTAACACTTGAGGTTGCGCTTGAACTTGGTGATGGCGTCATTCGTACCATTGCCATGGAGTCAACTGACGGTTTGATACGCGGGCTTGAAGTGCTTGACACAGGTAAAGCCATCAGTGTACCAGTTGGTAATGATACCCTAGGACGCGTCTTTAACGTCCTCGGTGAAACGATTGACGGGGGAAAAGAGTTTCCAGCTGATGCTGAACGCGACCCGATTCATAAGAAAGCACCCAAGTTTGACGAATTGTCGACAGCCAACGAAATTCTAGTCACAGGTATTAAAGTCGTAGACCTGCTTGCCCCTTACCTAAAAGGCGGTAAAGTCGGACTCTTCGGCGGTGCCGGTGTCGGTAAGACCGTATTGATTCAGGAACTCATTCATAACATCGCTCAAGAACACGGCGGTATCTCAGTATTTACCGGTGTCGGCGAACGTACACGTGAAGGAAATGACCTTTATTACGAAATGAAAGGCTCTGGTGTTTTAGAAAAAACTGCCATGGTCTTCGGACAGATGAATGAGCCGCCTGGGGCACGTATGCGCGTGGCCTTGACTGGCCTGACCATTGCCGAGTACTTCCGTGACGTTGAAGGCCAGGACGTGCTGCTTTTCATTGACAATATCTTCCGCTTTACCCAAGCTGGTTCTGAAGTATCCGCCTTGTTGGGACGTATGCCTTCCGCCGTTGGCTATCAGCCGACATTGGCGACTGAGATGGGCCAATTGCAGGAGCGTATCACTTCAACTAAGAAGGGATCCGTTACTTCAATTCAAGCCATCTACGTACCAGCCGATGACTATACTGACCCAGCACCAGCGACAGCCTTTGCGCATTTGGACTCCACCACTAACTTGGAGCGCCGTCTGACACAAATGGGAATTTATCCCGCTGTTGACCCGTTGGCCTCTTCATCACGTGCCCTGACGCCAGAAATTGTCGGGAAAGAACACTATGCGGTTGCCATGGAAGTACAACGCGTGCTGCAGCGCTACAAAGAACTGCAGGATATCATTGCAATTCTAGGTATGGATGAACTCTCTGACGATGAGAAACAATTGGTAGGACGTGCGCGTCGTATTCAGTTCTTCTTGTCGCAGAACTTCCATGTGGCGGAGCAATTTACAGGTCAGCCGGGTTCATATGTGCCGATCGAGAAAACAGTTCAAGATTTCAAAGATATTTTGTCAGGAAAATATGACGACATCCCTGAAGAAGCATTTCTGAGCTGTGGACCAATTGAAGATGTCCTTGAAAAGGCCAAGAAAATGGGTTATAAATGATGGATGAGACGAATAAGATGACTGTTCAGGTGATTACACCTGACGGCGTTACTTATGATCACCATGGAACCTATGTGAGTCTACGTACTGTCTATGGTGAAATGGGTATTTTGCCAAACATGATCGAAACCATTGCTCGTTTGAGTGTTGATGAAGTAAAAGTTCGTCGCCCTGAAGACAGGCATGGCCAAGTGGATTATATCGCTGTAAATGGCGGTATTGTCGAGATAGACCAAAACGTAGTGACAATTGTTGCAGATTCTGCGGAACGTGATCGTGACATTGACGTTTCTAGAGCAGAGCGTGCAAAGATGGTTGCCGAACGGGAGATCAAAGAAGCTCAAGTGGAACATGCTGCGGATGCGCAACGTCGTGCCGAAGTTGCTCTGCGCCGTGCAATCAACCGTTTGAATGTTTCGAAACATATTTAAAAAAATAAGATGTGAATCGCACTCGCATTGATGCGAAGAGATTTCCAAAATGGAAAATGCGGTCTATAAGCACTAGAGCTTTTGGGAACTCTATACTTACTTCGGGCACGCTGAATTCTGTCAAAATCCGACCATATTGATTTGGCCGGATTTTTGAGTAATTAAGAGGTTCATCGCTGACTGTGCAATGAGTTTTTAATCGAATTTTGCTAAATACTTGCTTACTTCCCGCTTACCTTTAAGCGGAAACAATGGGATTTGTTTGATGTAATTTTTCTGACACTCTCAATCTCTCACTTTTTCTTTTTTGCAAATTTTTTAACTTTTTTCATTCATGTTTTGTGCTGAATGAATTTCTGAAAAAAAAGGACTAATTTTTTGACGTCGGGAGAAAAAAGTGAACCCAAAGCGTATGATATGCCTCCCTTTTCAGGAAGAATTGTGCATTGATGACTGATAGTGCAAAAGTTCGCTGTTTCTGAAGCCTGTTCATTGTTTCCCGACAAAGAAATGACCAGACTTTTTTCTGCTGTTCAAAAAAAGCGGTTTCAATTGGCATTGCTTTAACGTGTGAAATCGCTTAAAATAAAGTTGTTAGGACCTAACGAAGTTCAAACTATTTCGAAATAAAGAAATTTTCACAGGAAGGAGAAAGGAATTGCTTTCAGAATTATTGACTGAAGATAGAATTCAGATACAAAAAGGTGTTAAAGACTGGAAGGAGGCACTTTCGCTGGCAGC
Source organism: Streptococcaceae bacterium (assembly GCA_031285775.1). Lineage (GTDB taxonomy): Bacteria > Bacillota > Bacilli > Lactobacillales > Streptococcaceae > Lactovum. Next base: position 4,190 of record JAITVN010000011.1, on the reverse strand, counting down.
GGCCCCCTTATTGTTAGATGGTTCGATTGAGCCGAGCTATGTCGATGGGATTATTCATTCTGTTGAAGAGCAGGGTCCCTATATTGTTTTGATGAAACATCTGGCCCTCGCGCATGCAAGACCGGAAGAAGGAGCTAATCATCTGGCTCTGAGCGCACTTACACTAAAGGAAGCTGTGAATTTTGGGAATCCCGAAAATGACCCGGTTAAAGTGATCTTTTGCTTAGCCGCCGAGGGAACGGATTCACATCTCAAACTCATGGCAGAATTAGCTCTGCTGTTTGAGGATGAAAAATTGAAGCAGCTGATTGAAGCAAAAGATTCAAAAGAGTTCCGCAAGTATTTGTTTTCTTCCAAGAATACAAATCCATAAGCTTTCTGTAGGAAAAAATCCTAACAGCTAGGAAGAAGGAAAAAAATGTACAAAGCACTCATTGCCTGCAGAGCAGGTATGGGCTCATCAATGATTTTAAAAATCAAAATTGATCAAGTCATCAAAGAAAACAACTTCCCGATTGAAACTGAGCACGGGAGTCTTGATTCTCTTATCGGTTTCACAGGGGACCTCTTCATCACTATGGCGGATATTGCCGTGGAGTATCAGGATAAGCCATATTACACCATTGGTATCATGAGCATTACCAACAAAGAGGAAATGAAGAAAAAAATTGAAGCCTTTTTAGAGGCTAAAAAGTGAACAAGCTATTATGAATAGTCAAAAGGAAAAATGGCCGAGTGCTTGCGTTGAGCGACCCAGGAGCTTAAGTCATCGAATGAAGCTTTGTGAAACAAAGCAACAAGATATTCAAAGGAGGAAAAAATGGCTCTAGCGTTTATGAACCAGTTCAGAAACACGGCCGTGATTTTAGGACTTATCGCCATGATAGGCCTAATGCTACAGAAAAAAACAGGAAAAGATGTTTTTGCTGGCACAATGAAAACGATGATAGGTTTCATGATTTTCAATATTGGTTCATCGTTTCTAGGCACTATTGTTACTAATTTTACAACACTATTTAACACAGCATTCAAGATTCAAGGCGTCACAACACAGGTAGAAATCGCTACTGCACTGGCGCTAAATAAATATGGCGCAGAAATCGCCATGATTCTAGTACTCGGCTTTATCATGAACCTGGTCTTTGCCCGAATCACAAGATTTAAGGCTATTTTCTTAACAGGCCAGCACTTCTTGTATTTCGCAGCCGTGCTTGGCCTGGTCTTCATCGCAGCCAAAACGCCAATGTGGCTGACCATTGTTGCCAGCGGAATCATTCTCGGCTTTGCGGGTGCCGCTTTCCCATCATTTGCTCAAAAATACATGGACGAGCTGACAGGCGGCGAGCAGATTGCTATGGGCCACTTTAACGCTCTCGGTTACTGGCTTTCAGGCTTTATCGGTCAACTCGTAGGCGGCAAAAACTGGCAGGAGAAGAAGGCGGAATCAGAAAAGAAAACGGTCAACATGCCTGGTTTCTTCTCACTCTTCCGTGACTTTGTCTTCTCAGTAGCACTCTTTATGATTGTCCTCTTCTACATTGTTACCTTCGCAGCCGTTGCCACTGGCCACATGGACGCTGTGACAAAAATGGCCGGCGCTGACCTCTGGTTTGTCTTTCCGCTGATTCAAGGCTTGCAGTTTGCCGCAGGAATGTCCGTCCTCATATATGGTGTGCGCCAATTCATCGCAGAGATTACCGCAGCTTTTGTAGCCATCTCAGAGAAGTATATCCCAGGCTCTAAACCAGCAATAGATTGTCCAGCAATCTTCCCGTACGCACCAAATGCCGTTATCCTAGGTTTCGTGGGTTCCTTCGCAGGTGGTCTTGCGGGCATGCTGGGAATGGTCCTCTTTAAGTCAAGCGTCATCATGATTCCCGCAGCAGGCATTTGCTTCTTCTCAGGCGGAACAGCCGGCGTCTTCGGATCCGTACGCGGCGGCTGGAAAGGTGCGCTGCTTGGTTCCTTCGTGGTCGGCATCGGACTTGTTGTCCTCCCGATGTTCCTCTATCCGTCCTTTGCGGAGCTGGGCATCAAAGGCGCCTCCTTCCCGAACATCGACTACAACGTCCTAGGCGGCGTAATCGCAGCGGTTATCCGATTCTTCCAGTCATTGTTTTAATCTAGCAATCAACACGATGTGACGGGCTTAGCAGAGAGCGCGTCACATCGTCTTCCTAAAAAGATACGAGGAAAGCATGAAAATAAAAGGAATTATAACAGCAATGGTGACGCCCCTAAACGAGGACGGAATCAATGAGCAGGCAACGCGTAAACTCGTAGAGCACCTTATCGGCCAAGGCATCCACGGCCTCTTTATCCTCGGCACAAACGGCGAGTTTTTCTCCCTTACTGACGACGAAAAAATCACTCTGACCAAGATTGTGGTCGACCAGACAAAAGGGCGCGTGCCGATTTTCGCTGGCGCAGGCGGTATTTCCACGAAAGGCGTGATTGACCTGATACATCGCTTTGAAGCCATCGGCGGCATAGATGCAGTCTCGGTCATTACCCCATATTTGTTGAAATTCACAGACGAGGAGCTCATCAGTCATTACCAGACTATTGCCCAGAACACGGCACTCCCTATCATTTTATATAACATTCCAGCGAATACCGGCATCAACATTGATGAAAAAGTTTTCTCACAACTAGTCGAAACCCCCTCAATTATCGCCATCAAAGACTCAAGCGGCAACCTTGAAAACTTTGAAAAATATTTGAAAATCAACCAGCGAGAAGATTTCTCGCTCCTCATGGGAAGCGACTCAAAAATCGCCCGCGCCGTACAAATGGGCGCTGACGGGGCCGTAGCCTCAACTTCAAACGTCCTCGCCAAAACAGACGTCGCCATCTACGAACTCGCAGTCGCTGGGAAAATGGACGAAGCTTACCAGCTTCAAGAGACTATTGACGATTTTCGAAATATTTGTAAAATAGGAACAGTGCCAAGCGGCCTCAAAGCCTGCCTGCGGACAATCGGCTTCGAAGTTGGTCAACCCAAACTTCCGATATTAGATGTCAGTGCCGAAACTAAGGAGAAAATCAGACAAGTCCTCCTGCAGTATGAAGAGAGCGAGGGACTCAGTATTCTTAAATAAACGAACATAAATGGTGTGGAGGATAGAAATGAAAACGAGCATCAATAAAAGAGTCAGAAAAGTCATTGAAAAGCTGATAGAGCAGCCGCAGAACAAGCTGGATTATTTTTTGAATCATTTTTCACTGAAAAAAAGCCAGGTTGAGTATGCGCTAAAGAAAATAAATCTCATATTAGAAGATGAAGCTCTGCCGCTAATTGAATTTGACAGCAAGGAAATCATTTTGCCGGAAAAAAGTAGACAGTATTTTTTGGACGCCTTCCTTGACGATGAAGAATTCTTCAGCAGCTACGAAATGGATGCCGACGAACGCTCGAAATATATCTTTCTGATGCTCTTTTACTGGCAGGACAACTACCTCTCCGTCTATCACTTTCTGGACTCACTCAGCATAGGAAAAACCTCCTTTACCAACACGTCTCATCAGCTAGAAATCGAACTCGAGAATTCAAATATAGGAATCGCTTACACCAGAGAAGAAGGCTACTTCCTAACAGGTGCAGAAGTCGAAATCCGCGCCAAGCTGATTACTCTAATCTTAGAAGATCTCGTCATTGATGGCGACGACTTTCTCTATCGCTACTTCCTAATCAAAGAGAAAATCGGTTTCGACGATTTTAAGAAAGTTTCAGAAACCATCCTGAAATTCCTTGAAAAATACGCTATAAGCCTTGTAGAAAACCGCCTCAAAGAGTTTAGCTACATTTTCTTTCTGCTCCTGCCGCGCCTGAGAAAAGTCTGCAAAGAAATAGAAGATAAGATTGACCAAAAACTCCTGATAGGTACTAAAGAGTACGCCTTCTCCAAAGAAATCCTGGCACATTTCGGTATCGAAAATCAGGAGGCGATTATCTACATCAGCAGCTGGCTCCTAGGTTCGGCATTAGGGGATATCAATGACCAGGGACCCGATTTCCAGATGGTTTATGAAATGACTGCGCACATCGTGCAGCGCTTTGAAATGTTGAGCGGCGTTCGATTCAAGGATAAAACACCGATTATTCAGCGACTTTACAGCCACTTTCGGCCAGTCTATTATCGCTTGTGCTTCCACCTCCCGATTATCAACAACCTCTACGAGAAAATAAT
>JAITVN010000077.1 GCA_031285775.1 Streptococcaceae bacterium | reverse complement strand
TTTGGAGGCTTTAATGTTAAACAAGAATCAACTTTTTTATGAATATTTTGCAGAATGGTTGTCACTCTACAAGAATGGTGCCATACGACCGATTACTTTGCAAAAATATCAAATGACGCTGAGACACTTGAAAACTCTGGCGCCAACTTTGAAACTCTTTTCGCTCAACCGACAAAATTATCAGAAGCTCATCAACAAATTTGCTGAAAATCACGAGCGGACGACGGTATCAGATTTTAACACACAGCTCAAAGCATCGCTATTGGATGCATTAGATGACGGTCTAATCAAATACAATCCTGCGCGGAAAGTCATCATCAAAGGTATTTGTCAGCGTCAGAAAAAACAGAAGTTCTTGAATCAGCAAGAACTCTGTCAACTTATGCAAAATCTTGATTTGGGAGAAGAAATTAACTGGGACTGGTTCATCTATTTGATAGCAAAAACAGGGTTACGATTTGCAGAAGCATTGGCTCTTACAAAAGTTGATTTCGATTTATTAAACCAAACGATTTTGGTAAATAAAACTTGGAATTATAAGTCTCCTCAAGGAAGTTTTCATCCTACGAAAAATAAGTTCTCCAATCGCACAATTTCGATTGACCAAAAAACAGCGCAAAGTTTTGGAAAGCTACTTGACCGTATCAATGATGACAGTTTAATTTTCGTGAAAGGACGTGTATTTAATGCGACTATCAATCAGCGCTTGGCTGAACTCTGTAAAATTGCTTGTATTCCAACTATCAGTCTACATGGGCTTCGCCATACTCACGCTTCACTTCTGATATATGCAGACGTGTCCATCGCGAATATTTCTAAACGGCTGGGTCACTCAAACATTACAACGACGCAGGAAATATATCTGCATATTATTCGTGAACTGGAAATAAAAGATAACGGCAAGATTATAGATTTTCTGGGAACTATATGAACATTTGTTGGAGAAGAGAATTTTTTAGTTTTTGGAGTAGGATATATTTTTGAGATCGTAGATTAATCTGTTTGTCCAGATTTAGAAAGAAGTCTCCAATTTCCAACTGTTCTTCCAATGGCGGAATTTTTGCCTCAAATTTTGCAAGATTTGGAAAGCTAATTCCAAAGACTTTCATACCTGTTCCGGCTTTAGAGCCATATTCTTTGAACTGACGTGTGTGAAGGAGGTAGTAGAGAAATACTGAATCAGTTTCTTTGGGTCTGAGGGCAATTGTGTGCAAGCCAGCAACAATTTTTCTATTGGCTAGTTCTTTGATAACCGCTGGCTCTGCAATGCCCTCATAGTCCTCAGAAGCATCTGCAACGATTAAATCGTTTTGTTGCAGCAATTCATAGCCTTCACCTTTAATATAGGGAAGATCAGTGTTTTCATCAATAATGTCGGCAACTTTTGTGTGGATATCCCCGTAGTGAATATACTGGTATTCAGTTAAACTCGAGCTTTCAATATCTCGCGACAAAGAATAAGATTTTATTTTATCTACAAGGTCTCCGAATTGATGAAGCTCCCACTCTTCATCAAATCCCTCAAACCTTAACTCCTGACAGAAAATCTTCTGCAACAATCCTTTCTTCATCTGCTTCATTAATTCCAGCTTACGCTGATGAAATGCGATTAAATTGTCGAGGGTGCTGAAGAAGCTGCCAATTCGTATCTGCTCATCTACTTCTGGAATAGTTATTTTAATTCCCATGAAATCATCATAATTAATATTTAAAAGACCGTCCATACGTGCCCCAGAAGAAATAAGTTTTACGAGTTCTCTATCTGGTTTTTTGGTCACAAATAGATATTCAAGAAAAGCTGGTTTGCTTTCAATTGTACATCTGAAGCTATGATAAACTCTCGGAACTAGGGCTTCTTTATAATCTCTTAACTCAAAAACTGCTCCATACTTTGCAAATTTTGAATTTCCGTGATTATATGATAACTGCCCCTTGGATAACAGAGTATAATTCTGCTGCTCACTTCCTGCAATATTTGCTGAGAATCTTTCTTTTTGATCTAACCATCCACTTCTAGCTGAAATTGTAAGCGTAGGAAGTTTCATCCGTCCATCGTTTCCTCGAACTCTCTCTGCAACTTCCCCCAACTTACGCTGTTCCCATGCGTAAAAAGACTTCTTTCAGAAAGGGCTGGGAATAGGAGGATTTTGAAGTACTTGCTTTGTAATCACTAAAAAAGGTGCTACTTTTTTACCTAAGAAAAACCAACTATGTTAAAATAGGCTTTGTAACAACAAAGGGAAAGAATTCCAGATGGAGCAGTAGTAATGCAAAAAGCTTTGATGTTTCCGTATTTTAAACTGATCGAATTCGACCAGTTTAAAAATGAAGAAGGGACAAATACTTTTACTTTATCGCCAAAACAAGGAGAATCACAGGAAAGTGAAATTAAGTTCAAAAGAAGTAAAAAAGTTGGATAATGACATATTGCTTGCTGTCAAAGAAGCAGCTAAATCAAGCGGATACAGAAAAAGAGCAGGGATTTTTTACAAAGTTGCTAATGATTATTTTGTCCAAATCATGATTTATATTACTGGAATGCAAAAGGATAAAGTTATTGTCAGAGGTACAGTTAAGCCGTTTGTTGCGGATGATGTGCTCTGGGACGTTCTGCAGATGCCGAGCAATCATTCCGAGCCCATCAGTTTACGTGCCAATGGGGCTTGGACAATTTGGGGATTGCCTGTGTTTGAAGAGACAACAAGTTATGAAAATTCGGAAAACATCAGCAGCATTGCTCAAGATTTCTTTATAAAATGCAATGAGGCAGTCATGGCAATTGTCGAAAATTTTAGAGAACTATCGGATTTTATCAATTATTCTGAAAGCTATGGAAAATGGGTTGATTTTGATTCGAACAGAGAACTTTTGCTTATCAATGCCGGCGATTATCAAGCAGCCAAAGAAATTGCGCAGGAACAGATTAGGAATCATGTTCACGGACGTTTTCAGACTGAGAAAAAGTGGGTGAATGAACATATAGTCGATTATTGTGATACAGCGTTAACTGAAGTTTATGGTGTGACACAAAACCGCTGAAATAAATCAATTATTCAACTAAAAGTAGAATTTTTCTTCAAATAGACAGCTATATTCATGGTAATTATCTTCTATAAGGAGAAATAATTACCATGAGTATAGAATATTTTGGCGAGAAATTGAAAGCAATGCGGAAGAATAAAGGCTGGACACAAGCGCAGCTGGCGAAGAAAATGAAACTGGTAACTGGCACAATTTCTGCCTATGAAACTGGCCTGAAATATCCGTCACTTGAGCGCCTAGTTGCGATTTGTCAGATTTTTGATACTTCAGCTGATTACCTGCTGGGACTTTCCGACAGGCAAATGCCTTTAAAAATGGGAGCCTTGACAGACGCTCAGATGCAGCCTTTTTTACAGATCATCGCAGAAGTGACGCAATATAATACTTTGCGCGAAAAGTCACAGACAAAGGACGAGTAAGAAACTGGAAGGTAAATAAATATGTTAAAATAAGCACTATGAGCGCTTGATTTCTTGATGCTCAGATATTCAAATAAGCAAAAAAATCTAGGAAAAAAATAATTCTAGATACATTAAATTGTGCTGCAAAAACTTTGAGGGAATAATGTTAGAACAAATGAATTTTAATAGCTTTAATCAGTTTGACGCAGAGCTAGAGATGTTGTCACAGGCATCTCCACGAGCAGATAAGAATTTTAATCCAATAACAAAAGGCTATACGAAGCAGTTATCTCGTAATTATCGCAGAGAATCAAGGCGAAATTTTTCTTCGTCAATTTTTCATGTTCTTGATGCTGATGAAGTAGGAACGGTAATCGAGGATTTTGTTAAACTATCCTATGAAATCTTTCGTATTGCGCCAAAAAACATGACAGAAGCAGATGTTTTATTCATCTTGCCTTTTATGCTTGGATCAGCAGCACTGGATAGTAAGAGGAATGATGATAGCTATATTCAGGATGTTATTAAGCTTTCACATGAATTGATAAAAATGTATCAAAAAGATGGTTATCTGTCAGATGCATTGCTAGAAGATAATTTTGGTGACGCACTTAAGGCAATAATCAACGGAGAAAACCCTTATGATTCAGAAGGGGAGGATTTTGACGAAGATACTGATGAAGCTATTCAGCCAATGTTTTTAACTGAGGAGTTATCAGCTGTTGTCAAAATTTTCACTTTTTCAAAGCGTTTAGATAATGTTGATATTTTGCAGGACTACATGATCTGGCTCACTGATTCTCCTTTTATTTTGCAGGGAGTACAATTGGAGGATGTTAAAAGTTTTGATTTCTTGAAGCAACTATGGCGTGATTATTATTTGACATTGAGAGAGCATGATATCGCTTTTTTCTTCTATTTTGTCGGCGCTCAAAAACTATTGGATGTAATGGCTCGAAAAAACCTTCTCCAATTTGACCTTCCAAAAAATTATTTGGAAATTATGGCTGAGACTTTCAATAGCTATAGAACTGAGGAGGATAAAACTTCACAGCTTGAATTTGGCGTTAATGTTAAGACTGGGAATTTCACTTACACAGGACCACAAGATATCTGGCTAGTAAAATCTAAAATGGAACTGGAAAAGTTTACTTATAAGTCGAGTGCTAGGGCTGATTACAATGAAACCACGAAGCAGCGCTACATTAAGGTTTTAGGTGAATTCAAGAATTATTTGTCTCAAACAAACTTGCAACCTGAAGGGGTTGAAGATTTATCACATATTATATCAAAGTTTATTCTTACCATTTATGATAACTACCATGTGAGTTTTTCACAAATAAACGGAAGCATGATTTGTGAGCAGCTTAGAAAATGGTACTTTGTCAAGACGAAAAAACGGCATGATTTAGAGGAAATGGTTGTTGTGTTTGGCGTTATTCCAGAGTTTTTTACCTGGATGCAAGCACAAGGCTATCTGAAAAAAGCGTCACCAATTGTTAATAAGATGGCTGCTCTGAAAGAAACTTTCGGTTATCATCGCTTTATCTATGAAATTCCTGTGATGAGTCCAAAATCGGTCATTCACGAGTATGATCCAATGGAGGAATTCATCAAAAGCATCAAAAAAAAGCTCAAATGAACGTTTTTCAATTCATAGTTTGAGGAAAATTTTTATAGTCAATGCTAAAACATTTCTTGTGAAAATAAATCAGACAATTATGTTAAAATAAACCCTATGACTAAGAAAAATGGCTTTTTAGATGTTCTCGACGAAGAACTCTCCGAGAACTTTCGCTACGATTACGAAATCAACTGGGACAAGCAGAACCACGGCATTACCGTGTCTTTTGTGCTTGATGTGGAAAACTTAGAAAAGATTGAAGTGACTGATGCAGACGGCGTCAGCTCAACGGATGACATTCTCTACGAGGATGCAGTGCTCTTCTACAATCCTTCGAAGACTGAGTTCGACGCTGGAAATTATCTGACGACGATTCCCTACGATGAGCAAGGACTTTCACGCGAGTTTCTGGAATTTTTCAGTAAATTTCTGCAAGATACTGTGGATGAAGGCTTGTCGGACTTGATGGACTTTTTGGAGTCTGATGAGGCGCAGGAATTCTCAATCAAATGGAATCAGGACAAGTTCGATGAGGGCGATGATGCGCTGGTGGAGACGGAATACTTCAAGTATCCGAGGTACTAAAAAGTGAAGGACTACAAATTACCGCTGACTTTTCGTTACAATTTCACGCCAGTGCTCATTTTCGGCGCTGGCAGTTTTGCGGCGGGCGTGATTATGCTGATGGCTGCCCTGTACGGCGCGCTGAATCATAATTTCACAGACTGGTCCGTACTCTTCGTCCTCGCGGGGCTGGTCGTACTGGGGCTAGGCATCATTTATTTTTACGAGGCTTTTCCTTTTGTAAAAAATAAAAAACCATATTTGATTATCTCAGATGAAGGTTTATTCTTCCCTGAAAGGCCTATTTATCAGCTGCCGTTGGTGGAGTGGTCGGACGTTACAAGCTTCGAAGAGTTTGGGAAAAAGTTTGACGGAATTGCCATCAACGTGAAAAATCGAGAAAAATATCTCAGTCCAAAGGATTTACAGCTGATTGAGAAAAAGCCCAGCCGAAAAGACAAAATCTGTGATTT
>JAITVN010000019.1 GCA_031285775.1 Streptococcaceae bacterium | reverse complement strand
GCCGAAAAATGGGTGGACGGCCCTGATGCGGAAGAAAAGCGCAAGGCTTACGCCAAAGAGAAGACCAGCAAGGACATCTACGATGCCATGCAGTCGCTCGAATACGAGATTAACACCCTCTTTACCTCAAACGGCCAGACACCTTTCGTGACCGTAGGATTCGGCCTCGGCGAAGACTGGTATGCGCGCGAAATCCAGAAAGCCATCCTCAAAGTCCGCATCGGCGGCATCGGCGCTGAGCACCGCACAGCTATCTTCCCTAAGCTGATTTTTACCCTGAAACGCGGCCTTAACCTGGAGCCAGGCACAAAAAACTACGACATCAAAGAACTGGCGCTGGAATGCGCGACAAAGCGCATGTATCCAGATGTTCTCAGCTACGATAAAATCGTTGAACTGACAGGCTCATTCAAAGCCAGCATGGGCTGCCGCAGCTTCCTGCACAGCTGGAAAGATAAGGACGGCAACGAAGTTACAGCAGGGCGCAATAATCTCGGAGTTGTTACCGTGAACATGCCGCGCATCGCCTTAGAGGCCGCCGGCGATAAAGAAAAATTCTGGGAAATTTTCAACGAGCGCATGAGCATTGCCCATGATGCCCTCGTCTACCGGATTGACCGCGTCAAAGAAGCCAGCCCCAAGAATGCACCTATTTTATTCCAAGAAGGCGCCTTAGGCAGGCTCTCACCGGACGGCAACGTGGATGATTTGTACAAGAATGGCCGCGCAACCATCAGTCTCGGCTACATTGGTCTCTACGAAGTCGCCACCAGCTTCTACGGTCCGACTTGGGAGCATAACAAAGAAGCCAAAGATTTCACGATTGAAATTGTCAAGCGCATGCACGAGGACTGCGAGCTTTGGAGCGAGCAGACCGGCTACCATTTCAGCGTCTACAGCACGCCGAGCGAAAGCCTGACCGACCGTTACTGCCGTCTGGACAAGGAGAAGTTCGGCTCGATTCCTGACATTACCGATAAAGACTACTACACCAACAGCTTCCACTACGACATTCGCAAGAACCCGACGCCATTTGAAAAGCTGGACTTTGAAAAGGACTACCCTGTCTATGCCAATGGCGGATTTATTCACTACTGCGAATACCCGATGATTCAGCAGAACCCGAAAGCGCTAGAAGCAGTCTGGGACTACGCTTACGACCGTGTTGGCTACCTCGGCACCAATGCACCGATTGACCACTGCTACGAATGCGGCTTTGAAGGCGACTTTGCACCGACTGAACGCGGCTTCAAGTGCCCGCAGTGCGGCAATGACAACCCTCAGACCTGTGACGTGGTCAAGCGTACCTGCGGCTACCTTGGTAATCCCCAAGCGCGTCCAATGGTTCATGGCCGCCACGTGGAGATTTCATCGCGTGTCAAACACATGGACGGCTCAGTCGGCATGCTTTCAGACGGCGAATCGATTGATTCTGCCCTTGTGGATGAGGAGAAGTCGAAGTATTATCATGAAAGATAATTCCTACAATAGCGAAAGTTGGAATTAGAATGTGTTAAGAGTCTTTGTAAGAGTTGATGATGAATTGAGCAAGAGAGGCAATTACAATGTAAATATTATTAATTTGAGGGATGTGTCAAATGGTGACAAACAGTATCAAAGCTGGAAGTGAAGCAATTGGAAAAGATATCGGGAAAGATTTATATTCTTGGGGAAAAGATAAATACAAGGCTGTCAGGTTTAAGCAAAGAGAAAATACCGGAGATATTTATCAAACTTATCTCGAAAACGAGGGAAAAAGAATATCGGAAACGAAGACTATCCTATATCATAACCAACCAAAAAATCTGTATGATATTTATGTGCCGATGTATATTTCTTCTGGAATTATTGGAATATCTGAGACCGATGCGAGTAACCAGAAGAAGACGGATAATTCTTCACTAATTTTTTCTACAAATAACAAGATTATCATTACTGGAACTGGTGGAATCGGGAAATCCTTTATGATGAAACACATTTTCGTAAATCAGATTAGCCAAGAGGCTAGCGTTCCCGTTTTTTATGAATTGCGTGCGATTAATTCTTGCTCTGACATGGACAAACTTAATTTAGAAGAACTTCTATTTGATAGATTGAAGTTTCAGGGGTTAAAGATTGGTTTGGATGAGTTTCACTACATTTTGGAGAAAGGTAGAATGACTTTCATTTTTGACGGATATGATGAATTAAATAGTTGTTTTCAAGAGAAATTCCAAAGAGAATTGGAGCTTTTTACGGGGCGCTATCCTGACAACAGATTTGTTATTTCCTCGCGTCCAATGGACCAGTTTGTTGGGTGGTCAAATTTTTCAGAGCATAGCATACAGCCTTTGAATGAGAACCAAGCTGTTCAGTTGATTGATAAACTAGATTATGATGAAGAGGTTAAACGAGCCTTTATTAATGACTTGAGAACGAACTCCGGCGGAAAAAATCTTTTTGAAAGTCACAATTCCTTTGCTTCAATTCCTTTATTACTTAATGTTATGCTGACAACCTATGATGCTAATTCAAGTATCCCAGAAGATTTTACTGAGTTTTATGATATGGCTTTTAGCACACTTTTTCAGAGACATGATTCGTTCAATAAAGGATTTTTTAAACGTGAAAGACAATCTCAATTAACAATTAGTGACTTTAAAAACATCATGTCATATATTGCAATGAAAACTTTTTTGAGAAATCAAGTTGTGTTTCGGCTTGAAGATATCAATGAGTACCTGGATAAGTATAAGAAAAACTATAATGAAGGCTTAACTTTTGACAATAATGCTTTCATTAGTGATGCAATTCATGTTGTTTGTCTACTTATTCAGGAAGGGAGCACCTTATATTTTTCACATAGAAATTTCCAAGAATACTTCGCTGCCAATGGAGTAAGCCAGTTGACAGATATTCAGCAAAAGAATTTGTTGGAAGCTTGGCAAAGTAGCGAAATAAAAAGCTTTAAGGATAACCTGACATTTATGAACGCTTTACTTTCGCTTCAAAGGTCTAAGACATATTTGAACTTTTTCATCCCAATGATTGAAAAACTAGAGAAGGAGTATAAAAAAAGTGGAAGCATAGAGATTTTCACCCCTAAAGTAATTGGGAGTATTCAGTTATTTGTAAGAAATGGGAATTTTCACTCATCTTTGGTGGTTAGATTAAGAAAATCCCTGCCAGAAGAAGAGCAGTGGATAACAGTGGACGAGGAAGAGATTTCAGTTTTTCCGCACATTTTTGATTTAATTGAGTTTATTTTTGGAGAAGATGCCATATTTAAAGACGATGAAGTGGATAAGACCCACAAGGTATTAGGAGAATATTGGAAAGCAAGGAATAAGGATAAAACTTCGAAAAATATCATGCATGCTTATATTCTAGAAAGGCAAAATAGGGAAACTGAATTAGGCGTGAAGATACTTGATTATGCATGCAAGTATTTAGAAGTATCATATACGAAGCTATTAGAGTTTAAAGATTCCACAAAGAAGAGAATGCGGAATAAAAAGAATAAAAGTTTGAAGAATCTCCTGAGTGAAATTTAGTCATAATATTAAAGCTTTTTAAAAAAGTAAAGCTTAATTACTGTTTGCTTGTTTAAGAATTACTATCCTTTGATAACCTGAAAGCCGAGATGCTTTATTAAACAATAAACAAAGATAATTGTAGATTTATTTTGAAAATCAGGTATGAGATTCTTTAAGAGAAGGACAAGTGGGACCATGAATTTTGGCGAAGATAAACCATACTCAGAAGAGAGTGAAAAGCAACCTTATCAAGTTTACCTAGACCTCTGGGACACAAGTTTTGGTCTGCAGGAAACGGATAATCTCACGCCATCAAGCTACATGCGGACGCTCGCTGAAGAACAGGCTGAAGGAACATACGGTTATCAAGAAGTTGAACAAAAACTTGACAGTTATTATTCAACAGAAAAAGTCGACAAATCAACTGAAGAGGCAGACTATGCCTCTTTGCGCATTGCTGAGATTTTGTCAAATGACAGTTTCAGCTTCAGTCCTGCGACGCTCTTGAGTTATCATCGGAGATTATTTTCTGGCATTGAGACTTTCAAGTATCCTGTCGGTCAGATTCGTAGTGTCAATATCACGAAAGCTGAAAAAGTACTAAATGGTGACACGGTCATCTATGCAGACTTTCGCGACATCAAAGAGACGCTGAATTGGGACTTTGAACAGGAGAAGACTTTTTCCTATCAGGGAATGAATAAAACGGACATGGCCCACCACGTCATGAATTTCTTGTCGGGAATCTGGCAGATTCACCCTTTTCGAGAGGGAAATACGCGAACGACAGCTGTTTTCGGCATCAAATATTTACGTAATTTGGGCTTTGAAATAGATAACACACCATTCAAGAATAACGCCAAGTTTTTCCGTGACGCTCTGGTAATGGCGAACGCAAAACGCGGGATGGCAACAGATGTTTATCTGAGGAAATTCACTGAAAATCTGTTACTTTCGGGGAAAAATGAGCTTGTAATTGGAGGAAAGTAATGTCCATAAAAACAATCGTTTTAACTGGCGGCTGGCTTGCACCGGCGATCACTGAAGAAGTCGAAAATCTCTTTAAACAAAATCCTGCATACGACGTGCAGTTCAAGTCTGAAGACGCGCTTACAGAGGCGGATTACGCGGAGACTGAGGTTCTGCTGGCGAATCCGTCGAGCGAGTGCCTGATGAAGTTCGAAAATCTGAAGTGGCAGCAGCTGGTTTCGGCGGGGACGAACGGCTACACGGAAGGCGCGCCCTATCCGGAGCACGTCACCCTGACAAATGCGACAGGAACCTACGGCCTGTCCATTTCTGAGCACCTGCTCACCATGGCGCTTACCCTGATGCGCGGCTTCAACACTTTCGAGGCCCAGCAAGCGCAGGAAATCTGGAAAAACGTTGGCGAGATTCAGTCCATCTATGGCTCGACAGTTCTCGTGCACGGACTCGGCGACATCGGCGGGCATTTCGCCCAAAAAGTCAAGGCGCTGGGCGCCCATGTCATCGCGGTCAAGCGCACCGTCTATGGTGACGAAGAATACGCTGACGAAGTCTATCCAGACAGCGAACTGGACAAAGTACTCCCACGTGTCGATTTGATTGCCAGCAGCGTACCGGGCACAAAGGAGACCTATCGGCTCTTCGACGCTGCCAAATTTGCGCGGATGAAGCCAACGGCAATCTTCCTGAATGTCGGACGCGGCACCACGGTTGATTTAGAGGCTCTCTGCGATGCGTTGGAAGCTGGGAAGCTGAAAGCCGCTGGACTTGATGTCACTGACCCAGAACCATTGCCGAAAGGCCACAGAGCATGGCATACGCCAAATCTTCTCATCACCCCGCATGCCTCAGGCGGATTCAATTTGGCAGAAAGCCGACGCCGTTTCATCGCGATTCTGCAGAATAACTTGACGAACTACGCAACTGGCAAGCCTCTGCAAAATCAGGTGGATATGAAGACAGGATATAAAAAGCACAAATAATGTTGTTTTGAAAAAGGACAAAAATCAGAATTTGTCCTTTTTGCGTAAAAACTTACGTAAAATTTTACGCAACTATGATATAATGATTTATCAACGAAAGTAGGTGGATCAAATGGAATATATTTTGCCCGTATCAGATTTGCGCTCGTATAATCAGACCTTGCACGAGGTCAACGACGGCAATCAGGTAATTTTGACGAAGAATGGCCATGCCAAATATGCAGTGGTTGATTTTGAGGAGTGGCAGCGAACCAAGGCCGAAATGGAACTTTTCACAGAACTGCAGAAGGGTGAGCTTTCTGCTAAATATGAACCGCTTCTGACCCTTGAAGAAGTTGGAGAGAGGTTGGGTTTGACACTTGATTGAATCGGCCCAGTTTGAGAATCAACCTAAAGAAAAATATCATTTGTTTGTTACTTCTCAAGCGATGCGAGATTTGGAAGAAATTCGGCTATTCCGGCAAAGTATTGGTGCTTATTCGGAGAATACTGACAAGCTCATAAAGTTGATTCTAAGCGATATCGAAAGGCTTAAAAGGAATCCGCTGATTGGGCTGAAACTTTCAAATAAAACAGATATTTCAACACGATTGCGATACATTATTGCTGGGGACTATCTCACATTTTTTGAAATAATTGATGAAAGAAACATTCATGTGAAACGTATTTTGAATGGGAGAACGAACTACATTCAAATCCTATTTAGGGGAAAAAAGAGCCTATGAAGAATCCAAAGCCAAAAGAATGGAAATCAGAAGACTTGAGTCATGCCTACATTGCTGACTATAAGCCCTTTAACTTCGTCGACGGTGAGGGCGTGCGCTGTTCGCTTTATGTGAGCGGCTGCATGTTTCACTGTGAGGGCTGCTATAATCAAGCGACTTGGAACTTCAGATACGGACATCCATTTACACAAGAGCTGGAAGAACGCATCATGGCTGATCTCGCGCAGCCTTATGTTCAGGGATTAACGCTACTTGGCGGTGAACCTTTCCTAAATACTGGAACCCTGCTGCCGCTGCTCAAGCGGATTCACGCAGAGTTGCCTGAGAAAGACATCTGGTCTTGGACAGGCTACACTTGGGAAGAAATGCTGCTTGAAACTGAGGACAAGTTGGAAATGCTTGATTACGTGGATATTCTGGTTGACGGCCGCTTTGAGCTGGCCAAGAAAAACCTCAATTTGCAGTTTCGCGGATCCAGCAATCAGCGGATTATTGATGTAAAGAAATCACGTGCCAAAGGAGAAGTTGTTATCTGGGACAAGCTGAATGACGCCCAGACAAGCGCGGAACAAATTCATAAGGAGAAGTTGATATAGATAGAAAGGCGGATGCCTTTTTTGTTATCTCTCAGGCATGAGATGCATATTATTCAATATAGTGTAACTTTATACTTGATATTTATAGAAACTTTCTGTATAATAATGCACATATCTAATTTAGGAGAACAATAATTATGAAAATTAAAAAATTCATTATAGCGGCGACTATGCTTACAGCAGTATTTGCGCTTGCTGCATGTTCCAATGGCAGCTCAAGTTCGAAGAGCGAAGTTGATACCATCAAGTCTAACGGAAAGCTTGTCGTGGCTTTGAGCCCTGACTATCCGCCATTTGAGTACAAAACTATGGTTGACGGCAAAGATAAAATCGTTGGCGCCGACATTGACCTGGCTAATAAAATTGCAGATAAGTTGGGCGTTAAAGTTGAACTGAGTCCGATGAGTTTTGATAATATCCTGGCGGCTGTTTCCTCGGGAAAAGCTGATGTTGCGATTTCAGCAGTATCAGCGAACCCTGAACGTAAGAAAACTTTCGATTTTTCAAACGGCTATTATACCCCATATAATGAAATTGTCATCAAGAAAACTGAATTGAGTAAATATTCATCTCTGGCAGATTTCAAGGGAAAGACTTTGGCTGGTCAAAAGGGTTCAACACAGGAAATTGCGATCAAAGATCAGATCGCAGGTGCAAGTCTGGTTTCGCTGACAGATTCTGGCGATGAAATTACCGAGGTGCTGACTGGCAAGGTTGACGGTACTGTGCTTGAGGATATGATCGCCAAAAGTTATGTGGCTGTAAATCCAGAGTTGGCAATTGCTAATGTGAAAATCCCTGTAACTGAAGCCGAAGCAGATATGGCTGTGGCGATGAAGAAAGGCTCTAAAGACTTGCAGAAAGAGATCAATGCGGTCATCAAAGAGCTCAAAGACTCTGGAGAGATGGAAAAAATCATCGAGAAAAACTATACTGAGTCAAAGTCAGCTGAATAACAGTCTCCAAAAACAGTATTGAATAATAGCATGCAGAATAAAACTCGCTGAAGATGTCCATTCTGACTGGACTTATTCATCAACAATGATTCAATTACTCAGTTTTTACTGACGTTTGGTTTGACAATAAAGACTGCCTAACGAAGCGCCGAGAACCCGTAAATAGAAACAAACAAGATTAGCCTGGAGAAAAAAATGAATTTCAGCTTCCTGCCCGAATACTGGGCCTACTTCAATGACGGCCTCATCGTTACCCTTATCATTTCATTCTTTGTGGTGCTCTTTGGCACAATTATCGGGATTTTGGCCGCACTTGGAAAAATGTCTAAAATCTTACCCTTGCGATGGTTTTTGAACGCTTACATCGAGATTTTCCGTGATACACCGATGCTTGTCCAAATTACGATCGGCTTCTTGTTAATAGGAGGTATGGGCTGGCCGCATGTTCAGGTGGGGATTTTAAATGAAGACTTAGGACGCCTTATTCCAGGCATGATCGTGCTGTCCTTGAATTCAGGCGCCTATATGGCAGAAATCGTTCGCGCAGGAATTGAAGCGGTTCCTGCAGGACAGCGCGAAGCCGCTTACTCACTGGGAATTCGACCGACTGCCGCGATGAT
>JAITVN010000010.1 GCA_031285775.1 Streptococcaceae bacterium | reverse complement strand
AACAATATGAGTCAAATGTTGTAGAAAATGAATCTCTGGTACACCTTAGAGATTCATTAATACCAAAACTCATGTCAGGTGAAATCTCAGTTACTCAAGCCGCTAAATGATGATTTATCTGCTTATTACTCGCTATTTTGTCATCAAGTGCCTTTAAAGTTTTTCCAATTTTAACCTGCTCGTTAAGTGATGGAACAAGCAGCTTCGTGTTTTTCAGCACATCAAGTTGAACCCTCTGTCTCCCAGAACTTCCTACCATTGACTTTATGGCAATTTCTCTCCAATAAGGACTTAATGACAGGTAGTAAATGTAATCTTCATCACTAACTCCCTCTTTGGCACGCATTACAATAAATTCTGTTGAACCAAAAGCGACTTCATTTTCATCTAAAATCGTAACTTTTGATGTTTTACCATTCTCTAAACATGGCGTTATTCTTGCAAGAAGCGTATCACCATTTCTGAATTTACTTCCACCCTTGAACTCAGACAACTCAAAATCTGAAATATCTCTAGTAAATGGTTCCAGCTTATCCATTGCTATCTTTTTGGCAACTATTCCCCTGCTGATACTCTCACTAGGGTTAAAGTCTATGATTTCACTTGCCTTCACTGATTTCCAGTTTTCCAAAATATTCCTCCATTTGTGCAATCACTGGCTGCACATTTACTCTTCTTCATCAGCAATATTAAAATCCTTTAACAAACGAGCTTCAATATCTTCAACACTCGGAATTTTATTCACATATTCATCTGGTAAAACTTCAGTCAATGAGTATTCTGCAACACCAATTGGAGAATGAATATTTTTCAAGGCGTATTCTGCCATCAGCCTGTCTTTATTCTTGCAAAGTAAGATACCAATAGTCGGATTGTCGCCCTCTCGCCGGATTTCTCCATCCACAGCATTCACATAAAAATTCAGCTTTCCCGCAAACTCAGGTTTAAAATCAACAGCTTTCAGTTCGACCACAACGTAGCAGCGAAGCTCAAGGTGGTAAAACAACAAGTCAAGATAAAAATCATTGTCACCTACATGAATCGGATATTGCTGTCCGACAAATGAAAAGCCGCTTCCAAGTTCCAATAAGAATTTGGTCACATTTTGAACGAGTTCATTTTCGATTACTCTTTCCAATGCAACCTTTCGTACAGCTACAAAATCAAAGACATAAGGATCCTTTATCAAGTCCTGCGCCAGTGAATTTTGCGGATTTTCGAGTGTGACATCAAAATTTGTTGTTTTTTCTATGCTTGTCTGTCTGTGAAAGACATCTGTTTCTATCTGATGCTGAAGCTCTCTTTTTGACCAGTTGTTTTTCTTTACCTGATCTATATACCATAATCGTTGCTTTTCATCGGATACCTTTTCTATCAAAATCATATTATGCGTCCAAGGAATTTGTGCAACCACTGGCTGCACAAATTTCTCATCAGGATAAAGTGCCGCAAATTTTGCCATATTGAAGAGATTCCTTCTGGAAAAGCCGACAATTTTCGGAAATTCAGCTTGAATATCCTTTGACAAATTCTCGACAAAACTCTTTCCCCAGTCATTATGCTCGTTAATCAATCTTCCTATTGACCAGTACATCATGATGAGTTCTGCATTTGCTTGACGAGCAACTTCATATTGAGTTTTTCTTACCCTCTTCTTGATTGTTTCAACCAAATCAAGATATTCTTTTCCGTCAAACAACATATTCTTCTGATTCATGATAAACCTTCCCATTTTTTTGCAGACAGTGTCAGCATAATTATCCTATATACTTCCGATGTGAATTCTTCACATTCATTTGATTGACCATGGCATAATGCATCGTCGTATCTATCTTCACATGACCAAGCAAGTGCTGTACCTGCTCAATCGGCATGCCTTTATCTATCGCTCGCGTCGCTAAAGTTCTACGAAACTTATGCGGATGAACTTTTTGAAGTTCTGCCTGCTTTCCAAGTTTACGAAGTCGCGTCTCTACCCCACCGATATTCAAGCGCTCATGAGGCTTTGACAATGATACAAAAAGTGCTGAATTACTATCTGTACGAGACTCAAGATAATTAAAAAGATGAATTTTCGTTCGAGCATCAAAATAAACGATTCTTTCTTTGCTTCCTTTTCCCAAAACCACACATTCACGCTCATGGAAATTGATATCCTCACGGTTGAGTAGCACAAGCTCGCCAACACGCATTCCTGTAGAAGCTAGCAAATCAATCATTGCTAAGTCACGAAGTTCTTTACAGTTGTCCCTCAGGACTTCCAAGCCCTCATCACTCAGTGTTTCTTTTATTGTTTGCTCGGTTTTTATCTTATGAATGCGTCGCACTGGACTTTTCAAAATGTAATCTTCATCTTCAAGCCAACTAAAGAAGCTTGAGAAAATTCGTCGCATGTTATCGATCGTAACTCTGCTGGATTGCCTCTTTTCCTGATAGTTTGCTAGATAAAGGCGCAAATCATCAGTTGTCATTTCATTGATGGATTTTAAAACTCCTGCGAATAAATGCTCGATTGTTGCTTTGTAATATTTTATGGATTTCTCCGAACAGCCCTCAATCCGTTTTGCAGAAATGAAGAGCTCAAGCAGTTTGATATTTGCAAAATCCGCACAAATTTCATGGCTCCTTTCCCGAATATCTACATTCCTAAACATAAAATTTAGAACCCGCTTCAGCTCATCAAGCTGAACCTGATTGAGCATCTTTGACATTGTATTTTGAACTTCTGTGATAAGTTTTTCTTTCACCTATTCCACCTTTCTGTTACTTACTTTAGCAAAAGGTGGTAGAAAATTCAGGATTTGTTCTCTAATCCTGCCAATTCACGCTGTTTGCGGTTGGCTTCATCTGCGATAAATTTAAGAACTGTCTTGTATTCCTGACCCTTCCCTTCTTCTGCGAGTTTGGACAGGTCATTGTCATATTTTCTTACTATTTTTGTGACTTTTTCCTGCTCAGTCATTTAATTTTTCCTCCAATTCTTCTTTATTCCATTGCTCGGGTAAAATCAACTCCACATTGTCAGTGTAGGTATGAATTTCTGTAGTATTATCACTGTAATTTTTGATAATTAAATTAAGCTCAATCTCTGGGAAAGTTTGCTTTGCCTTGATAATATTTTCTCGAGATTTGAAAAATGCATTAATAAATGTCGCTTTCGGAACGTGACGTCCCTCCACCTTTTCTCGAATCTTCGTGAAATTCCAAGCTACAATAGGATCTTGATAAACATAATAGATTTTTACGTTAAAATCATTCTTCAAAGCGCGCCGAATGTTATTATTTGCGCTCAACAAGGCAAAAGTTGCATCTAAAATAAACGAGTAACCATTTGCCAGAACATATTTTAAGGTTTCTTCGACTAACCAAGACGATGCTTTCTGAAAGTCACTCGAATTTTTACCGTTGTACCCTGGAAATTTCTCTCTAAAACTGTCAGCGTCAATAATGACATAATTGACATAATTATCAGCAAGACCAGTCGCAACTTCCGTCTTTCCCGCTCCGGGACTTCCAGCCATAAAAATAGCCGTCTTTGCTGAGGCACGAAACTTACCCCGTATCAGATTTGTAATAAGTTTATTTTTGTTTTCTTTGGCAAAATCTAAATAAATATCGTCTGGCATAGCTTTCCTTTCATTTTGGTAGTTTTAATGCGATAAATCATCATTTAGCGGCTTGAGTAACTGAGATTTCACCTGACATGAGTTTTGGTATTAATGAATCTCTAAGGTGTACCAGAGATTCATTTTCTACAACATTTGACTCATATTGTT
>JAITVN010000089.1 GCA_031285775.1 Streptococcaceae bacterium | reverse complement strand
TAGGCAGGTTCTAGATTCATCTAATTTCCTAGCTTCTGGCGAACCGAACTCAGTTAGGAGGAAAATTTGGAGATAAAAGATTTACAGAAAACTGCCGTTGAGATTCGAAAAGAAGTCTTAAAGATGATTAAGACTTCTGGGACGGGGCACACAGGTTCTGACCTCTCCTGTGCGGACATTCTCGTGGCTTTGTACTATGCGGTGATGGATGTGGATGCGAAAAAACCGGAAATGGATGGTCGGGATCAATATGTTCAGTCCAAAGGGCATGCAGTTGAAGCGCTCTGGGCTGTGCTGGCGGATAAGGGTTTCATTGACAGGACGGAATTGGCTACTTTCTCCCAATTCGGGAGTCGCTTGATTGGTCACCCTAACAATAAAGTGCCAGGTGTGGAGATGAATACAGGCTCGCTGGGACACGGTCTGCCTGTAAGTGTTGGGATTGCACTGGCCGCGAAGCTTGACGGTAAAGATTACCACACCTATACGCTGATGGGCGACGGTGAGATGGCTGAGGGTTCGGTCTGGGAAGGTGCTATGGCTGCGGCGAATTTCAAGCTGGATAATCTGACGGCGATCATTGACAGAAATCGACTCCAAATCTCCGGTGCGTCTGAATCTGTGATGCGCGTGGAGGACTTGCGTGCAAAGTGGGAGGCCTTCGGCTGGGAGGTTCACGAGGTTGACGGCAATGATATTGCGCAGCTGGTGGAAATTCTTAAGCGACCGAATGTCAGCGAAATGCCGAAAATGGTGATTGCATTGACCACTAAAGGAAAAGGCGTTTCCTTCATGGAAAATCAGGCGGCTTGGCATCATAAGGTGCCCTCGGATGAGGAGTACCTGCAGGCACTGAAAGAGCTGGAGGTAATCGCGAATGTCTGAGAAAAATAAAATTTCAAATAGTCAAATTGTCTGCCAGGTTTTGACCGAAGCTGGACAGGCAGACCGTGACATTCTCGCACTTTTCAGTGATTCTCGCGGCTCTGCCAAAATGGCGCCTTTTGCGGCAGAATTGCCTGAGCAAGTGGTGGAAGTCGGTATTGCGGAACAGAATCTGGTCAGTATTTCCGCCGGCTTAGCCCATATGGGAAAGCGCCCCTTTGCTTTCTCGCCAGCCTGTTTTCTGAGTATGCGCTCAATTGAGCAGGTAAAGGTGGATGTGGCTTACTCACATACGAATGTCAAGCTGGTCGGTATTTCTGGAGGTATCAGTTATGGTGCCCTAGGAATGAGTCACCACTCGGCACAGGATTTCGCGGTAACGCGGGCGATTTCAGGACTTCAAGTGCTTTGTCCGGCTGATCGTTTCGAGACGAAAAAGATGTTTGAGTATTTGGCTCATTCTGAGGAGCCTGCCTACATCCGCTTGGGACGAAATGCCGTACCAGACTGCTTTGAAAGTGATGAGATTGACTGGGAGTTCGACAAGGCACACATGATGATTGAAGGGACTGATATCAGCTTTATTGCTATCGGTGAGGCGGTGCGGCAGGCCATGGATGCGAGTGAAAAACTGGTGGCGCAGGGAATCAGTGCAGAAGTGCTCAACATTAGCTCTTTAAAACCTTTTGACAGTGAAGCCGTCTTGAAAACAGCGCTGAAGACAGGGCTTGTCATAACAGTCGAGGAGCATTCCGTTTACAATGGCTTGGGCGCAGCTGTAGCGGAGACGCTCGCGGAAGAAACAGGCATCAGACAGAAGATTGTTGCATTGCCTGATGAGGCGCCAATGGCAGGTGAGAGCCCAGAAGTCTTCAAGTATTACGGATTAGACGGAGAATCCTTAGCCTCGCTCGGCGCAGAATGGGTAGAGAAATATGGATGACAACTATCGACTGGTTTTCGACCAGAGTACCTCGGCGACAAAACTTTTACTGCTGCAGGGCGGGCGCATTCTTAGGCGGTTGGATAAAAAACATCAGCAGATTTACCCGAAGACGGGCTGGGTCGAACACAGTCCTGATGAAATATGGGAGGATGTACAGAAACTCTTTGCGGACATGCTGGGCGAAACGCAGCTGACCGCTGCTGACATCGCATCGATTTCCATTACCAATCAACGTGAAACCATCCTGACATGGGACAAGGCAACAGGTAAACCTTTGTATAACGCCCTCGTCTGGCAGGATAACCGCAGTTCAGGAATTTGTCAGTCCCTGATAGACAGCGGTTACGAGCTGGAAATCCAGCGGAAAACGGGACTTCGGCTAGATACCTACTTCTCCGGCCCTAAAATTAAGTGGCTCTTTGAAAATGTACCAAGCGTCAGAGAAGCTTCAGAGCAAGGAAATCTTGCGGTCGGCACCATAGACAGCTGGCTGATTTGGAAATTGACCGCTGGAAAAGTTTTTGCCACAGAAGCCAGCAACGCTTGCCGAACACTGCTTTACAACATTCGAGAACAGCGTTGGGACGCTGAGCTCTGCCGAATATTTGATGTCAGTCTTTCAGATTTACCCGAAGTCAGAAAATCCTCTGATGAATTCGGGCACTATCAGGGAATCCCAATACGTGGTGTAATGGCGGATTCACAGGCTGCACTGTATGGACAAGGCTTGACAAAAGCAGGCGAAGTAAAAATTACCATGGGAACTGGCTGTTCAGTCCTGATGCAGCTTGAGCACAACGATAAGATTGACAGTTCAGAAGTTCTTACCACGATTGTGGATTCAAACGAGACTGGGACAAATTATGCGCTGGAGGGAATTATCCGCTCCTGTGCGGATTCGATTCACTGGTTCAACGAAAGTATTGCAGCTTACGAGAATATTGACGAGGCCTGTAATCAGGTAATAGAAAATGAATTCCCCCAAGATATTATTTTCATACCAGCCCTTGAGGGGCTTGCATCTCCTTATTGGGAAAGCGAAGCCAGTGGCGCATTTCTCGGAATGAAGCGGAACACTTCAAAAAATGACTTGCTATATGCTATCCTAGAGAGTATCGTTTTCCAGATCAAATGCGTTCTGCATCGAATGGAAGAAGTTTCAGGGATTCCAGTCAAAGTGGTAAAAGTTGACGGCGGCGTTTCCAAAAACGCAGGCCTTGTACAAAAACTCGCAAATCTTCTTGCCAAAGAACTGCAGGTTGGAGAGACTGAAGAATTATCAGCTTTGGGCGCACTCAAAACAGGAAACAAAATCGAAATTTTACTAAATGATAAAATTTACCTCCCGCAAGAGGATAAACTGCTGGATGAGCGGTATTCGAGATGGTTGTCACAGCTTGAATACAGGAAATTATTATTAAAGCAGCAACAATAGAAAGGAATACAAAAATGGAAAACGCAATTAATAAGGCCATGGCGGTAGCGGGCAAGATATCCGGCAACAAATATCTTAAAGCCGTTTCTAATGGTCTAATGGCAACACTGCCAATCACAATTATCGGTTCAATCGCACTCCTCTTAGCAGTTCTACCTGTAGACTTCTGGCAAAGCTTTGTCAGCTCTGTCGGAATAAAAAGCTACCTGTCCGTTGGATACAGCGTGACAGTGGGGGTTATTGCTGTCTATGCTTCATTCTTAATCGGCTGGCGGCTGGCGAAAGAGCATGGTAATAATTCACCTGTGCCTGCTGGAATCATCTCACTCTTTTCATTCTTGATGATGACGCCGCTTCTGACCATTGATAAGACAACAACTCTGGATATGAGCAAGCTGGGTGCACAGGGACTTTTCACAGCAATCATCGTTGCGCTGGTTTTCACTCGACTTTATTGTCTCTTTATTGATAAGAAAATCATTATCAAAATGCCTGAAGGCGTACCTCCTTTTGTCAGTGACATGTTTGCAGGTCTGCTTCCAGCTATATTTACAGGTTTTATAGCGATTATCGTAAGTCGTTTGTTTGCGCTGACACCGCAAGGCTCGTTCTCTGACTTTGTCTATCATATCCTTGCCTTGCCACTGCAGCATTTATCTTCAAGCGTCTGGTCTCTGGTCTTCCTAGTGTTAGTGCAAATGACCCTCTGGTTCTTTGGGGTTCATGGTTCATTGGTGGTCGGCAGCTTTGTCACGGCTCTTTATCTGCCGATGGATGTCCAAAATATGGACGCTGTCACAAAAGGCGTGTCCAACGGTGACTTGCCGAACGTTCTCGGTTATACCTTCTATAATATTTTCTCAGGAATCGGTGGTGCTGGCGGAACTCTCTCGCTGTTGATTATCATCCTAATTTTCGGCAAGGCAAAACAGTCCAAAACAGTAGCAAATCTTGCCATTGTTCCAGGCTTGTTTACTGTCAATGAACCTGTTGTCTTCGGTTTACCTCTGATTTTGAATCCAATCACTCTGATTCCATTTGTCCTGACGCCGATTGTTCAGACACTTGTTGCTTGGGGGGCAATTGCCAGCGGCATCTTCCCTCATTTGAACGGTGTACAGGTTCCTTTTGGTACGCCAATCCTCATTAATGGCTTCTTAGCAGGCGGCTTGCTCATTGCGGTTCTTCAGGTCATCTTAGTTGCTATCGGCTGCGTGATTTGGTTCCCATTCTACATGGCGCTTGATAGACAGCAAAGGAAACAGGAAGTTGCGGAAGAGCCGGAAGCTGTTGGCGTATAATCATCCTATCATATCAAGCAAGAGCACCCCTTACCGAGATTTGATAAAATAAAGGTGGTGCTTTTGCCATTAATTATAAGGAGAAACATGAAAATCACTGTAAGCAATGATCAACGTACACTTCTAAGAGACGGCAAGCCTTTCTTTTATCTGGCGGATACCTGCTGGAGTGCTTTTTCAAATATTCGGGAGAGTGAATGGCTTCATTATCTACGCAAAAGAAAATCGCAGGGCTTTAACACGCTGCAGATCAACATTCTGCCGCAGTGGGACAGAAGTCAGAACGATTTCCAAAAGCTGCCTTTCAAGCAGTCGGACGGAGTTTTCGATTTCAGTCAACTTGATGACAGCTATTTTGAGCGTGCCGAGCGAATGTGTGCAATGGCTGAGGAAAACGGCTTTAGTCTGGCACTTGTCGTGCTCTGGTCGAATTATGTCTCTGGAACTTGGGC
>JAITVN010000074.1 GCA_031285775.1 Streptococcaceae bacterium | reverse complement strand
AAGCAGCCTCATGCTCAAAATCAATTGTAACAAATTAGGTCAATTCAGTCCAATTTTTAACAAAATTTTGCACTCATGTTGACCAAAATTTTGGGACATTTTCAATTTCGCTTGACAATAATAAACTGCAAAGTGCTGATAAACCGATACGGGAATCCAATAATAGTATGAAAAATAGATGAGATCTGGCAATTACGGTTTGTTTTCTTTGGAATTCTTCTGGAAAATCGTGATAAGAATTGGTGAGGTCTGAAATAATCATCAGATTTTGCTATAATGACTATAAATCTATGTTAGAAAACTAGTGTGTGGAGGTTTCCATGAAAGGAATTATTCTGGCTGGCGGTTCTGGTACTCGCCTTTATCCGCTGACTCGCGCTGCCAGCAAGCAGCTCATGCCGATTTATGATAAGCCGATGATTTATTATCCCTTATCAACGTTGATGTTGGCGGGAATTAAGGATATTTTGATTATTTCTACTCCCGAGGATACGCCTCGCTTTAGTGAATTATTGGGGGACGGCTCTGAGCTTGGTATACACCTGGAGTATGCGGTTCAGCCCTCTCCAGATGGGCTGGCGCAAGCTTTCATTATTGGCGCGGACTTTATTGGAGATGATAATGTGGCGCTGATTTTGGGCGACAATATTTATCATGGGCCAGGCATGTCAAAGCTCTTGCAGAAAGCGGCCGCCAAGAAAAGCGGTGCTACGGTTTTCGGTTATCATGTCAATGATCCTGAACGTTTCGGCGTCGTCGAATTTGATGATAAGATGAACGCCATTTCCATCGAGGAGAAGCCTGAAGTTCCTAAATCATACTATGCTGTCACAGGACTGTATTTCTATGATAATGATGTGGTTGAGATTGCCAAGAATATCAAGCCTTCACCGCGCGGCGAACTTGAAATCACGGATGTGAACAAGGCTTATCTAGATCGCGGGGATCTTTCAGTAGAGCTGATGGGACGTGGTTTTGCCTGGCTGGATACTGGCACGCATGCCTCACTTCTTGAAGCGGCGCAGTACATTGAAACGGTGCAGCGTATGCAGAACGTGATGGTGGCAAATCTGGAAGAAATTGCTTGGCGCATGGGCTACATTAGCTCAGAAGATGTCTACAAACTGGCGCAGCCCTTAAAGAAAAACGATTATGGACAGTATCTGCTGCGATTGATTGGAAAAGCTTGATTTATGGACAAGTACATCGACTTCTTGCTAAAAGCTAAGAAAAACACCTATGCCAATAATTCTGGACAAATTCTAAGTTCTCGTCCAAGTTCTTACGACCAATGGTATGAAGAAGGCGACTTAACCTATATTGACAGTTATCTCGGAACACATCTGTTTACAGGCGAAGAGGCGATTTGGGAGGCAAACAATCCAGTCTGGGCCATGAATTACACAGGCCGTGTATTATCTGATAATTTCTCAAGTAAAGTATTCAAGCGTGCTTTGATGCATCCCACGGCGGAGTATCCCTATCGCGGCCAGCCGATTTACCGCGAGGAAGATTACACCTATGTCATGGATGTTCAGGGTGAGTTTGATTGGTTTGCGGGCAAAGAATCGATGTATTACAAAGAAGAGCTGGTCTATGAGCTGCTGTTTCACGGCGGAAAAGTCATTGACAAACATTTTGATTAGACAAGAGGAAAAGATATGAGCAGATATGTTTCGTGGCTTTCAAAGCGAGTAAATACAGAAAAGATTGCAGATAAAGTCCTGCTCATTTCGGCCATGCTGATTGCTGCAGCGGTAACACGTCAACTAGAAATTGAGTCGTGGCTGCTGGATCTGCTTGCTTTTTTCCTTATTGGCATTGTTTCCTACTTGGTCATTGGCTTTGCCTATGTGATAATATCAGCAGCAATATCAGAGAAGGTTAGAAAGTAAGAAAGTAAGAAAGTAAGAAAGGGTAACTGAGTTCGCCCTCCTATATCCTAGGAAACTAGCTAATTTTCAGAACCCAACTTTCGGTTGGAACTTGTAGGTTACTAAGCAGACTCATGGGGTTTCAGCCCTTAGAGGTCGCTTTCCCCTTTAGGGGTTAATTTCTAGGGATGTAAGCAGTCGGGCTCACATCTTAAATATGACAGAAGAATTTTTTGAAAAACAACTTGCGGCGCATCCGATTGCGCAAATCCCGGGTTTAATCAAGTTTGACATTCCAGTACATGGCGACAACCGCGGCTGGTTTAAAGAGAATTTCCAAAAAGA
This sequence comes from Streptococcaceae bacterium, assembly GCA_031285775.1. Taxonomy (GTDB): domain Bacteria; phylum Bacillota; class Bacilli; order Lactobacillales; family Streptococcaceae; genus Lactovum. The sequence goes on along the minus strand of JAITVN010000074.1, from coordinate 6,248 downwards.
GAAAATGCTGCCGCTGGGCTTTCCAGAGCAGTTCTTTACAGCAGGGAAATTGCAGAACAATATTAGCTTCAACAAGAAAAATGTTTTGCGTGGGCTGCATGCGGAGCCTTGGGACAAGTATATTTCGCTGGCTGACTCAGGGCGCGTGATAGGCGCATGGGTTGACTTACGTGAAGGCGAGAACTTTGGTAATGTTTATCAGACCGTCATTGACGCAAGCGTCGGCATGTACGTCCCCCGCGGTGTGGCAAACGGCTTTCAGGTTTTGAGCGACACGGCTTCTTACTCCTACCTTGTCAACGATTATTGGGCACTGGAGCTTAAGCCGAAATGGGCCTTTGTCAATTACTCGGATCCAGCGCTCGGCATCCAATGGGAGAATCTCGCAGAAGCAGAAGTTTCTGAAGCTGATAAGAATCACCCACTGTTGAAAGATGTAGTTTCCCTGACCAAGGACATGCTGGACTGATAGATAGGAGAATCTGATGACAAAAATAGAATACATCATAAATGCGGCGAAGCTCTCAAAGGGGAGCGCGGCTTTGTGGGTTCGCTATCTAAACAAAGTCATCAATGAAAATTCAAGCTTATCTCAAACCGAAGTAGCAGAAATATTAACTTCGAAAGCGCTCGACTCCTTTCAGCGAGTAATCCTAAAGCTAGCAGTTGAGCCGGACAATGATTATCATCGTTATATCGTTAATCTCTCTAAACCTCGAAAAGTACTGAGCATAGAGGAAAGGCTACAAAAATATGGACTATGAAAAACTTTTCAGCCGTTTAAACGAGAAGCTGAAGGAAAACAATCTGAATCTTGTAATCATCTGTGTTGGTGGTTTTCTTATGCAATACTATGATTTAAAGGCGACAGAAGATGTTGATGCATTTTACGAAGGCGATGAGAAAATCGAGAACTTGATACATGAAGTTGGGGAAGAATTTGGTGCAAACCTGGAGAATGAGTCTTGGCTGAATAACAATGTTGTCAATAATGCTGATAACAAAAAGCCACCACTGGAGATTTGCAAAACGATTTATCACTTTAGCAACCTAGAAGTTAAAGCTCCGCCGCTCGAGTACATTCTAGGTCTGAAGCTCATCGCCAATAGGGATAAAGACCAAGCGGACATCGGGAAAATTATCAATTATCTTGATGAAAAAGATGCTTTTGCGCTTATTGACAAGCTACACACAATGAAGCTTGATGTTGATTCGTCTAACTTATTAGCAGGATTTGGAGAGGCATACGGCGATGACTGGCTTGAGGAATATTTTATCAACAATGCAGATAAAGTCAGAAAATATTTAAGATAAAGGAAATAAAATGGAATCACCCTACAAAAATATCGTAGTCACCGGAGGCGCAGGCTTCATCGGCTCAAACTTTGTACATTATGTCTACAATAACTTTCCAGATGTACACATCACAGTCTTGGACAAGTTGACCTATGCAGGCAATGTGAACAACATCAAGATGCTCTTTGACAGCGGTCGTGTCGAGCTGGTGGTCGGCGATATTGCTGATCCAGTTATTGTTGACCAAGTCTTCTCAAAGGCGGATGCAGTGGTTCACTATGCGGCTGAAAGCCATAATGATAACAGTTTGAAGTCGCAAGATGAGTTTGTCCATACGAATTTTATCGGCACCTATACTTTGATACAAGCAGCCCGTAAATATGACCTCCGCTTTCACCATGTTTCGACTGATGAGGTCTACGGCGATCTTCCCTATCGTGATGAGCTGCCAGGACATGGAGAAGGCCCGGGTGAGAAGTTCACCGACCATACGCCTTACAACCCGTCAAGCCCTTACAGTTCAACCAAAGCGGCGTCAGACTTGATTGTGCGTGCTTGGGTGCGTTCCTTCGGGCTTAAGGCGACGATTTCGAACTGTTCGAACAATTACGGGCCTTTCCAGCATATCGAGAAGTTTATCCCGCGTCAGATTACGAACATTTTGTCAGGCATCAAGCCGAAACTCTATGGCGACGGCAAAAATGTGCGTGATTGGATTCACACAGAAGACCACAGCTCAGGCGTCTGGGCGATTTTGACCAAAGGGCGCATCGGCGAAACTTACCTCATCGGCGCCAACGGCGAGAAGAATAATAAAGAAGTGCTTGAAGACATCTTGACACGCATGGGCAAAGACAAGGACGATTACGACCGTGTGACCGATCGTGCGGGTCATGACAAGCGTTATGCCATCGACAACACCAAGTTGCGTACTGAACTCGGCTGGGAGCCGAAGCACACTGACTTTGAAAGTGGTCTGCAGGCAACAATTGACTGGTATAAGGACAATGAAGACTGGTGGAAAGACGAAAAAGCTGCAGTAGAGGCAAAATATGCTGAGACGCAGAAAGTTTTGGATAAATAAAAGCGGGAACATATCCTGAGAAAGCTGGTAAAGGATGAGCGGAGTACATGTCATCGGCGGCTCGAAAGAATATAAAGAGAAGCTGAAAAAGTTAATTGACAAGAACAATGCACGTTTTGTGAAAATTCCAGCTGGTGACGGTTCACTGTATGTTGACAGTAAAACTGGTGTTGAATACTTTTCTACATCTGTCAATTTTGGCGGCGGAATTACTGTATTGCTAGACCGTGACGGCAAACCGCTGATAAATGAAGATTTTCAGAGTGGGGATTTAATGGGGCTCTAATTTGGAGGATAAATTATGTTTGAAAAAGCAAAAGAAGAACTTGACAAGGGAATGCCAGTTATCAGCTACATCAAGAAAAACTACGGCTTTGATTCAGTTGCTGAATTTGAGGCTTATATTGCAAAGCTTAAGGAAAAAGCTGATAAGTATGATTTGTTATTGAAAGAGGGAAAAGAATGATTTTAATCACAGGCGGCAATGGCCAGCTCGGCACTGAGCTCTGCCATTTATTGGACGAACGCGGTGTAAAGTATTTCGCAGCAGATGTGGCGGAGCTTGACATTACCGATAAAGCCAGTGTCGATGCGTTTTTCGACAAAAATGAGCCGACTGTCGTTTATAATTGTGCTGCTTACACGGCGGTTGACAAGGAAGAGGACGAAGGCAAGGTCATCGGCGAGAAAATCAATGTGGACGGAACGCGCAATATTGCTGAAGCTTGTGCGCGTGTCGGCGCTACAATGGTGCAGATTTCTACAGATTACGTTTTCGGCGGTTACCTGCCTGTCGGTAAGGAATGGAATGAAGACGGCGAAGAAAAGCATCCAGTCAGTGAATACGGCCGTACTAAGGACTTGGGCGAGCAGGCCATCGAAGCCTCCGGCGCGAAATTCTATATCATCCGCACCGCTTGGCTGTTCGGCTCATACGGACCAAACTTCGTCTTTACCATGTTGAATTTGGCAAAAACACATGCGGAAATCACTGTGGTCAATGATCAGCACGGTCGTCCGACTTGGAGCCGTACATTGGCTGAGTTTATGACTTATTTGGTGGATACTGATGCTGCGCCTGGATACTATCATTTGACCAATGATGCTGCAGCTGGCGAAGATGTGACTTGGTTTGACTTTGCTGCGGAGATCCTAAAAGACACAGATACAGTTGTGAAGCCAGTCAGCTCTGAGAATTTTGCTGCCAAAGCGAAACGTCCGTTTAATTCCACCATGTCGCTCAAAAAGGCAAAAGCCACAGGTTTTGAGATTCCAACTTGGCAGGATGCCTTGCATCAAATGCTGGCCATTGGCGATTTGCGTCCCAACAAAGACATGGAAAAAGGCACACTGAGAAAGTAAGATGTGAAGTGCGCCCGTATAGAAGCGTAGAAATTTACCCCTAAAGGGGAAAGCGACCTCTAATCGCTAAAGCGATAAGAGTCTGCTTAGGGAATCTAGGTTCTGCCTTTAGGCAGGTTCTAGATTCACTCACAGAGAAAGCGACTTCTAACCGCTAAAGCGCTAAGAATCTGCTTATCTAATTTCATAGCTTCTGGCGCGCTGAACTCAGTTAAGAATATAAAAAATTGTGAAAAAAATCCTGCTCATCATTCCTGCATTTAATGAATCTGAAAGTATCGTCGGTCTTATCAAGAAAGTCGACGCTTTTCGTGCAAAATGGAGCAATCAGGAACGGGAGTTGGACTATATCGTTATCAATGACGGTTCTGTGGATAATTCTGAGAAAATCTTGCTGGCGAACGGTATCAAGCATATTGAGCTGATTCAGAATCTTGGTATTGGCGGCGCCGTTCAGACGGGTTATAAATATGCGCTGGAAAATGATTATGACATCGCCTGCCAGTTTGACGGCGATGGGCAGCATGAGATTGAGTCGCTGCCTGCGCTGGTGGATCCAATTCTGGCAGATGAGGTTGATTTTGCTGTGGGATCGCGTTTTGTTGAAGGATCTCCTTCGGAGTTTACATCTTCGGCGCCGCGGCAAATCGGTATCGGTATCTTGTCAAAAATCTTGAAATTTGTCTCCAAACTGACCATCAAAGACATCACGAGCGGATATCGAGCGGGAAATCGTAAGGTTATCGAGACTTTTGCGCGGGACTATCCGAGACGCTACCCAGAGCCAGAATCCTATATTGCACTGACAGAGCAGAATCTGCGCGTGAAAGAATTTGGTGTTAAGATGTATGAACGCAAATTCGGTAAGTCTAGTATAAATTTCCGAGCTGGTTTTACTTATATGTACAGTGTTGTATTGACACTCCTTATTGTAGGGCTGGTTGAGAGGAAAAACCAATAATCACATAACTGAGTTCGGCGCGCCAAGGGCCCACTTCACATCTTAAAGGAGTTTAGACAATATGCCATTTCAATTAAGAATCCTCGCCATTGTGATTGCAGTCCTTTTTGCTGGCTACATATTCTTTTTGGTGCGCCGAAGTCGTTCGGATGTCTTGCGCCAGAGGAAATGGATTTTTCTTTCTCTGGTCATGATTCTGGGCTCTGTTTTTTCTGACTGGGGTTGGGATGTGGCGAAATTTTTGGGCTTCACAACCTATTCAACTTTTACGATTTATATCATTATTGTCATTATTTTATTGTTCATTTTCAGAATGGAGTTGTCGCTGATCGTTGCTGAGAAGCAGGTAAAAGAGTTGATTCAAGAAGTTTCAATTTTGAAGGAAAAAGTCGCAGAAGAAAGAAAGGAGACACATGGAAGAACTAAAGATTGACGTCCTCTTTCCTTTTTACGGCGATGTGGAGCTGATGAAAATTGCGGTTCAGTCAGTTCTTGATCAGACCTATCAGAATTGGGAGTTGCATGTTTACGACGATGGTAATCCAGGAGAAGAGACAGCAGAGTTCTTCAACAAGATCGGCGAATCAGATGCGCGCGTGCATTATAGTCGCAATGAGACGAATCTTGGTGCCAATAGAAATTACGAAAAAGCAATTGAGAATGCCTGCGCCCCATATTTTGTCATGATGGGTGCTGATGATAAAATGCATCCGAATTTTTTGGCGCGCTTTGTTGAGGTTCAGCGTTCTTATGGCTCATTGGAGATGTACCAGCCGATGGTCAATATTATTGATGAACACGGAACTTCTTATTTACCTTTGACTGATCGTGTCAAGCGTTTTATCATGCCTTCAAGAGCAGGGCTTTACGCGGGTGAGCTTATTGCTGAGTCTTATATCTCCGGCTGGCACTATTTTCCGTCAATAATTTGGAACACCAGAGTGGCGCAACAGTTTGGATTTGATGAAAAATACAATATTGTTCAGGATGTTGATCTTGGCGTTAAAATTCTTCAGCGTGGCGGTTCGCTCTACTTTGATAAAAATTACACGACTTTTTCTTATCGGCGCCATCTTGCTTCAGATTCAATGCAGGCAGCACTGGACGGCCGTCGTTTTCAGGAAGAAAAAAACTTTTTCGTGGCGAAAGAAGCAGAGTTCCGTCAGCTTGGCTGGAATTTAGCGGCAAAGAAAGCAAAAAAACACTATTATTCACGATTACATGCACTCTTTTTGGTACCTTTGGCATTGCGGACGGATAGAAAGCAAGTGCGAAAACTAATTCGGCACATCTTGAATCATGATTAGGCAGGTTTGGATTGGATTTCGATTATGGTGGTGAGCCGCTTGAGTGAGTCATAGAGGGGTATGACTAATTCAAGAAGGAAGGCCTTATTCGAAAGTGAACGCAGTGCACATCTTGTGGCTGTCAAGCGAAATTGAAAATGTCCCAAAATTTTGGTCAACATGAGTGCAAAATTTTGTTAAAAATTGGACTGAATTGACCTAATTTGTTACAATTGATTTTGAGCATGAGGCTGCTTTT
>JAITVN010000072.1 GCA_031285775.1 Streptococcaceae bacterium | reverse complement strand
CACAATGAGCCTGAACGCTTTTTGTGAAGGCTAGCGTCTTAAGGCGCAGTGAGTATGCACGGGTTACACCCGTGGTACAAGCCACCCGTTTGACGGGTGGTTATGACTAATCTTTCTTAGCTGGTGCTTGGCTAACTTGCTTCACACCAACACGATCATAATGTTTGTGACCACCAGAACGATGGTTACGTTTACCAGATTTTTTTGACTTATATGCCATTTCCAGAACTCCCTTCCAGCTAGAATTTCTACTTAATTATAGCGTATTTTACCGTTGCTTTCAAGTTTAACCTCTACTTCTTCCGAAAAAGGCCTCAGGTTTTGATACCCAAGGCCTTTAAAATGATTTCAACTATCAGTCAGCAAAGGAGAACTTCAAAATCATATGTTTGCTGCCAGAGATAACCATCTGGCCAAGCAGGGCAGTCTGTGCTTCCATTGCAACATCAGACAATTTCTGGTTAACCGCCAGCAAATCAGCCGAAGCACCTTCTGCGTCTGTTGCATTCTGAATCTCATGGAACTTGGAGAAAGTCGCCAACTCAGAATTACGGAAAGCGTCTACATTGCGTTGGAAGTCATTATCGCCCAGCAGCCCGCAAGTTGCAGACAGCCAATAATACTTCGTCGGATCATATTCTGTTGTGGTATCGCGGAAAGCTGCAGGCGTATCCTCAACATTGGCATAGAAAGGCACCACATAATTGAAAGTATTCGCGCCCATGCCCATCCAGTGAATCCCAGCAAGCTCCTCAGGCACATCGTTGCGGATTTCTAGAATATGCGTATTCATGTTGCGGTTCAGGCCGATAGGACGGATCAAATGCTTCTCAGCTTCAGTGTTCGTGGTTCCATAAGGGTCAAACTCTGTGTTTTCAAAATGGCTGGAGAGCACAAATTTCACATCTTCTACAGAAATTTTACGATTGGCATGGCAGATAAACGGCAAATCCTGATCCATGATGTCGTATTCAAACTCAGTTTCTGGTGTGAAGAACTTTTGGCCGTACCAAGCACGAGGATTATTGTAAATGGTATCTTTGATTGAGCTGCTGCCGAAAATGTGTCTAAGGTTATATCCTTCAAAATCAGGGTTCAGATGATTTTCATTGATTAAAGTCTCCAAGTCCTCTGAGCACATCGTATCATCAGAATCAAAGTCAAAAGCATCAATGTTCATACGGTTTGGCGCTACGACATATGCATCATCAGGAATACGCACAGCTGCCCAGTGATGACCGCCAATAGATTCTAGCCACCAAACTTCATCATGATCAGAGAAAGCGATACCATTTGGCTCATAAGTGCCGTAAGTCGTCAGCAAGTCGCCCAAACGCTGTACACCTTCGCGTGCGCTCTTAATATAAGGCAGCGTCACTGTCACAAGATCTTCTTCGCCGATGCCGCCCTCATCATAAGGGTCGATCCCCTGAATGCGCGGATTCGTCGTGATCGTCTCAGTTGCAGACATGGCCACGTTGCTGCTATTGATGCCTGCCGCTGCCCAAATCCCATTGCTGGTATTGGCATCAGGAATCGAAGTGTAGCGCTGAGGATCATCAGGCAATTTGATTTCGCAGCCGGAGATGACGGCTTTGTAGTCGCGCGGCTGATCTTCTGGTTTGATCACCACAAAACGTTGAGGATTCAGTGTATCTGAGCCATCTTCATTTCGAGAAATGAGCGTTGCACCGTTCAAAGTAGCTAGTTTTCCAGCAAGCACCGTAGTACATGAACTAGCGCGATAATTTTTCAACATAATCTAAAATCTCCTCCTTTTTATTCAATAATTTATTATTGACGATATTAGTTTCAATGTCGGACAAAATCCGACCCAGCGCTGGACCTGGCGGATAGCCGAGCTCAATCAAATCCGCACCTTTTATCACAATTTCAGATTTGCTGTGAATTTGAAGCCGCCTATCCATAATAATGGGGATCAGACGATCAATTTTCTGACCAGACGCCACCTTTAGATCATCTGCCAATTCAGCAATGTCTAAACCATAGCGATAAATTTTTGCGACATCCCAATCTTCTTCATAGTATGCTGAAACGATATTCTTCACTGTTTTTGCAAAAACATTAGGAACTTTCCAATCTTTCAGATCAAAATCTTTCAGCTGTATGATCAACCAAGCCCAAGCCTGTTCTGAATTTTTAAACTGAAAACGATCAATCAAGCAGGCAGCATCAACTTTTCCAAAGCCAGGCAAGTATTTCCAAGCTTCAGTTTCATTCAGGTAAAAAAGCCCTTTTCGCCAATTTTCAGCGAGTAATAATTTATCAAGTTCTATAAATATACGCTCTATAGAGATTTTTCTGAGCAGAGCTGCATGAGACGACATTGCTGTCAAGGTTGCTTCTTCAATGTTAAAGTCAAGCTCAGCAGCAAAGCGCATTCCTCGCATGACACGCAGCGCATCCTCGTTAAAACGCTCTTCGGCTTTTCCAACTGCACGCAGCGTTCGAGTTTTCAAATCGCTTAATCCGTCAAACTTATCAATGATTATTCCATCAGATGTCATGGCAAAAGCATTAATGGTAAAGTCTCGCCGCAGCAAATCTTCCGATAAGTCTGACACAAATTCGACACGATCTGGACGACGAAAATCTGTGTAACTGCTCTCGGTTCGAAAAGTCGTCACTTCATACTGACCGTCTGCAGCTAGCACGAGTACAGTACCATGCTCAATGCCAATGTCAATGGTTCTCTTAAAAATCTGTTTGATTTCAGCTGGATAGGCACTCGTGGCAATGTCGACATCATGAATAGGGCGTCTTAACAAGGCATCACGGACAGAGCCGCCGACAAAATAAACTTCGAAACCAGCATGACTTATTTTGTCTAGAATCGGAAGTGCGGATCTAAACTCTTCGGGCAGATTTTTAAATTTCATTACAATAATTATACCAGATCTCTGTATAAGCTGAAACATTATCGCCTCACAGCTTTTGGACAAAGTGGTTATGTTCGTCCATATAGCTAAAATAAATGCTTTGTTTTAGTTGCGAAGTCAAAAAACAGCAGAAATCCAAATTCTTTTAGTTTTCAAAAAAATCGAAATAAAAAACAGCCGCAATGAGAAGTGCTTTCTCGCGGCTGTGCAAATAATAATATCAAAAGGTCAAAAAATTTTCAGACTCATGCCATAAGCAGTTGCGCCAAGACCCAGATGTGTTGCTATCACAGGGCCGAAGTCTACAATTTCTACATCTTTGTAGCCTTGCGCAATGGCATAATCATAGAATTCTTGGGTTTTCTCCCCCCCGCGTGCTTCAAGGACAAAAATCTTATGACTTTCAGGCTTAGAATTCTCCAAAAGAAGTTCTTTAAGACGTGCAGTAGATTTTTTAACAGTTCGAACCTTTTCAAAAAGTTCGACTTTTCCGTCTTCTGAAAAGGTCAAAACTGGTTTAATCCCAAGCAGTGTTCCAATAATTGCTGAACCATTTGACAAGCGGCCGGACTTCGACAGCCATTTCAAATTGTCAACCAGCATAAAAGCGGCATCTCCGTCTCTCTGCTTTTCAAAATTGGCATAGATTTCTTCAAAACTCAAATTACGAACGGCACCTTCCAATGCAGTTTCAACCATGTAACCCAATGGGCTTGACGTAATATAAGTTTCAGGGAACTTGACCTGCATCCTATCAAACTCATTTTGAAGATGAAAAGCATTGGCATAAAAGCCCGAAATTCCAGATGCCAGAAAAAGACCGAGGACATGTGTATATCCTTGTATTTCCAGATTTTTCAAAAGATCATTTAACTCAATCAGACTGGGCTGTGACGACTTCGGTACATCTTTTGCCGCAGCCATCAAAGCATAAAAATCCTCTGCACTAATATCTTTAGACGCGTAAGTCTTTCCGTCAATCGCGAGAGGAATGTTTAAAATATGTAAATTATCAAATCTTTTATATTTATCTGAGATCGTGGCCGAGCTATCTGTGATAACGGCTAACTTCATTCTTAAAACTCCAATTTCAATCCAGGCTCATCCAAGGCAACCTCTGTAACCTCATAAGTTAAACGTTTCAACAGCTCAAACAAAGGCGAAGCCAACTCTTGCATGTCTTCCTGCGTCAAGTCTTCCTGGCTTTCAATCAGGCGGCCGTTAACTTGGCTGACCTGACTTAAGGCGCTTGAAAGAACAAACTTCTCCAACACAATCAAGGCGCTTAAATTGATCTGTACAAAAGTGTGGTTCGTTTCTTCATCCGTATTCAGAATGTGCAGCTGAACATTAATTCGTGTTTCAGGCGTTCCGTGCTCTCGTTCAAAATCAAAGTTTCGCGCATCATAATGATAAAAACTTACAAGTTCTTTTTCTCTTAAAATATCCATGTTCTTTTCTATCCAATTCTAGGCTGCAAGGCTCGCCTTTTTTATACTTATTATACCAGTTCTGAAAGATTTGTGCTAGTTCTGCGGACCTATTTTTTTCAGGTCAATTAGAATTGACTTTGCCTCATCGCTTAAGTCTTGATTTTCCAGCAAATCTGGACGTCGCTGTAAAGTTTTTTTCAGACTTTCAGTCAGTCGCCACTTGCGAATGTTCTCATGATGGCCGCTCATCAGCACTTCTGGTACTTTCATGCCGCGAAAATCTTCTGGACGCGTATATTGCGGGTATTCAAGCAGTCCAGAACTGTAAGAATCATCCAAATGGCTCTCTTCACGTCCCAAAACCGCTGGAATCAGACGCACTGTTGCATCTATCATCACACTGGCCGCCAATTCTCCGCCAGTCAAGATGTAATCCCCAAGCGAGATCTCGTCCGTCACCAGCGTCTTAATTCGCTCATCAAAGCCTTCATAATGACCGCAAATAAAGATAAGCTGTTCTTCCTGTGAAAGTTCTTCGGCTTTCGACTGATCAAACTGAACACCCGCCGGATCCAGCAATATCACGCGCGGAGGCTTTTGATCGGATTTTGGAATCGAAGCAAAACAGTCAAAAATCGGCTGAGCCATCAGCAGCATTCCTTGACCACCGCCATAAGGCATGTCATCAACATGCCGCTGCTTATTATCCGCAAATTCACGAAAATCATGGCTGTGAATCTCGACCAATCCTCTCTCCTGAGCCTTCCCGATCATAGATTGATTCAAAGGCGAAAACATTTCCGGGAAAATTGTCAAAATATCAATACGCATTTAGGTCTCACTTTCCAATTTCATTTCGCTCAGTCGTCGAGTCCTTCAGGCACTTCAACATTCACGCGTTTTCCAGATAAATCAACGGACAATACCACGGATGGAATGTAAGGCAGCAGTAAATCTGCTTTTCCCTGCCGCTTAATGACCCAGACATCATTCGCACCCGGCTGCAGAATTTCAGATATCTGACCGATGCGCTTATCATTTTCATAGACATCAAGTCCAATAATTTCGTGATAATAAAACTCACCCTCATCAAGATCAGATAGGTTTTCTGCGGCAATTTTTAGTGTAAAGTCACGCAGTTTTTCCGCCGAATTTATATTGTCTATTCCTGAAAATTTTACAATCCAAAGATTCTTAGCTGCACGGGCGCGCGTGACAGTCAAATTTTCGACAAATGTTCCAGATTTGTCAAACAATGCAAGCGCCACGCCTTTTTTAAAACGCGCCTCAGGAAAATCGCTAAAAGACTTTACACGAACTTCTCCCTGCAGACCTTGTGTATTAACAATTACCGCTACTCTATAGTATTCACTCATTTATTTAAAGGTCTTTCTGTCTATTCGCATGATTTAGAAAATGCTCAATCTCTGCCATAAACTCTTTCCAAACATCATCAGCGTGCAGCAAATGGTAGCCGTAAGGAATTTCAGAATATTGAAGCTTGGGACTGGCTTTTGATGCAAATTCCCGAATCGCTTCAATTGAGACGATATGATCTTCCTGAGCCCCCAAAAGCAAAGTAGGAACCAACAACCTATCCGCATGTGCCAGATTATATTCTCCTGCCTCTGCAATTTGGCCGTAAAGCCGCATGGACAGGCGCGTGTGGAAAATACCATCGTTCACTACTTGCTTGACAAGCGCTTGGTCATGAATGACATACTGCATCTTCAGTCCGGTCGGCACCGCAAAACGTGCAGAAATCTTTCCCAGCGCTTTAGCGAGCCCCGTCACTATTTTGGCAGGCGGCTCAGCTAAACGCAGCCAGGGACTCTCAATAATCGCCTTAGCATAGAGCTGAGCGGCTGATTCTTCCTTTAATAGAATGTTCAACGCAATATTGCCGCCCATGGAATGACCGAATAAAACAACTGGTAAATTGGGAAAGTTTTTCTCAATGAGTGTTTTCCGGATCTCCAGCACATCAGACGTCCAGTTGTCATATGAATTCGTCACACCTTGAAGTTTCTTATTCTGCGCAGCCAATTCACCAAATCCTCGCTGATCATGAATCACGCAGACATACCCCATGTTGACAAGTTTGCTGATTAAATCCTGATATTGGCCCATGTGCTCACCAAAGCCGTGTACAAGCTGGATAACATATTTTCCTTCAGTTTGACTCGGCTGATACAGAGCGAGACGAACTTTTTTTCCATCTGACATTGTCTGTACAGAAATTGTTTCTCTCATTCGTCAATCCTCCTTAAAGCATCTAATTGCTTCAGTAATTCAGTGTCCTTTGAATAGTTTTTGAACAGATCGGATAATATTTTAGACCGATCCGCTTCTTTAGCAGCCAATCCTAAGACAGATTCAAATTTCTCCAACTTTTTCTCAGAGCGCTTGAGCAAATCAGAAGCCGCTTGTTTCGATGATCCCAAAGATTCAGCAATTTCGCTCAGCGAAAAATCCTCTGAATAATAAAGCTGAAGCACCATTCGCTGCTTGTCATTGAGCAAGTCACCGTAAAAGTCGGTCAAAATATTGAGACGATTTGTCTTTTCTATGGTCATATCTTTGATTATATCAAATATTTTGGTAAAATGGAGCTGATGAAAAGGCTCAAGAAGTTTTGGACGACCCTCTTATTTGTGACATTGTTTTATTTTTTAATCACAACTTTTGTCGTCGTGTTCATAAATCGGCATACCTTGCAGTTAGACACAGATCGTGTCCTTGTCAGAGCGCAGAATATGGAAAAAGAATTAAAAACGAATGCACATACAATTCTTGATAAATCTGTCGATCAACTCCCGCTTTCTTCTACAACAACTGCGGCGAGGACAATTAAAAATGGTGCAGCCTATGCACGATCAACTTCAGGAAAAACGATTACAATCACCATCCCAGTAGTAACCGACGGGAAGATTGTCTCTTTTTTATCTGTGACAGACAGCCTGACCTCAACCGCTTATTCGACTTTCTTTATTATCTGCATGGTTTTGATCTTCTGGATCTTCTTCATTTCCCGAATCATTTCTCGTGCGATTAACATGGATAATTATAACAAAAATACAGTTGCTAAAATCAAAAATATCGAGCGTTCGCCCTTAACTCAGTCTTACTTGATAAACAGTGATGACGATGCAGTTACGATTGCGCTTAATCATCTCGGTGAAAATATTCAAAAAAGTATTTTGTCCAATCAGGAAGCGAAAGAGAACCTGTACGAGTTCATCGAATTTTTCCAGTTTCCGATTTTTGTTTATGACGGACTTGGTGCCATTCATCGCGCAAATGCTGCCTTTCAGAACGAATTCTCTGACAGTAAAAGCATTGATACCTTCAGTGTTTATCCAGAATTTTTAAATTTTTTAGTTGAGCGAATCGTGCGTCCAGATATTCAGGAAAAAACTTTTTTCTTTGAAAAAATCAATTCATACTATCAAGTTCAGTTTAATCCCTTGGAAATGATCAGCAATCGCTATTTAGTGGCGATGAATGATGTGACCAGCTATCACCAGATTTCACAAGCACAAGTCGACTTTACAGCAAATGTTTCCTTGGCCTTCAAAGCGCCGCTGGAAAGAATTGAGCGCATGGCGGATAATATTGAACCCGAAGAAATTCGCCGGAAAATTAATCAGGAAACGGATTGGTTAGACGAGCTGGTAAGCGACACACTAACTTTAACCCAGCCGACAGTCAAACTGATCAAAAAACATATTAAAGTGGATCAGATGATTCAGATCATTCTGAACGAATTGTTTACAGCCATCAAACGTAAAAACCTGCAAATTGAACTCCAACTTGAAGCCGTTGATTTTAAGAGTGACGAAAGAAAAATTAAGATTATTTTAAAGAAACTCATCGGTAATGCCATAAGCTATTCGCCAAACGGTGGAAATATTCGTATTTTACTCAATAAAGGACCGAAAAATTTAACTTTTTCTGTCACCGACTCTGGCCCTGGACTCTCAGATATTCAGAAAACTCAGATTTTTGAGCAGTTTTATCGGGCAGATATTAACAAGCGCACTGTTTCTGGTGCTGGGCTTGGTCTCGCCATTGTCAAGAAAAACGTCAAAGATCTCAAGGGACATGTTCATGTTGAGAGTAAGCTTGGAAAAGGGTCGACCTTTACAGTTACATTTTAAATATAAAACAAGATGTGAAGCGCGCTCGTTCAGAGGCTATAAAAATAGATAACCCGTAGAACCTATGCGTAGCACAGGTTCTACGGGTTATCTATTTTTATAGCCTCTAGCGCGCTGAACTCAGTTAAAAGTTCTTGGCTACTCTGTCAAAAGATGATCATGAACTTTTTATTGATTAACGTTCGAGATAGAACTCAAAGCGATCGCCGACATAGGAGGACAAGACATACTCAAAAGGTGTTTCATCACTGAGATGAGAGACCTGGGTGACCGTCAGAATTGCCGATCCTGGTTTAATTTCTAAATAACGTGCCAGTTCCTGACTGGCATTTTTGCTGGAAATGGTTTGTTCACTCCGTCCAATTATTTTCCCGTCAGATTCCAAAGTTGCAAAAAAATGCTTGGTTACTTCTTCTTTCTTAAATTTGCTAACCAAAAAAGCTGGAATACAGGCAACCTCAAAACAAATCGGAAGCCCATCGGCATAGCGAATACGCTCCATTCGGATGATTTGCGCATTGGCGGCAAGTTTTAGTTTTTCTCTTTCAATATCATTTGCGACGACTTTAACATAGCTGACAATCTTGCTGCTCGGCCGTTTTCCTTGCAATTTTATGATCTCAGTGAAGGAGATTGTACCGCGCATTCTCTCGCGGACACGCTGTCCGACAACAAATGTTCCTGCGCCGACACGTCTCTCCAAAATCCCTTCATCGCAAAGAGCTGTGATGGCCTGACGCAGGGTTGTCCGTGTGACATTAAATTTTTCAGCCAACTCACGTTCACTCGGCAAACGTCTCCCGACCTGATAGGTTTTTTTCTCTATATCCGCTTTGATGGCATCGTGAATTTGAATATAACGTGGTGTTATCATCGCCGTCCCTCGCCGGTTTCATATATTTTACTCTCAGCTAGGAGAGCAATATCGTTTTTATCCATTATTAAAATTTGTTTCATCAGCTGAATTTGAGGAAATCTCTTCCTGATAGAGTGACAACAAGTGTTTTTGCTCCTTTATCGCATCAGCTAATTCTGACAGCCTAAACTCGGTACTGCTGCTGTAGGCAGAAAATCGGCTCTTCAGTTCTTGAAGCTGCTCAGAACCAACGAGAATATGCCCTTCCATTGTCTGAATATTCTGCTCGATCAGCTTAATAAGATTGGAATGGTCACTCCTCTCATCAGAGTCTGATTTTTGCTGAATCTCTTCAGAGGTCAAAGGCAACTGTTCAGTTCCGTCATCTTTTTTCTCAAAGAGACGTTTGATGCCGAAAATTTTTGAAGGCCCAATGACAAGAGCTTTTTTACTTTTGTTTTCTGATGCCACTTTTTTCCCCTTTTTATAAAGCGTTTTCTAGAGATTCGTCTCAAACTATCTATCCTATTTTATTAATATTATATCATCTCTTCAGCTGATTTCTCAATCATAGATTTTATTGGTTCAAAGGTCTTACGGTGAATAGGCGAAATTCCAAGACTGTTCAATGAGGCCAGATGTTGAGCTGTTCCATAGCCAGCATTCTTCGCAAAATAATAGCCTGGATATTGTTTATCATAATTTGCCATCAAGCGATCACGCGTTACTTTAGCAACGATCGAAGCTGCTGCAATACTGAGCGACTTGGCATCTCCCTTGATGATTGACGTCTGTTCAATCGGAAGATCCAACTTCATCGCATCAATCAGTAAGTGCTCAGGACTAATTTCCAGCAGTGCCACAGCCTGCATCATGGCTTGACGCGAGGCTTGGTAGATATTGATCTCATCAATCGTTTCGGGACTGCAAAAGCCGATTCCAATTGCCAGTGCTTCTTGTTGAATCTTCTCAAAGATTTCCTCGTGATGTTTCTTTGGAATTTGTTTGCTGTCGTTGAGATGCGGAATTTTGCAGTTTTCAGGCAGGATGACGGCAGCTGCAACAACAGGACCTGCTAAAGGACCGCGTCCCACTTCATCGATACCGGCAATGTAGTGAATGTCTTGTGCATAAAGCATTCTTTCAAAGCTCAGCATCTGCTCGAGGCGATCATTCTCAGCGATTTCAGCCAATATCTGATTCTGCCGCTGTTTCACTGCTGCCAGAACGCCCCTGCGTTTGTCCAGAGAAAGTTCCTTCAATCTGTCAGAATTGAGATCAGTCAGCTGTGCAAGCTCCTCCTTGATTTCTTTAATTGTCTGCGTCATCTGAATCTAAATCCTCAATTCTGTCTAAGCAGAACTTGCCGAGTTTACCATTGCGTACATCTGTGATAAAACGTGTATAAAAACGCTCATAAGCATCTCGAAAACCCAGCTTTGCTGTCAGGCCAACAATGTAGTCAGGAATCGCCTCTTCAGAATTCCCTGGTAATTGCCCGTAGAGCTTCTCCAGTCTTTCAGGATAATTCTGCAAAAAGAATTCTAGGCCGAAAATTGCGACATCGTCTTGCGGATAAATATCGTCCTTGATTGCGCCGGTCAGTGCCAGCTTCAAGCCGACTTTCTGGTCTTCAAATCTTGGCCAGAGAATTCCTGGCGTGTCGATGATTTCCAGTTCTTTATTAGATCGAATCCACTGCTGGGCACGTGTCACGCCAGCTTTATTTCCGGTTTTTGCTGAACTCTTTCCAGCCAAAGTATTCAGCAAGGTTGACTTTCCAGAGTTGGGAATGCCGATGACCATCGTTCGAAGTACTGTGTTCTGAATCCCTCGTTCGCTGTTTCGAGCGATTTTGTCTGCCAGAAGTAACTTTGCTGCCTTCAGCACACGTTTAGAGGTGATTTGTTCTTTGCTGTTGACTGCTAATGCGTGCCCGAAAAACTGCAGCCATTCAGCAGTATTCTCTGCCAAATCAGCTTTGTTTAAAATGAGAAGGCGAGGCTTTGTCCCGATGATTTTCTCCAGCATGGGATTGCGTGAAGACAAGGGCAGCCGTGCATCGACGACTTCAATCACAAAATCAACGAATTTGAGCTTTTCCTGAACTTGAGTCCGGGCTTTGGCCATATGACCAGGGAACCATTGAATTGTTGCTATTTCTCTCACTCCTTTGCGCTAGGCTATGAATATAATTATTTTACCATTTAATGCTTGTTTTTTTCTTAAAAACAACAGTTACTGGCTTAATTCTTTATATCGAAAACAGGACACAACATGATCATTGATTATTCCGATCGCTTGCAAATAAGCATAAATAACCGTAGTGCCAGTAAACTTAAAGCCGCGCTTTTTCATTTCTCTAGAAATCTTATCAGAAAGTTCATCAGAAGCAGGCGTCTTTGACTCGTCGGCAATGTGGTGCTGGAGCGTTTTGCCGTTAACAAAACTCCAGAGATAGCTTTCAAAACTTCCGAATTCCTGCTGAATTTCCAGTACTTTTTGTGCATTAACAATAGCTGCATTGATTTTCAGCTTGTTGCGAATAATTCCTGCATTCTGCAGCAAATCATCAACCTTATTTTGATCGTATTGAGCCACTTTTGCGATTTCAAAATTGTCAAAAGCCGCATAAAAATTTTCAGACTTGTTGAGAATTGTGTTCCAGGAAAGACCAGCCTGATTCAAGTCAAGCACAAGCTTTGCAAAAAGTTCACGGTCATCATGAAGTGGTGTTCCCCAGTAGGTGTCGTGATAGTGCATCATCTTCTCGGAAGTTTGGCACCAGCGGCAGCGTATTTTATTGTCCATTTTACGTAATTTAATTTCTGTAATATTGAAATGACATAATATTATTTATGTCAAACGGTGTAAATCCAGCCTTTCGGAGCGTCAATGACTCCAAACTGAATACCAGTCAACTCATCGTAAAGCCGTCTTGTAACCGGCCCCACTTCTGTCTCAGAATAGAAAACATGATGATCCGCACCATTGTCAATCGCTCCAATGGGTGTAATAACCGCCGCAGTACCGCAGGCGCCAGCTTCAACAAATTTATCTAGCTGATCAATGAAAACATCTCCCTCGATCGCTTTCAGTCCGAGTCGCTCCTCGGCCAGCTGCAGCAATGAATACTTTGTAATTGACGGCAAAATTGACGGGGACAAAGGTGTGACGAATTCATCATTTTTCGTGATGCCGAAGAAATTAGCCGCTCCTGCTTCTTCAATCTTTGTGTGAGTGGCAGGGTCTAGATAAACAACATCTGAGTAACCAGCGGCATGTGCTTTATATCCTGGCATCAGACTGGCGGCATAATTTCCGCCGACTTTGGCTTGTCCTGTACCGCAAGGCGCTGCACGGTCAAAATCATGTGATACGATAAAGTTAGAAGGCTTCAAGCCACCTTTAAAATAAGAACCAACCGGCATGGCAAAAACTGTGAAGATATACTCATTCGCGGGCTGTACGCCCATGATTCCGCCTACCCCGATAAGCAGCGGCCGCAGATAAAGCGTCGCCCCTGTGCCATAAGGCGGAACGTAATCAATATTGGCTTTGACAACTTGCTTCACGGCGTCCAAAAACATTTCTATGGGCACTGAAACCATTCTGAGTCGCTCGGCAGTTTTCTGCAGACGCGCAGCGTTTTGATCCGGCCGAAAAAGCTGAACATTGCCCTCTTTGGTGCGGTAAGCCTTTAAGCCCTCAAAGCCCTGCTGGCCGTAATGCAGGCTTGGCGATGCTTCTGAAATATGCAGCGTCGCGTCTTCTGTAAGCTTTCCCGCATCCCAGGCACCGTCCTTGTAGTGTGAAATATAGCGGTAGGGCAGTTTTCGATAAGAAAAATCCAGGTTTTTCCAGTCTAAATCAATGGTCATAGAGTTATCTCCTATTAATAAAATTTCTTTTTCCAGGTGTCACCGTCTATTTCGTAAATGAATTCTGTAAAGTTGTCCTCCAACATCAGCTGTGACATTTCTAGAAAACTTGAAGCAAGGTTGAGCTTGGGCAATTCATCAATATTTGTCCAAAAAACGCGACCTTCTTCACTTTCTTCAATCAGTTCACCTGAAAAATCATTTGTACGGTACAGAAAAACAAGGTAGCGCCGGTCTAAATCCGGCTCAAACCAATCTTTTATGCCGCAGAGCTTCAGATTTTTGACAGTAAGTCCTGTTTCTTCTTTAATTTCACGAATCGTTGATAGGGCAATGGCTTCGCCTTTCTCAACATGTCCACCGGGAAAGGCAATGCCCGGCCAAGATTTGACACGATTCTGTACCAAAACTTTTCCTGTCGATTGATCAATTATTGCGCACATATTGGTCATCTCGACCTGTTCAAATTCATGCTTTGCCATAATTCACCCCTTTTCTAATTGGGTTCAGCAAGCCAGAAGCTAGGAAATTAGAAAAAATGTTCCAAGAAGCTTCGCTTCTCTACACATTTTCCTAAATTTCTACGCTTCAAATCGGGCTTGCTTCACACCTTTTCTATTGGCGCGACATTCGCCAGCAGTCGTTTCTGTCCGACACTAGGAAAATTGATCTTTAACTCCAGATTATTTCCAGAGCCTGTTACTGCAAGCACAACGCCGTCACCCCATTTCTTGTGACGCGCTGTGTCGCCCATTTGCCAGTCGACAGCAGGTTTTTCATCGGCCTGTGATTTCTGCCAAGGTAGTTTTCCGTCTTGATGCGCGCGATATAAGTTCTTATGCGGCTGTTGAATGCTTGAGTTACTAGTGCTCCTGCCTCGGCCCGCTGTAAAACGTGAGTTATTGCTCGAAAACAGGACATTGAAGCCGCTGTCCCGTCCATGGGCTTGTCCTGCAAAGTCCAGCAGATCTTCATTGATTTCGGAAATAAAGCGGGAAGGTCGATTATAGCTGGATTTTCCGTAGAGAACACGTGAATTTGCATTGGTCAGGTATAGCTCTTCTTTGGCGCGAGTGATGCCGACATAAGCCAGACGGCGCTCTTCTTCGAGCTCATCAGCATCTTCATTGACGCGGGAAAGCGGAAAAATACCTTCTTCGAGGCCGACTAGAAAGACAACCGGAAACTCCAGTCCTTTGGCTGCATGGAGCGTCATCAGTGTCACGCCTTTGACATTCGCTTCCTCAACTGAATCCGTATCCATGACCAAGGACAAATCGTTTAAGAAGCGTGACAGTCGCTCAACTCCAGTTTCATCCGTATCCTCAGAAGCTCCCGTTTTCTTGTCAAAATCCTGAGTAACGGTTTTCAATTCATCGATATTTTCAATACGAGTCTGAGAGTCAATCGTATTCTGCAGGCGCAGATAGCCAACGTAATTTGTCTTAGCAATGATTTCTTCAAGTATTTCAGTGATGGACATGCTGTCCATAGATTTTCTCAGTACGTCCAGCTGGAGCCCAAGCTCATACAGGTTTCCAGCGGCTTTTCCGCTGATGGGTGAGAGAGACAAGTCAAGTAATGAATCAGCTAAGGATTTGCTCTGCTGAGCCGCAAAAGCGCGGAGTTTGTCCAGTGTTCCTGGACCTACACCTCGCTTGGGTTCGTTGACAATCCGCTCAAAACTGATATTGTCATTGGGATTCGCCAAAATATTCAGGTAGGCAATCAGGTCGCGGATTTCCTTGCGGCTGTAAAACTTAGTACCGCCAACCATGGTATAAGGAATGTTTGACTTAAGCAAAGCTTCCTCGATGGTACGGGACTGCGCATTTGTCCGGTAAAGGACGGCAAAATCGTCATACTTTCTGTCTGCATTTGCTGTTTCATCGGCAATTTTCTTGGCCACAAAAACAGCTTCATCAAGCCCGTCATTGGCACGGTAGTAAGTGATTTTAGCGCCTGCATCGTTAGATGTCCAAAGGTTCTTCTCACGCCGATTCACATTGTTTTTAATAACTTGATTGGCTGCAGATAAAATATTTTTGGTTGAGCGATAGTTTTCTTCTAAAAGAACCACTTTTGCGTCGGGGTAATCTTTCTCAAAATCCAGAATATTCTGCATATCAGCACCGCGCCAGCCGTAGATGGACTGGTCAGCATCACCGACCACACAGACATTATTGAAACGCTCGCCAAGCAGCTTTACCAGCATATACTGGGCATGGTTGGTGTCTTGATATTCATCAACATGAATATACTGCCATTTTCCCTGATAATAGGCCAACGCTTCAGGAACCTCCTGAAAGAGCCGTAAAGTCTGCAAGATAAGATCGTCAAAGTCCATGGCTTCGGATTTTCGCAGTTCTGCCTGATAAGCTTTGTAGCAGCGGGCGACCAGCATGCTGATGGGATTCCGTGGACTGGCCTGCTTTTCATAGGCAATTTCGTCAATCAGTTCATTTTTAGCATTGGAAATCATGCTGAGGATGGTCTTTGGTTCCCATTTTTTGGGGTCTAGATCAAAATCCTTGATGATGCGCTTCATGACAGTCTTCTGGTCGCTCGTGTCCAGTATAGTAAAGTTGCGGCTGTAGCCGATCTGGTCGCCGTCTCGTCTCAGAATGCGTACGCACATGCTGTGAAAGGTCGCGATGAGGGAATCTTCAGCTCTTGGGGTCAGGGCGATGGCACGTTCACGCATTTCCCTCGCCGCCTTGTTCGTGAAAGTGATGGCCAAGATGTTCCAAGGGTTGATAAGTTTTTCTTCAATCAGGTAGGCGATGCGATGGGTCAGGACGCGGGTTTTACCCGAACCCGCGCCGGCCATGATTAAAAGCGGTCCTTCAGTGGTCTTGACCGCCTCTCTCTGGTTGGCATTCATTCCGTTCAGTAATTCGTTCATTTCTCAATTATACATGAAAATCACTGCTTTTGCTTGATTAATTCATCAATTTTTATGCCCCTCTATGATAGAAATTTTACACGAAAACATCTTGTTTAAAAAAATTGTTGTGTTTATTCAAAATACAAAAATGGAGCAGATGACATCCAAGGCCAGAAACACGTATTTTTTGAAAAAATGGCCGAAATTTGATAAGATAAATCTAAAGAATTTTTGACAAGAAACAGCTCTTCGTCACAGCGAGCCGTCTCTCAATTCTCGGGAAGTAGCTCAGCTTGGTTAGAGCGCGTGCTTCGGGAGTACGAGGTCGCAGGTTCAAATCCTGTTTTCCCGATATATTATGAATCACAGCGGAGTTTTCTCTGCTGATTTTTTTTTGTAAGAAAAGCTTGTAAATGTTGCATACTGCTGTGAGTCGCTCTGTCGGATTTATCAGTAGTGGGTGCTCGCGAAGTCTTTGTTGTGCTATTTCTAAGCGTCATTTAGTCTCGCTGCGTGAGCCGCTATGCCGCTAAGAAATAGCTACAAGTCATCTCTGCTCCACGAATAACTAAGCGCTTGGCGCTTGTTGTTCCATTTCAGATAATTCCGAAATCCGACAGAGCTTGATGCTTCTAAGTTTTTTATTTAAAAAAGGTGCCTGATATGTTTTTCTTCAAAAAAATAGACAATGTCTGATGACATTGCCTACACTACTTTACGGGGGTAATTATTTAGTCAATTTAGAAGCTGCTGCTTCGTCAATGATGACTGTGACATTGTCGCGTGTCTGAAGAATTGACGCTGGCAGGTCAACTATGACAGGGCCTTCGATCATGCCTTTGACTGCATCAGCTTTTTCTGCGCCCCATGCCATCACAACGAGCTGCTTAGATTTCATGATGCTGCCGATGCCCATGGAAATTGCCTGACGTGGCACATCTGACTCGTTTTCAAAATTGCGTGAGTTGGCTTTGATCGTGCTTTCTGTAAGGTCAACCACGTGTGTCGTGATATCAATTGGTGTTCCAGGCTCGTTGAAGCCGATGTGGCCGTTTTGTCCAAGACCAAGTACTTGCCAGTCAATTGGATGCTCGTCGATGATTTTGTCGTATTCTTTGACATATGCATCAAGGTCAGCAGCTTTACCGTTTGGCACAAAAGTTTCTTTCAAAGGTTTCGCGTCAAAAAGATGCTCCTGCATGAAGTAGCGGTATGACTGGTCTGAACTGCCGTCAAGCCCAACGTACTCATCCAGGTTGATACTTGTCAAGCCAGACAAATCAAGGTCTGAACTTGTGATGTCGGCATAAAATGTTTCAGGGGTTGAACCTGTTGCCAAGCCGATAACCTTAGCGCCGTTTGCCAAAGCCTCTTTAAAGTTTTCAAATGCAACTTTTCCGCCTTCAACATTGTCTTTAACTTTGATTACTTTCATTTTTTGAAATTCTCCTTGTTTGTTTATTGGTATAGACCAATTATACTTCTTTCAACAAAGATTGTCAAGACTTTTGAGCCCCAAATCTGCAGATTTTTCCCAAAAAGACTGCCCATTAAGGCAGTCTTGAACATTAAGTGATTTATGCGGTTCTGTAACTAGCAGTGACACCAGGCACAGAAGGTCACAATAGCGCTTTTCTCCAGTGCGTAAAAAGTTTTCATGTTTTACCACTTACTTTACGGTAATCTCTTCAGTAAATGATTGGAGATGGCCATCTCCCAGCTGATTCTTGAAGTTAGTCTTGTGAGAGAATTTTGAGCCCAATACAACACCGCCATCGGTAACTAGAGAATTTCCTGTGACGTAATCTGAGGCACTTGAGATTAAAAACAGGACTGACTGTGCAACATCAAGTGCGAGTTGAGCACGGCCAACAGGAATATTATTGACATAGCCATTGAAAATTGTATCCTGGTCTTTATCAGTTACAGCTGCCATCTCGCTAGCAATGTGGTTCCACATAGGACCAGCAACAATGCCGGGATTAAACTCATTGACCGTGATACCATCGGTCGCCCATTCAAGCGCGAAATTTTTCGTCAGACTTGTCACTGCGGATTTTGTCATGCAGTATTCAGCCAGCATAGGAAAAGCCATAAGTGATGCGATACTGCTTGTGTTGATAATCTTGTAGATTGCGCTAGGATTATTTTGACGCTGAATCATAAATTGTTTGTGAGCAGCCTGCATGCCGAATTGAGTACCTTTGATATTGACACTCCAAATGCGATCCATGTGTTCCTCGCTGATATTTCCAGCAAGTTCAACCTGATCAATACCAGCAACATTCAAATAAACATCCAAATTTCCATAGGCCTGAACTGCTTTCTCAACTGCAAGTTCATGATCAGAAAGTTTGGAAGTGTCCATTTTGACCCAAGTTGCTTTCCCTGTCTCAGGACTGTCAATTGAGTTGATAAATGCAGCGGCCTTTTCAGCGAGCATTTCGTTCAGGTCAGCAATGACCACGTTGTGTCCGTGTTTAGCTGCCAGCAGCGCAATTGCAAAGCCGATACCCTGCCCAGAACCAGTTACGACAATGTTTTTGCAGTGTTTTAACTGACCGAGTTGGTCAATTGTTTCATTAGTCAAATCGGCGATTTGATCCCATGATTGAGTTGCGATGTGTGCTGTCTGTAGATTTTCATTCGGCATTTTTGTAATGTCCTTTCTATCTATGGAAGTTGGCACGGTGTTTCGCTTAATGAAATGATGCCGTGACATCACTTGGCGAGCTTTGGCGCAATCACCCAAAACTACTTTTATAATAGCACGATGAAGCGAAATGGTAAAGTAAATGTTAATCAAATTAGTGAATTATTAAACAAGTGATAAATATGCGCCTAAAAACTTTAATAAAGCGCGCATATATGGAGGCAGTGACTAAAAATTCAACATATCAATATCACGTTTATGATAAATGTGCTTGATTCTACGCTTCAAATCGGGTGCGCCTCACATCTTTCTTAACTGAGTTCGGCGCACCTGAAGCTAGGAAATTAGATGAATCTAGAACCTGCCTGGCGGCAGGACCTAGATTCCCTTAATTTCTACGCTTCAAATCGGGTGCGCCTCACATCTTTTTGCTATAATTGAAATATTATGAATATCAAAGATTATGATTATGATCTCCCTGAGGAATTAATCGCGCAAACTCCGCTTGAGAAGCGCGACAGTTCTCGACTTTTAGTAATTGATCCTGCAGATGGGGAGATGCAGGATAAGCACTTTTATGACATTCTCGATGAATTTGAAGCAGGGGATGCGCTGGTTTTAAACAATACTCGCGTCCTTCCAGCTCGTCTGCATGGAGAACGTCCTGAAACGCATGGTCATGTTGAGCTGCTTCTTCTAAAGGATAAGGGCGACAATGTTTGGGAATGTTTGACTAAACCCGCGCGAAAAATGAAGGTTGGTGAAAAAATCAGCTTCGGCGATGGTCGACTGATGGCAGAAATTGTGGCTGAAAAGGCTGATGGGATTCGCTGGGTAAAGTTCAGCTATGAAGGCATCTTCCTGCAAGTACTAGAAAGCCTGGGAGAAATGCCGCTGCCGCCTTATATTCACGAGCAGCTGGAAGATCAGGAGCGTTATCAGACTGTTTTTGCTAAGGAGGAAGGCTCCGCGGCTGCACCAACTGCTGGTCTGCATTATACGCCTGAACTTCTTGAGGCCATCAAGGCAAAGGGGGTTCATATTGTGGAGCTGACGCTGCACGTGGGTCTCGGCACTTTCAAACCTCTGACAGAGGAAAATATTGATGATGAGCGACTGCATAGTGAGTTCTACAGGCTGAGCGAGGAAGCCGCAGCCACACTACGCGAAGTCAGAGCTTCAGGAAACAGAATTATTGCCAGCGGGACCACATCAATCCGCACACTTGAAACCATCGGGACCAAGTTTAACGATGATATTCAGGCAGACAGCGGCTGGACAGATATCTTCATCATGCCAGGCTATGACTGGAAAGTTGTGGATGCCTTCAATACGAATTTCCATCTGCCAGGAACCTCACTCGTTATGCTGGTCGCAAGTTTTGCAGGCAGAGACTTCGTCATGAAAGCCTACCAGCACGCGATTGATGAGCGTTATCGCTTCTTCTCCTTTGGGGATGCGATGTTTATTCGGAGAAAAGCTTTAGATTAAATGAAAAAATCCAGATTCAGTTCTGGGTTTTTTCATTATACTATTCAGGTCGAGCATATTCTGAAATCAGACTTTCTGCGCATTTCAAACCGTCAATGGCTGCAGATACGATGCCGCCTGCAAAGCCTGCGCCTTCTCCTGATGGATAAATCCCACGAGTTGAAAGCGATTGAAAGTTTTCCTTGTCTCGATTGATACGAACCGGTGATGAGGAACGCGATTCAACTGCTGTCATCACTGCATCTGGTAAGTCAAAACCGTGAAGTTTGTGCCCCATACCGACGATGGCTTCCTCCAGAGGTTTTGAAATCCAGTAAGGAAAAAGTTCGTGCAGGTCGCACATCTTCACACCGAGCGAATAACTAGGCTTGACCTCGCCAAGCTCAGTGGAAGCCCGTTCTCCCAGGAAGTCGCCGACAAGCTGGGCAGGCGCTTGATAGGTTGAGCCTCCTAGCGCATAGGCTTTGTGCTCCAATTCTCGTTGAAATTCAACACCAGCTAGCGGGGAATCGCTTGCGAAGTCTTCTGGGAAGACTTGAACTAATAGACCGGAATTTGCATTCTCCTGATTACGCGCATGTTCACTCATGCCATTGGTCACCAAAGCGCCCGCCTCCGAAGCTGCAGGAACAACAAGTCCGCCGGGGCACATACAGAAAGTATAGACACCACGTCCATTGCTGGCCTTGAAAGTCAGGTGATACTCTGCCGCACCCAGCTTCGGATTACCGGCAAATTCCTTGTACTGGGCTTTATCGATGAGCTTTTGGGGATGTTCGATACGGACGCCTACGGCGAATGGCTTCGCAGACATGCTAACGCCCTCGGCATGAAGTTGTGCAAAGGTATCCCGTGCACTGTGCCCGATGGCAAGCACCGCATGATTGGTCTCGACCACTTCTCCCGAAGTCAGTTTAAGCGCCTGCAGCTCACCCTTTTCAATCAAGAACTCCTCAACCCGAGCTTCAAAACGGACCTCGCCGCCCAGCGCAATAATTTCTTTGCGAATATTTTTGACGATATCTCGCAGCAAATCCGTCCCCACATGCGGATGGGCCTTGTAGAGAATGTCTTCCGGCGCCCCAGCCTTGACGAACTCCTGCAGCACCTTTCGACTTCGCAAGTCACGCACCCTAGAAGTCAGCTTGCCGTCCGAGAATGTGCCCGCTCCTCCCTCACCGAATTGGACATTCGACTGAGGATTAAGCTTTCCTTCAATCCAGAACTTGTCAATCGCTTTCACGCGCTCATCTACTGCTTGACCGCGCTCCAGCACAATCGGCTTATAGCCCATCTGCGCCAGCAGCAAAGCCGCATACATGCCGGCAGGACCAAAGCCAATCACAACAGGACGATGTAACATGGGCTTGTCACCAATCTGAGGCTTCTTGTAAGTCAATTCTGGCGTTGGCTTCAACAGCTTCGGAAATTTGTCCAAAAACCTGCCTTCATTTTGGAGCGCAATATCAACCGTATAGATAAAATCAATCCGACCCTCGTGACGTGCGTCGATAGACTCTTTGTATATTCTAAAATCCAGTAAATCTTTCTCTGTCAGACGGAGCTTTTTCAAAACACGCTCCTTGACTTTGCTGATAGGATCATTGATAGAGATTTTTATTTGTGTCATTCTTAGCATAGGAAAATTATAGCACAAGATGTGAGGTGCGCCCGTTTTGAAGCGTAGAAATTTAGGAAAACTGGAGAAAAGGCTTTAGCCTTTCGGAAGTTTTATCTAATTTCATAGCTTCAGGCTCACCGAACTCAGTTAAACAAGAAGTGAGGTGCGCCCGTTTTGAAGTATGTTCTCACGAAAGTATCAATCAAGTCTTTGTGATTTAGTGCCACTTCAGTATTTATGAGATCAATCCCCTGAGGGAGCAACTGGGGATTTTCGATCTTTGCTCTCAGTGAGTGTACCATCAGTGTTTTTTTCAAGATGCACAATTTTTTTAAATATAGAATCAAACCTATCCGTATGTGTCACAACCACAATTGTCTTTCCCGACTCATTCATCTGTTTAAGAATATTCATGACTAAATCACCATTCTGATCATCCAGAGAACCTGTCGGTTCATCTGCCAAAATAATAGGGTTGTTGCTCAAAATTGTCCGTGCTAGCGCCACACGTTGCTGCTCACCCCCTGATAAAGCGTGAGGTTTTATTTCAAGATTCAAATATCCTAAGTTTACCTGATCTAAAACCTCCTGTATTTTGTCTTCCCATGTTTTTTTTGGTACTTTCTTAATTTTGAGGACAAGTGAAAGATTCTTTCGGATGGATTCATTCTCTAGCAGTCCGAAATTTTGAAAAACAAAAGAGATTTGTTTTCTGTATAACTTTATTTGCTCCTTGGCACTGAGTTGTGTGTAATCTAAATTATCCAAGCGTACCCGTCCTGAGTCAACTTCTTCAATGGCTCCAATGATATTTAGAAGAGTTGTCTTTCCGGATCCGCTTTCACCTTTAATTCCCAGAAATTCCCCTTCAGGAATTTTTAGTGTAAAGTTTTTGAGAACTTCTCGTTCAAAAGCTTTTGAGATGTTTGTAAGTTCAATCGTCACGCTATTCTCTCCCTTTTATTGCTCCAAATATATAGCAAAAATACAATGATAAAAAGTAATCCAGCCAGCAAGAAAACGTAATCATTTGAAAGAATGAGTCCGATTCCTGCTAGAACAAATGCAAACGCAAAATAATAAACCAAATATGGCAGAAATAAATTTCTCTTTCGAGCACCCAGCAGTGTTTTAATCCTTATCTCCAGATGACCTAGTTTTTTATACTGTTGATAACCAAAAAATAGGCTGAACAAATAGATAGTAAGCGAAACAGTAAAGGCCAAAACAAAAGGTGATAGGCTTCGCACAAGGAAATTAATTTGAGAGCTATAAACTTGATCTGCACTTTTTCCTAAAGACAGTCCCAATATTTTGTCAGGATCGTTTCTGAAGCCATCTCCCGCAGGATTTGCCTTCTTTAAATAAAGTCCGCCATCGCCAGTTGAACCAATGAAAAGATCCGCATAGATTGAATATTGTGAGATATTGGAGCGAGTGAGCACGCGATAAATCGTTTTATCATTAGAAATTGATAAATCAAACGGTGAACGACTTGGACGAATAAAAATAATTTTTACATCCACAGGTGTTGAAACTTTCTGCTTTGTCGCATCCTCATAGGCACCGAAATTAATGGACTGATGATTTTGCGACACCTGAGTTTTTATTTCTTTTGCCCTGTTCTTCAGTCCGATTGGAACAAGTTCAATTAAAGATTTTTCATTATCACTGACTTCTACTCTTTTTCCGTCACTGTCATAGATAAGAAAATGTTTGAGATAAGCACTCGAAATTATTTTTTCCTGACCAAAGGTATTCTTACCGGCCGTGTAGTTATTCAGATATAATAGTGCTTGGTTTTGAAGCTGACTTTTCAGCCAAGTTGTCTGCTTTAGATCTTGCTGAACTTGCCTAACTGGATCTGATTGGGTTTCCAAATTTATGTGGATCAAATCTGAAGCAGAATAAGAAGAAAGCACTTTGTTCACTTGTGCCTTACCTAACACTTGACCGGCTAAATGTGTCACCGTATTTCCGAAAAATAAAACAGAAAGCGCAATCACAATGCTGGCAAGCACTGACAACAAGCGGTTTACACGACTCACACTTTTTTGCGGATTTCGACCGTTCAGTATTTCAGGAGAAATCTTATAATTTCTTAGAACAATCAAAGTCACAGCAAAGCTGATAAGCATTCCGAAAATCATAAGTAAGTAGGTCAAAATAAAAGCAATAGACAAATTCGGAAAAACAATAACAAGAGGAATCATGATAACACCCACTCCCAAAATAGAAAGCAGATAATTATCCTTTAATATTTGCAAGAGAATGCTCAACTTAGTTAAACCCTGAAGCAATTTAACATTTAAATCACGGTAACTCTGATAAAAATCTACAAGAAAAAGACTTACGACCAGAGAAAATACTAAAGCAGTGACTAAAACCTGAACCAGCAAAAGCATGAGATTATCTTCAGCTAAACCCATCGGCTGTAAAGCTTGCGAGTAGTAGGGGGAAAGTGCTGTCTGCAGTTTTTGAACTGCAGACGCTCTCCCTTGGACCATAAGATTGGTCACATAGCCAACTTCAGAAAAAACTTTTTCAATCGCTTTTAGGGTGTATGCGTTTGTTCCTGAGATGAATGATTTTGGGTCTGGCTGTCGATGTACCGCCGTCGTATGAAGCCCTCTCATTATCTCATTTTTGCGGCTATTCAGATCAAGATAAAGCGTAATGTGATCGCTGCCAGCCATGTCATAGCTGTAACGGTAAACATTCAATTTGTCTTCTCGTGCTGTCTGAAGAACTGTATCAAACGCCGCCTTCTGATTTTTCTTAGCAATCTGGACAAAATCAATGGTATAAGTGTTTCGCCTTAACATATTATTTATCTGCAGCGCTTCCATCTCTGCCAACCTAGAAAAAACCATTGTAAAACCGAAAGCAAATAGTATATTTAAAAGAATGAAGTTAACTATTTTTTTCATGATTAACCTACACTGTAATAGGAGTTATGTGTTGAGTAGGAAGTGAACCAGCTTGTATGTGCACCAGCATTTCCATTGTAAGTTCTTGTCTTTGCATAATGATTATTCATCATAGCAGTAGCAGAGTGCCAACCTGAACGGTTATAATTTGCATATTGCTGGTAAAAAACATATCCAATGTTATTTACCCCAAAATTGAAAGTCCCACCAGCTACATTATATGTCAGGGCGCTTGCAGTTGTTCCTCCTGCTCCTATGAGTGAAAGTGTCAGCAAAGCAATTGAAGCTGTCTTCTTGAATTTTTTAGACATGTATTCCTCTTTCTGTATATCTACTGATAATTGTCTCAAATTTTTCATTCGGTGCGCAACGAATAATACATCTGAGAAAGCAGTCAATAACAAAGCTTTGCGCGCGGCGATGTTATCAAGTCATTTTTGTAATTTCCACACGCTTACCATAGGTTTGAGCCAGTGGTCGGCTTCTTGAAAAAAGTCTATAAAAGCTTTGACTTCAAAGGTAAAGCGTCGACTGTTTACCATTTTGGAGTTGTTATTTATTCAATGAAAAGAATAACTCCAAATATTTGATTAATCTTCTCCCCCCTTAATAAATAATACGTATTTTGAAGAGTAATGTCTCAAAAAAATTAAATTTTTAGGACAATACTACAATATCTGTTCAAGATATAAAACTTTCGTGCGCATTGACTTTCATACTTCGTCTTAAAAAAGTATTTCAACAGTATAAGTAATCTTCTAGAAATTAAGATAAAAAAAACTCAAGGAATTAAGCTCGAGTTTTCAGGTTCATCTCAGATAATTAATCCAAGAGTTCTTTTGCTTTATTCCGCCGTGCAATTGCAGGAAGAATAAGTCCCAGACCAACCAGTACAATCGGCGTGACAATATTTGAAATCAGCTGGAACCACCAGTTACTTGGGTTGACCGCATAATCCATTTTTGGAACCATACCCAGCACGCAGGCAAAGAGTGTAAAGGCAAAGCACCAGACACCAAAGACCATGGCAATTTTCGGATTTTTAACAAATTTGTAGTCTGACTGGAAGTTCTTGATGGCTTTTGTCAGCATGATAAAGGCAAAGAAGACCCACATATAACGCATCGGCATCACCACAGAGTTGAGGTTAGTTAACCATTTGACGAGTTCGTTGATGTTGCCGAGTCCAAGTACAGGCAGTAAAATAATAATTGACACCAGGATGCCTGTCAAAAGATAGCCATTCTTCAGCGTTCCTTTCGATGTCTTCTTTCGCAGCCAAGCTGGGACAAACTCTGGATCTGCATCTGCCAAGAGAATACGCAGCGGGGCATCAATAGAGAAAGCCAGCGCAGCCATTTGTCCGACGCCATTAACAACAGCATAAACGATCATGAAGAAATTGCCGACATGGAAATACCCGCCTAGAAGCTGGAAGGCAGCATAAGCACCGTTTGCCATCAGGTCTTCTGGAATATTCGAGGATGAGAAGAGCATGCCCATCGCAACCGAGCCCAAAACTGCGGAAACTGCGACCATTGTGGCCAAAAGAATCATGGCTTTCGGGAAGTTTTTGGACGGCGATTTCATCTGGTTGATGTAGGGTGAAATCTTCTCTGCGCCGCCGACCGCGAAGACCAGCATGGAAATAGTGGTCAGGTAACCAAAATCAAACTTGGGAATATAGGTCTTGATGTTGCCCATGTCAGGTGTGGCGAGGTGGAAATTGCCGGCAATCGCTGGTGTGAAGACGGCCAGAACAATGAAGAGCATGGACATGATGAACATGGCAGTACCTGCAAGTCCGCCGATGACTTTGAGGACGGACAGACCTTTGGTTGAAAGCCAAAGGAAAACTAGGAAAATGGCAAGTGAGATTAGCGCAATGAGCGTCACTGACATGTCGGCAAGCATTTTACCATTTCCTTGCGCCACCCAGCCGAAGGCAATCAGAACAGACTGCGGTTTCTGTGCCAGGTAAGGAATATGCACGACCCAGTAAGTCCAGGCAGCAAAGTAGGCCAGACGTTTGGTCGAAGTTTTCTCCACCCAAGAGGAAACACCACCGGCGGAATCTTTGAAAGTAGACCCGAGTTGCCCGACAATAAGTGCATAAGGAATAAAGTAGACAACGAGTATAATAATCCAAGAGGTGACAACAGATATCCCTTGTTGAGCGTAGTTGTTCACGACATTGCCTAAACCCCAAACCATGTTGAAAGCGATGAAGGCGACTGTGAACCAATTGAGTTGTTTTTTCAAAACAGCTCCTTTCTATAAGATGTGAGGTGCGCCCGTTTTGAAGCGTAGAAATTTAGGGAATCTAGGTTCTGCCCTTAGGCAGGTTCTAGATTCATCTAATTTCCTAGCTTCAGGCGCGCCGAACTCAATTAAATAAGATGTGAGGTGCGCCCGTTTTGAAGCGTAGAAATTTAGGGAATCTAGGTTCTGCCCTTGGGCAGGTTCTAGATTCATCTAATTTCCTAGCTTCAGGCGCGCCGAACTCAATTAAATAAGATGTGAAGGACGCCCGCTATGGGACGTAGAAATTTAGGAAAACTGGAGGAAAAGCTTTAGCTTTTTCGGAAATTTTATCTAATTTCCTAGTCCCAGGCGTTCTGAACTCAATTAAATAAGATGTGAAGGACGCCCGCTATGAAGCGTGCCATTCAACTTGGCGCTTTAGCGCCATAGCGAGAATGGACAGCAGCACCCGTAGGGTGCAGACAATTTCAGAAGCTTTAGCTTCTAGAAATTGCTAGGGCTTCAGCCCTGTGTAGAGATTTACCTCAAAAGGGTGAAAGCGACTTCTAAGTGCTAAAGCACTAAGAGTCTGCTTAGGGATTTTAGGTTCTGCCTTTAGACAGGTTCTAGAATCATCTAATCTCCCCCTCAGCGGAGGGGAAAGCGACCTCTAAGCGCTAAAGCGCTAAGAGTCTGCTTACTAGCTTCAGACGTCCTAAACTCAATTGAAATCGTGAAACTTATTTTATATTAATACTAGAATATTTTATCAAAATCGATAGCTGTTTTCAACAAAAACTCCTGCTCTTGACCTTGTGTCAACACACATTATTTGTTAAAATACAATTAAAATCATACAGGAGGAGAATTCATGAGTATCCAAGCCCAATCCCCACAACAGAATAATGACTTTCTGAAGCAAATCGAACAACTGCAAAAAGAAATCAATCAGCAGAAAACTAAGCCGCCGATTGATGTGAATAAAGAATTTAAAGAACAGAAAAAGAAAAAGAAAGCAAAGACGGAGCAGCATGAAGCTTGATCTGCCCTTCAGTTTGAACTTCTAATATAATTAGTAGTCAGACTGAAGACAAACAACCAAAGATGTTTTTCTTTTGATGGAAAGATGCAATATTCATCCCAAGTGAAGTTCCGAAAATTTACACAAAAAGGCTATGCAATTTGGCAAAATGGGAGACTCCAGGCTCCCATTTTAGCAATGAAAGCGAAGCTTTGCTTGCGGCCTGCACGCCTTTTTGTGTGAATTTTCGGAACAGAACGGACTTTATCATCAGTCTGACTACTTATCCGAAAGTAGTTTTTTTACTCAATCATCGGAATGAGACCAAATCCGATTTCCTGTGCGGCTGCTTCAAAATCGCTTACTTCTTCTATACCGCGTGTGGTTAAAATGAAGCTTTGGTCACAGCATTGTTCGATTTCTTTGAGGTTGTGGCTGGTGTAAAGAATTATTTTTTCATGAGAAATCTTTCTTAGCTCGTAGATAACTTTTGATTTAACTAAGACATCTAGTCCATTAAATAATTCGTCAATCAGAAGTATTTCTGACGGGGTAGAAAAGCTCAAGATGGCTGCAAACAATTGTTTCATACCAAATGAGTATTTCCCGATTTTTTTGGACAAATATGAATCTGCGCCTATGTTTTCAGCAAGTTTTTTGGCATATTCGAAATGATGATCGTCCAGTAGCCGTAAATAATTCCAGCCATTGAGGTTTTCGTCGAAATTTTCGACACTGGGAAAATATACAACTTGTCCAGTAATAACCTGACCTTGCTTGATCGCAATTTCTCCAGAAATTACTGAATACAAGGTGCTCTTACCGATTCCATTTTTTCCGATGAGGCCGTAAAGGCCGTTTTCTTTGATCTCGAAGTCAATCGGTGCTTCATTATTCAAAAATTTAAGATTTTTTATAGTTAATGGCATTCGTCAGATCCTCCTGATGCGGTAATTCTTGTACATAATTTGTGATGAAATAAGGAACAGAAGCCCCAAAACAAGTAAATAGACTGCACCGATGGTCAGCGAGTTTTTTCCAAATAGATCACTCGGATTTTTCAAAAGGTTGACTGGATCCAGATAACTCATTGGAATGAATTTTCGCAGGTCTTGAAGCCAAGGCTGTTCTTTGATGTAATCAAAGCCCTGAATAAAAATCGCAATGATTGTAATGACGACCAGACTGCTTTTTGTCAGCATGGACAGAAACATTCCCAGCGCTGCGATGAAGAAGAAAATGATCAGTGCATAAAGAAGTGTGATGAGAATGACGCTGCCGCTACTGATTGCTAGGTTGGCAACTGTTCTGCGGTGGTCGGCCAGCGGATTTAGGAGTGAACTCATTGAAGGAGGATTTACCAGATAGGCAGGATAATTGGGCGAGCCGAAGCCGTTTTTAACGCCAAAAATGATCAGGAAGATTCCTGAAAGCGACAATAACCAGATAAAAGCTGTCGAAATTGAAGAAAACAGTTTTGTCCAGATGAGTCGAGCTGATGTGACTTGCAGAGAATGATAAACGCGTTCTTCTTTATTTTCAAAGATGGCTGCAAGACTGACGGAGAGGATAATCGCAAAGCCGATCAGCCATAAACTGCTGAATATTTTACTGAAAGATGTGACGAGTTCACCGAAAGCGTGGCGCTGGTTTTCTGCCTGAAGTTCAAAATCTAGACCTCTGCTTTTGACAAGCTCGATGTATGTCATCTCATCTTTCGGATCTGCTGCTGTATTCGGCTCGAAGATGTCACTTTTATTCTCTTTTTTTGGGTCGCCTAGGCGTTGTTTGTCCTGTTCATAGACTAAATCATAATATTTATTGAAATCCCTAGCGTCTAGCGCCTGGTTTTTCTTATTTTCTATGTCATTTTCGGCCAGAAGTTTTTGTCTTTCTTCTTGAGATAAATTGTTTTCATCCGCAAAATATAAGGCTTCGCTATTTTCCATGGTCTTTTGTTTTGATTGTACTTGAAGGGACTCAATATAATTATTATCAGTCTGTCTTTGAAAATCCCACTGGATGGCGCCGCCAATCATAAGAATGGACAAAATTACAAGCATGGCGAGATTTTTTCGATCAACTATAAATTTTCTCAGTTCAAATTTTAAATATTTCATAAAACCTCCCGCCTTCAAATTTTTCTAATGCGATATTTTTTAAACAGGATGTTCGTTATGAAGATTAAAACGAAACTCATGCTCAAAAGATAGAAAACTCCGACAATTAAAGAATATTTACCGAAGAGAGCGTCGGGATTTTTCAACAGTTCAATAGGATTTGTATAGCTCATCGGTATAAACTTACGGAAAGATTGAATCCAGAGCTTTCCTTCAACATTTTGATAGCCCAGGAGTAAAACCGCAATGGCAGCAATGACGATCATGCTTTTCCGCGTCAGGACAGAAAAGAACATGCCTAATGAGCTAAGAAAAAGAAGGACTACTGGAGTATAGAGCAATGCTGTCAGAATGACCTGTCCATTGCTGATTGTCATATTGGCAATATTCAACTGAGCAGCTCCAGTCTCCGCTAGCTCTCGTGAGGGAATGTTCATAAGGTAAGCAGGATAATTGGGCGAACCAAAGCCATTAATTAAGCCGACAATGACAAGAAAAGCAAGGGCAAGTAGGCAGATCCAAATGTAAGTCACGGCAATGGACGAGAGCATTTTAGTGCAGATAATATTAGATTTTTTGATCGCAAGTGAACGATAAACTCTGTCTTCTTTGTTTTCAAATAAACTGGCCAGGTTGACTGACAAAATGACTGCAAAGCCGAGCAGCCAAAGACCATAGAAAATTTGTGTCAATCCCTGCTGTACAAGTTTGCCGAAGGCGTGGACTTGAGCGGATGGCATATATTCAAACTTTAAGCCGCGTGATTTGACCGTTTCAATGTATCGCATGTCCTGCTTAATTGGTTCTCTGTCGTCTACCCAATAGGAGTGTGTCATTTCAGGATCAGTATAAGCAAGATGAGGCTGTGTCGTCTCTTCTAATGCTTTTAATCTCGCTTTGTCGTCTTCGTAGACGAGGTCAAAATATTTATTTACCTCATCATTTTTGAGCGCAGCAAGCATTTTTTCCCTTAAAATGATGTCGTTTTGATACTTTTGTTTGTCTTCCTGACTGAGTTTATACCTGTCTGCATTTTTTAGGACTTCCGTGAAGGTCTTTAGGTTGCTTTGGGCAATTTGCACCTCTATTTGCTTATAATTCGTCGTCTCATTTGACTGCAGTTCCTGCTGCAGTCTTCCGCCAAGTAAGAGGACTGAGAAGACAACAAAAAGAATGAGGTTCTTTTTGTTTGTAAGGAATTTTTTAAGTTCAAATAAAAACAGCCTCATTCTTTTTCCTCCGCTTGGAATTGTCTAAATTTTCAACTTTGATTTAATTTAGTATACAATTACGATGAGAATTTGTCAAGAAAAGTTCCTGAGAAAGATTATTAAAGTGTGATTATTTTATCGTAACGACCTTCGTCGTCAATATGGTGAGCCACTTCTATCGTCGTGATAGGGAGACTGTAGATTAGATCACGAATCAGTTTAGAATTTGTTTTATCAAGCGATGCTGTAACTTCGTCGACCAGCAAAATCTTCTTTTTTCTAATGAGTGCACGTGTGAGTGCACGTGCGAGTTCAATTCTAATTTTTTGTCCGCCTGATAAGTTTTGCCCATTATTTTTTATCACTTGGTTTAAAGTTAATTCAGATAGATTTACTTTTTCTAGAACGTCAAGGAGCTCTTCTTCTTTAAAGTCCTGTCCTAATGCGAGATTGAAACGCAGACTTCCATTGAAAATAAAAGGTTCCTGGCTCACAACTCCGTAATAACAAATGTCCGAGGTCCACTTCTTATCTCCAGATATTAGATAGATGCTGCCGGAGTCAAGCGGTATTTCCTTTGTCATTATTTTTAGCAATGTGCTTTTCCCTCTGCCGCTTTCGCCCTTAATCAATACTTTCATTCCCGAATCAATTTCAAATGAGAAATCTTTAAAAATTGTTTTGTCAGCAAATGATTTTGAGATGTGATGGAATACCAGCTTCTGAAAACTTTCTTTTTCCTCATAATGCTCTGTTTCAGCTGGTTCTTCTAGACTAAGTAAGCGATAGATCTTTTGCACAACTGAACGACTTCCCTGAATCCATGCAGAAGCATCTAAAGTTGATTGTAAGGTGCCTTTTAAACTTTGACTTGCCATAAACATGGCCAATAATACGGAAAATTTCAAACTTCCTCCCTGACCGATGATCACTAGGCCAAACATAAAAGGAATAATTTCGGCAAAGACTTTCAACACGTAACCAGTTGAAAAAATGACGGTAAAAAACGCATTCTCCTTGTATCCAGCCAACTCAGAGCTGGTGATTGATTTTTCCGCGACTTTCATCATTGGCTCAACTACGCCATTATTTCTCAATTCAAAAGTTCCATTGATACTATCTGCTTCAATGCTAAGCGTTTCGGCTGCTCGATTTGAATAATTCTGGCCTAATTTTTTTAACTTATTATTAAGAAAAATTTGCGGTAAGGGGA
Organism: Streptococcaceae bacterium; assembly: GCA_031285775.1. Classification (GTDB taxonomy): domain Bacteria; phylum Bacillota; class Bacilli; order Lactobacillales; family Streptococcaceae; genus Lactovum. Next base: position 22,864 of record JAITVN010000072.1, on the reverse strand, counting down.
GGGTCAAAGATCCTATTACAAAGAGGGAACCGATAAGAAAATTCTGACTCAGTATGTAAATCAGCGGGCTTGCAAAGCCGACGATAACCATCGGAATACCTAAAAGCGGAAAAAGATACGCAGATTGAAAAGTGTCCATATCAGTAGCAAAGATGGAGAGCTTCTCCGAATTGATGAGTTCTGTCTGGTTGACAATGAATTTTTTCAAAAGCTTTGTCTTCATTGCCTTCATCACACTAAAAACAATCGATTTTGAAATGGTATTGTTTAATAAAATGATGAAAGCAACATAAAAATACAAAAGTGCACTCACCAGCCCAAATATCATGATTTTCTTTATATCACTGCTGCCTTCCATTTCTGTCGCTCTTTGTACGATGAGTGCTGTGGCGAGCCCCATCATCGCATTTCCTGCAGCTCCGAAGACGAACAACACTTTTTTCCACCTCGGGATATAAGTAAGTAAAATTTTAAATTCATTCAGCATCTAATGTTCCCCATAACTGTCTCTTGTGTTTCATTAATTGGCAGAACTCTTTCGTTAATATTTGAATTTTTCATTTGATTAAGTTAATTGTATAATTAAAGAATAGCATTGTCAAGAATATATTGAAAATTTTGCATATTTGAAATTATTTGTACATGAGGAATTATGCAAAAAATCGAAGCAACTTTACTTCGATTTTTTAACTGACTTTGGCGCGCCTCACATCTTGTTTTTAACTGAGTTCGGTGCGCCCTGAAGCTAGTAAGCAGACCGTTTCGGCTTCAGCCGAATACGGGTCGCTTTCCCTCCTCTAGGGGGGAGATTAGATAAATTGTGAACCTGCCTAAAGGCAGAACCACAATTTCCTAAATCTCTACGCTTCAAATCGGGCGCGCCTCACATCTTGTTACTTGTTCATTTTAAATTCAAGGTACAGATCGTTATAATAACCATTCCAATAGGGATTCAAATCTTTGTATGCCTCATCATTCTTAAGCGTTGCAGCATCTGGATAAAATGACTTATTATCACGGACTGCCTTCGGCAGCAAGGCTTTGGCTTTGTTGTTCGGCGTGGAATAGCCGACCCACTCTGCGTTCTGGGCAGCGTTTTCAGCTTTTTGCATGAAATTGATGAAAGCGTATGCACCTTTGATATTTTTAGCAGTTTTGGGTATGGCCAGATTGTCATACCAAATATTGGTTCGCTCAGGAACAACGTAATGCAGATGCTTATTCTTTGCCACCATCATTGAGCCTTGACCAGAATAAACAACAGCCAGAGGCGTCTCGTTGGTCACCATATAATTCATGATCTCATCTCCTAAGATGGCTTTAACGTTCGGCGTGAGCTTGAGCAGCTCTTGATAGGCGCTGTTGAGCTCTTTTTCATTGGTGGAATTCACAGAATAACCTTGTTTTGACAGGGCCATTCCCATCACATCGCGTACAGAATCTGTCAGTAATATTTGATTTTTATACTGGGGCTGCCAGAGGTCTTTCCAGTTCTTAGGCGCTGTTTTTACTAGCTCGTCGTTGTACACGATTCCCAAAGTCCCCCAGAAATAGGGCACAGAATACTTATTTCCCTGGTCAAAGGCGGGGTTCAGGAGCTTGGGGTCATCATCGCTGAGCCCTGTGATTTTGGAGTGATCAAGTTCTTCCAGTAAATTTTCTTTGGACATCTTTTCTATCATGTAATCAGAAGGGACGACGATATCATAAGCAGTTCCGCCCTGCTTTACCTTGGCATACATGGCCTCATTTGAGTCGAATGTCATGTAATTAACTTTGTAGCCTGTTTCTTTTTGAAATTTGCTGACAAGATCGGGATCAATGTATTCCCCCCAATTGAAGATGGTAATAGAATTGTTCTGAGTTTTGCTTCCCTCAGAAGCTTTCATACTTGTTGCAGTAAATCCTAAAATAGCAATGATTGCAACGATTCCAATAAAGAAGGTCAGTAATTTTTTCATGGCTCCCTCCCGTCTTCCGGCGCATGTTCACGCATGATAAAGTAATAGCCGACCACCAGCAGGATGGAGAACAAAAAGACCACTGTGGAGAGCGCATTGATTTCGAGCGAAATCCCAGCTCTGGCGCGTGAATAAATTTCCACGGACAGGGTCGTAAAGTCGTTGCCGGTCACAAAAAAGGTCACAGCAAAGTCATCCAGCGAGTAAGTAAATGCCATGAAAAAGCCGGCAATAATCCCTGGCGTGATGTATGGGAGGACAATGGAGGTCAGCGTCTGCATTTGAGTTGCGCCCAAATCACTGGCAGCGTCCAAGAGCGACTTGTCCATCTCGTGATAAAGCGGCCAGACCATCAGCACCACGATTGGGATAGAAAAAGCGATATGTGCGAGCAGGACCGAGGCAAAACCGAGTGACATGCCGATGGCGGTGAACAATATCAGGAAACTGGCACCTATGACCACGTCAGGCGAAACCATCAGGACATTGTTAAGTCCCAATAGACGTTCGCGATATTTGCGCTTCTGCGCGGCCAGATAGATGGCGCCTATTGTGCCGATAATTGTTGCGATGAGTGAGCTTAAAAAGGCCAGGAAGAATGTATCCACCACAATAAGGAGCAGACGTTTATCTGCAAACAAATCATGATAGTTTTGCCAGGTAAAACCCGTGAAGCCATTCATGTCGCCGCCTTTATTGAAGCTGTAGAAGACCAGATAAAAAATCGGCGCATAAAGCAGGACCAGGACGATGAAGAGGTAGATTTTTCCGATGGGACGTCTCTTTTTCATTCTTCACCTCCTGCTGTTTTTTCGCGTGTCAAATACATGATAATGAACATCGCAGCAATCAGAACAATTGCGATGGTTGAGCCCATTCCCCAATTTTGTGTGATCAGGAAATGTTCTTCCACAGCGGTGCCCAGTGTAATGACTTTGTTACCACCAATAAGGCGCGTCAGCATGAACAAGCTTAGCGAAGGGATGAAGACTGCCTGAACACCAGCTCTGACGCCATTCATGGACAGCGGCAGAATGATTTTGGTGAATGTCTGAATGCGCGTGGCACCAAGATCTGAAGCCGCATTGACCAAATCTTCATCCAGTTCGTCCAAGGCATTAAAAATCGGCAGAATCATGAAAGGGATGGAAATGTAAGCGGCTACAAGTATAAAACTTGCATCTGTAAACAGCATCTGCGGTCGTCCCAGCCCAATGAAACTCAGGAAATTATCGACCGAGCCGTATCTTCCGAAAATCCCGATAAAAGCATAGGCCTTCAGTAGCAGATTAATCCAAGTCGGCAGCACAATCAGCATCAGCCAGAACTGCTTCATTTTCATCTTGGTCAGCACATAAGCCACCGGATAGCTGATGATCAGTGTCGCCACAGTAATAATCAGTGCGTAAACAATGGAATTCCAAGTCATCAGCAAATAAGTGCGACTGGTGAAATAAGCCTTATAATTATCCAGCGTGAAAATTCCATCCACACCGAAAAAGCTCTGATAAAAGAGCATGACCAGCGGAATAATCACGAAAAGGCCTATCCAGAACAAGTAAGGAATCGAGTAAAAAGATTTTTTAGTCATTTCCCTCCTCCTTGGAAGAGCGTTCGCTCAAGCGCTCGGCCTCAGCTTCATCGTCATTGTCCGCTTCCGAACGATCTTCGACCATCTCCTGCAGCGCTTCAATCGTGTCGCCCTCAGCATTCAAGGCTTCTTGCAGCATTTCAGCCGCAGCTTCCTGGGCCGCAGCAGCTTCAACAGCCTCTTCTTCAACCACAGCCTTCGCCAATCCTTCTGGACGCTCTTCCTCATCAGCGAATTCTTCAATACGGGCATCGAAATCCTCCTCAGTTTCGTTCAAACGCATAATATGAATCGCTTCAGGATCAAAGTCTAATCCGACCATTTCCCCAACGATCGCCTTATGGGTCGAATGAATAATCCACTCATTGCCGAATGCATCATAAGCACAAATCTCATAATGCACCCCGCGAAAAAGCTGTGAATCTACCTTGACATTGAACTTGCCTTCATCAGGCAGTGTAAACCAAATATCCTCTGGCCGAATCACCACCTCAATCGGCTCATTTCGACGCATCCCGCCGTCGACCGCCTCAAAGCGCTGACCATTAAACTCCACCAGATAATCCTGAATCATCGTCCCACTCAAAATATTTGACTCTCCAATAAAATCCGCCACAAAACGATTAATCGGCTCATCATAAATATCCGTCGGCGTCCCAGACTGCACAATCTCGCCGTCTTTCATGATAAAAATCCAGTCAGACATGGCCAGCGCCTCCTCCTGGTCATGCGTCACAAAAATAAAAGTGATGCCCAATGACTGCTGAAGCTCGCGCAGCTCGTACTGCATATTCTTTCGCAGCTTCATGTCAAGGGCTGAGAGCGATTCATCCAAAAGAAGCACTTTGGGACGATCAACAATCGCACGAGCGATCGCAACTCGCTGCTTCTGCCCGCCTGACAAACGCTTAATCGACCGCCGCTCATAACCTTCCAGCTGTACCATTTTCAAAGCCTCAGCGACACGTTCGGAGATTTCATTTTTCGCCAGCCCTTTAATCTTTAATGCAAAAGCCACATTGTCGAACACATTCATATTCGGGAACAGCGCATAAGACTGAAAAATCGTGTGAATATCCCGCTTATTGGTCGGCAGATCGTTAATGCGCTTCCCATCAAGCAAAATGTCGCCAGTGGTCGCATCAAGCAGCCCAGCCAGAATATTAAGAATCGTCGACTTACCAGAGCCCGAAGCCCCCAGCAGCGTATAGAATTTCCCCTGCTCCAACTCAAAACTAATGTCCTTCAACACCGGCTCATCGCTATCTGGAAACTTCTTCGTCACATTTTTAAATTCAATCTGAGCAGTCATACTCTCTCCTCGATACATAAAATAATAATAAACAGTTAATTTCTGCAAATACAGCTGGCTGAGACTTGCGGTTTACATAAACAGAAAAAAACTCTGGAACCCACCAGAGCATCACATCAATATCAGCAAAAACACACAGCAAACAACTGTACATCGGCTCAGAGTCTATATAGTAGTGACTACTTTTACTACTCTTATTGATCACTCGCAAGTGGTTTCTTGGGTGGGGCCGGACGCCCCAGTGAGCTTAAACAAAAAACTCACCATCAATAGGGAAAATAAATTTCCAATTCGGCAGTTGACCCGGCTGTCCGTATGGCCTTAGCCTAAGATATGAGGCGCGCCCGCATAAAAACGTAGAAATTTAGAAAAACTGGAGGAAAGGCTTCAGCCTTTTCGGAAGTTTTATCTAATTTCCTAGTTTTTGGCGCGCCGAATTCATTTCTTAAGATATGAGGCGCGCCTGTTAAGAAACGTAGAAATATACCCCCGTGGGTGAAAGCGAACTCTAAGTGCTAAAAGCACTTAGAGCCTGCTTAGGGAATCTAGTTCCTGTCTTCAGTCAGGTTCTAGATTCATCTAATTTCCTAACTTCAGGCGCGCCGAATTCAGTTAATATCAAAAGCGGTCAATGCTTCTGCTAGACTCGCAGAACCTTTTTTTATTATAACATTTTCTGTGATTAAAGCAATCGTAAAAAGATAAATGACACGTCGTATCCCTTTACTTGATTGATTTCTCAGAAGCCAACTCACTTGGCTGTCTCAGTTGCTTTCTATCTGCGTCTGCAAGTACTGCTTTTCCAAACAAGGCTAAGATTGCAGTCAGCGCGGCCACAAGAAGAATCGGAAGAAAAATACTGCTCTTGAATTTCTCCAGCAAAACGCCGTAGAACATCTGTCCTAACGGGAGGGCACAGCTAGCGGCGGCAAGAACAATAGACATGATTTTTCCCAGCAGTTCGTTGGGTGTCTCGGTTTGAATCTTTGTGATGACGAAGATGGTGATAATGGTCGCCACACTCATGATGAAGACTGCAAAGACAAAATAGAGGACAAAAGACGGAAGATATCCCAGATGCAGAACACCGCTGGTAACCGATAAAGCCATAGGCAGCAAGGCTCCAGCTATCATGAAAAGCCATTTGTAAAGTCCTTTGATCGTCATTTTCTGAGTAAACTTGCCTGCAGCCAATGCGCCGAGGATGGTGCCGACTTCTGCCAGCATCATACCAAACGAATACATACCATTATTGCTGTGCATGACCATACGCAGAATATAAGGTGTTCCGACGATCAAAAAAGCGCTCAGAATAAGATTCAAAAAGGTAGCCAGAACACAAGTTTTAAGAATCAGCGAATTCTCATGAACCATATAACTGAAGCCCTGTTTCAAATCAGCCTTGACAATTTGTAAGAGGCTGCCTGAACCTTCTGGTTTGATAAAAGGCATCTTAATAAAGATTTCCATCACTGCAGCTAGAATAAAGACAATACTGCTGATCGTGAGCAAGACATCAATTCCCAAAAGCCCATACAGAACCCCTCCGAGGACAGGTGCACAAAGGTTTGACAGAGAGTTCAGCGCGCTGACCAGACCATTTGCACTTGCCAGAGATTCTTCATTGACTAGTGTTGGGACACTTGCTTGAACCGTTGGCTGATATACGGCTGAAATCAGCGATAGAAAGATCAGAACAATCGTAATCGCAACTAACGAAGCCTGGTTCATCAAAAAAAGCAGAATCAATACAGCCACCACAGCACCGTTCAAAAAGTCAAGCACTACCATAAGATTACGTCGGTTGAAACGATCAGCGATGACACCGCCAAGGGGGGCAAAAATCACATAAGGAATGAGTGAAAGCGCCAGCACCGTGGCAAAGACATCTGCTCGACCGGACACATCCAGAACATGCAAGTCAATAGCAAATCTCAGCACCGCAGATCCAAGCACAGACACAATCTGACCGATAACTAGAATGATAAAATTTTTATTCAATAACTTCTTTTCCATTTTCTTTACCCTCTCTAAATAGTTTGTTGACATCGCTCAGGTTTTCCAAAAGGTAATCAAAGCTACCAGACTTTGCCCCTAACAAGAGATCCAACGAGTAGGCAAAAGCCTTAGCCGTCTTCTCCATCTCTTCAAATCCGTCCCTGAAGACGTTGATGTCAAACAAAAACTGATTTGCGACTAAAATGAGATCAACGGTTTCATCTGGATAAGGCGTATGATAGATGCCTTCCGCAATGCCCTGCCTTACAACATTCGCCATAATCGGCGACAAGACAATGATCATCTCAATGATGCTTCTTTGGTGCATGCTGCTGATTTCAACTTTATGCAGTTCATCGAAAATCCAGGCGTCAGGATCCACTTTTTGGCTCAGACCAATAGAGATAATCTTCATTTTTTCGTGGGCATCAAGGTTCGTCGCATCTGCCACTTCCTGTGCAGCAACTCTAAACCTTTCCACAAAGCGCATGATGACTGCTTCTCTCACTTCTTCTTTGGAATCAAAATAATAGTAAAATGTTCCTTTGCCGATACCGACTGCATCAAGGATGTCATTGACAGTAGCCTTTTCATAACCTTTTCTGCCGAAGATTTTTTCTGCTTCATCTAGAATCTCGTTTTTACGCTCGTCGTGTGTTTTTCTCTTCGCCAAGTGAATTCCACCATTTTTATTTACCGACCGTCGGTACAATAAAGAGTATACTCATAATTTTGCCATATGTCAATTAGAAAACCCCCATTTCTGGGAGTTTTTATCCATTTTGCTTTAATTGTCTAGAAAATTATTAATTCACTGCATTATCTCCAGGACTAGGCTCCAGTGAAAACTGAACCAAAAGACGATCAGCATAATTGATATTACCTTCACTTTCAGCAATCGCTGCCTTCAAATCGCTCAGGCGATCGGTAATAATTCCATCAACGCCGTTAAATATCTGCCGTTCCATGATTTTCCTGTCATTGACCGTCCAGGCGAAAACTTTCTGCTTGTCATCATGAGCCTGGCTGACGAAGTCATAGTCGAGCGTCGTAGCCTCCTGAGTGTAGGCATTGGCATCAGTCTGCGGGAATGCGAAGTTGATCGGCAAAATAAAGCTGACTGGAATTTTTGGTGAGAGCTTCTTCAAGCCTGTAATGACGCGGTAATCAAGTGAGTGAACCATATCATTGTTCTTGAGAATCCTTGCTCCATACTTTTTCACAAAGTTTTTGAGCATGTCCGACGAATCCTTGGGACTGGTTTTTATCTCGATCAAAAGCTCTTGACCTAGCTTTTCAGCGGCAGCATAATAATCATCGAAGCTAGCAACAGGCGCGCTTTTACCGTTTTCTGTGACTTTGAGCTGCAGCAGCTCATCTAGCGTCTTCTCTTGACAGCTTCCAGCCGCACCAGTCAGTGCTTTTAGATCTGCATCATGCATCACAACGAATTGTTGATCTGCAGTCTCCTGGATATCCATTTCGACATAGTCCGGCTCATTTTTTGCTGTAAGCTCCAGCGCTGCAATGCTATTCTGGACACCGTTTCCATTATCTACGCCGCGATGAGAGATGCGCAAAGGAACGACATCCATCGCGCCAGACAGATAGCTCCAGTTTGATGCGACATAAGTTAGAAAGAAAAGTAAGGTAAAAGCAGCGCTGAAGATCCGATAAATTCTAGCGATGCTCGTTTTTTTCTTCTGGGCCTCTACTGTTTCAAGCGGAAAGCCTAGCTCTTCAATCAGAAAACTGAAAAGCAGCATACCAGCCAGAGCCGAAATCAGCATGCCCCAGAGATTTCCAAGGGTCAGCAGCAACAGCGCACTGACAAATTCTACCGGCGTTTCGTCTAATACGATCTGGAGCAAATAGAGCAGGTATTTAACCCCAAAACTCAGGGCAGTTGCGCCAGCTCCAATGATAGCAAAATACAGGATGAAATAAATAAAGCGCTTCAGTGAAGTCAAGCCTAAACTCTCCTGCACTGCTTTTTTCAGTGTATTTTCTTTTAATATCATGCTTGGCAAAACGAAAATGAGCTTCGATCCTAACAAGAAAATGATGAGGTAAAAGGTACCTAGAATCAGCATGTTCTGCCAGCTCGAAGTGAAGAAGCCAAAGGTAAAGACAGGGATTTTGATTTTGGACAAAAGTGGTGTGCTGAACACGATGCGACCGAAGGGTAGAATCAGCAGGAAGTAAAATAGGAAAAATCCGAAAGCAGGCAGACTGACTTTGCGCAGAGAACGCAGGCTGTCTCCGACCACAATACGAAATCGACCTCTGCCCTGTTGGATATAGCGCACGCCGTGAAATTGGATGGCAAATTGGACAAAAACGGTGGCCAAGAGTAAAATCAGCAGGATGAAAAGTCCCAACACTCCAAGGAGGTGCTTACTGAACAGGTTTCCAAGGTTACTGTATGAGAGATAAGGAATGCCGCTGATACGCATAACGAGAGCTGCCAGCCAATTGAACAGCGGAATCACGACCAACAGCAAGAGGAAGTTCATCCCGACAAATAAATAGAGGTAGCGATACCAGTTTTTTCGAAATTCTGTCAGGTAGGTTTTTAAAAATGTCTTGATATTAAATTTCATAGCTTAAGTATAGCAAATTCTCTTTCTGAACTAAACAATATGAACCGATCTGTCTATTTTATTGAGGAAGTTAGTAGACATCGCTAACAAAAAATGATTAGGGACTTTTAGCTCATTCATACATTGCTGAGAAAAAGAGACTCAAGCTACTTGTGCAGCAAGGGTCTCTAATTACAGATCTATTATGATTTGTTCAGCTTTTTACGAAATTCTCCTGGTGTCATCTTGTACTGTTCTTCAAAAATTTTATAAAAATAATTGATATTAGAAATACCAGTTTCCTGAGCAACTTCCTGAATTGAAAACATGGTTGACTCAAGCAGAAATAAAGCTTTTTTCATTTTTTCTTTATTAATTAATGAAGTGAATGTATAACCAGTTTTTTTCTTCATAAGATTGGAAAGATAAGTTTTATTGTAGTAAAGCCTATCTGCAAGCTCAGTCAAAGTCAGGGTTTTTGATTCTTCTTCAATTAATTTTAGACATTTGATCATAAGTGTATTAATTTTATGATTTGGTGTTTCCTTACTGAAATGATAGGGCGTGTTGCCAATCAACTCCATTATCAAAATCGGAATAAAGAAATGTAGAATCTCATTTGAAAAAATACTATTTGTAAAGTAATTATTTATCATTTGTTCAAGAATCTGCTGAACATTTTCATTCTTTTCACCTTCGAAAAAAAGAAACTCGCCACTAGAATTTTTTGAGAGATCTTGCAGCAAGAAATTAAAAATCATATTGTTCCTTGTTGAAAGCTCTGACAACCAACCTGTGTCCAATTTTTCAGTTGGAAAGATAATATTTATTAGAATGTCATTTTCTGATAAAGCTTTTATTTCATGTTGCGTCTGTTTATCCAGAAGAATTAGATTTCCCTTGGTGAGACCAAAACTTTCCCCGTTGATGATTTGTGTGCAGGATCCGTCTAACATGTAATTGAACTCCAGAAATTCATGCTGGTGTTCTGGGTAGTCGGCAAAACGGTTGTGTTTAGAAATAAAAACATTGCGTTGCTCAAGGAAGAATTTCTTCACAAAAATCTTGGAGTTTCCATTTTCTGTGATCGCATTTGAAGGATAATCTGAAACGAGTTTTCCAGTCCTCTTCTGTTCAATTTCTTTCGCATTATAATTATACAAATATTCTTTAACGATCTTATTCAGCATCAAACACCTCCGTTAAGAACAGCCATACCTAACAAGCTCAAAATTCAAATGTAAAATTTTCTCCATTACTTATAAGTATGAGTTTCGAGCACTTTTTGTCCTTTTTGACAATTAATTGAGCGCGTCCATTATAAGTTTTTGCTTTTACATCAGTGTAGTTTGTCAGCGGTTTTGGATCTGCAGAACCAAAACCCATTAGACTAGCACCTTCTAGTGCAGCAATTTCTATCTCTTGATCCGCATCATTTATCACGATGCCCTGACCATCTTCTAGCGAGAGAACGATATAAAACAATTCTTCGGCTTGGTAGTCGACCGACACATTGATTTTGGCTGCAGCGAAATTGCCGGTTGTCAATTCAGTTTCTCCGATAGGCTGACCATTTTGATAATTGACTGCCTTCAGAGTACCCGGCTGGAATGGCAACTCAAAATAAGTGACAAACGGGATCTCTGAGCCGACTGCTTTTTTTTCAATCAGCTGACCATTCAGAAAAAGAGCGACCTCATCACCTGGTGCATAGACTTCGACAACACAATGCTTGTCATTAACCTCTTTCCAAGTCCAAGAAGAAACACAGTCAGAAATAACCCATGGTGTCTTCATGAGCGGCTCACCAAAGTGATGCGGATTCTGAACGGCGATATATGGATTTTTTCGTAAACCGAACACAATTTCCCGGTAATAAGAGGCCGGGCGGCGAAAACCAGTGATATCAATATCTCCAACATATGCCAGCTGTGCAGGATATTGAGCGCCAAAGCCGCCTTTGCCCATTTTATATGCTGGAATTCCTACTCCTGCTTCACCAATATAGTCCCATCCAGTCCAAGTAAAATCTCCGATTACTGCTGGTGTTCTGCAGACAATATTCCAGTTTTGGGCAATCTGGGGCGGATAGGTTTCTGAGCCGACCATCACACGATTGGGGAAACGCGCTGCATCTTTCTCATATCTTGGTGTCATGTAGTTGTAGCCTGCAATATCTGTGGCGGCTGCGGCAAGTTCAATAATACCAGAAACTTTCTCGTGACTGACAATACGATGCATTTGTGTTGCCATCATGGTCATAAAATCATTCACACTGCCAGAAAATTCCATATTTGCCTCTGCTGCCAGCTCAGCCATGATCTCCATGATATGATCTCCTGCAGCAAAGACACCGTTTATGGCAGATAAAGTCGGTCGGCTGTCGTCAGTAGACTTGATTTTTTCATTCATTTGACGTGCCAGTCGGCTTCCGTGCTTCGTTCCAATTTCCGGAATTTCATTGCCGATGGAATACATGACAACTGAAGGATGATTATAATCTGTCTCAATCATGGCTTTAATGTCCCGCTGCCAGTTTTCTTTGAAAACTAGACTATAATCAAAATCTGATTTGAAGTGTGTCCACATGTCAAAAGCTTCATCCATGACATACATTCCGAGCTCATCGCAAGCTTCTAAAAGCGATGGTGCTGCAGGATGGTGAGACATGCGAAGGGCATTAAACCCTGCCGCTTTTAATATTTCAATTTGACGAAGATGTACATCTCTGTAAGTTGCGGCACCTAAAAGTCCACTGTCATGATGAATACATGCGCCGCGGAATTTCACGGTCTCTCCATTAACTCTGAAGCCGTTTTTACTATCAACAGTTAGGGTGCGAATTCCGATGGTTCCTGTCCAGTCATCCCTCTCCAGCCCATTTATCAGTAGGCAGGTCTCTACTTCGTACAGATAGGGGTGTTCAGCTGACCAGGCATCTACCTCATCAATGATTAAATTCGTAACCAAGTCAGCGGATTCTCCTGCTAAAAGGTAGTATGGCCGCTGGTCTGAGGCAACAATTTCTCCTTCATGATTACGAATCTTCACCGAAAGTTCAAATTCTTGTGAGACTGGAAATTCATTCTGGACTGGAACTTTAATTTCTAGTTCGGCCTGCCTGTTCTCAAGATTTAACGTCTTGATCAGGCATCCTTTTGCGGCGATATGAAGCGCTGAACCGCTGAGAAGATAAACATCCCTGTAAATTCCCGACCCCGAATACCAGCGGCTGTTACTCATAGCACCATTGCGCACCTGAACTCGGATTTCATTTGACTTGCCAAAATTCAAGTAATCATTGAGTGGAACACAAAAACCTGTATAGCCATAATAGTTATTCCCTGCTAGAATACCGTTTACATAAACAAAAGCATTGCAGTAAACGCCTTCAAATGTCAGAATAAACTTCTTGTCTTTGTCAGCTTCTGTCAGGTCAATATATTTTGCATATGAGTAATTTTTCCCATCACGAAATCCTGTGTTTCCGCCGTTGGGACTTTCTGCGTAGGGCTTTTCATAAATCATCGCATCGTGCGGTAAATCAATGTCTTGAGCATTTTCTGGAATACTCCAGACCAGAGCAAAACTGTCTTTTTCTTCCCAGAATTTCCAGTTTTTATTAAATAACTGCTTTTTCATCTGTTACCTGCTTTTTTTAGTCCAAATAACCTGGAACAGGCATTACATGAAATGCGGCTGCCAGATCTTTGAGATTCTGATCTGTGATTGCCTGCTTGACGCCTCCCTGAGCCTGAACATAAGTATAGACTTCTGCAGCTTTTTCTGCAGTTTCAATCAGTCCGTAAGTTTCATCAAGATCTTTGCCTGTCCCATAAACACCATGGAAAGGCCAAATGACTAAACGGTGTGCTTTCATGGATTCTGCAGTTGCTTCTCCGATTTCATTAGTGCCTGGGACAATCCAAGGAAGTACAGCCACACCATCAGGAAAGACGACCAAACATTCAGTGCACATTTGCCAAAGTCTGCGGGTGAAATCACGCGCATCTAAAGAATGCGTAAAGGACATCGCCAGAAGATGCGTCGCATGGCAGTGAATGACAACTTTATTTTCGAGATCAACAGACAAACGGGAAATGTGTGTCATGAAATGTGAAGGTAATTCACTGGTTGGAAGAATGCCATTCTCTAGTCCCCAGAGAAGGTCAAGTTTCTGACCATTTTTTTGAACACGGACGATTCCCATATTTTCAGAAGGATGGGCCATCACATTTTTGAAATAGCGTCCTGTACCTGTGACGATAAAATACTTGTCTGCAAGATTTTCCGCATTAAATATCATCGGAATCTCACGCTTTACATCCTTCACATCCAGATACTTCCCTACTTCGGCTTCATCTAGAATATAGGAAATATTTCCTCCATTCCGTTCATCCCAACCGTGTCGATAAAGATTTTCAGCAGTTTCACACATTTCCTTTATGAAAGGTGCTTCAAGTATGTTTTTCAAAATATATTCCTTTTTTAATTTCTAAAATCACATACTTTAAGGCGTTGACAAAAAACTAATTCTCCTTAAAGCATACCATAAAAATCAACGATTAAGAAGTACAACTTTCTCATAATGTTTAATTTCTTTGTACCAATCAAGACCAACTGGTTTATCTTGTGTTAAACAGAAGTAATCCCAAACCGCACCCATCGGGTAAGCTTTTAGTTCTTCTGTCAGTACCAGTCGTTTTGTAAAGTCATAATTCAGTTCAGCTTCTTTTAGCACTGCTACTGGCTCCAGCATTGCCTGTAGCAGTGCTTTACGAGTTGCACGAGTGCCCACGACCCAAGAAGCGACACGGTTGATGGTCGCGTCAAAGAAGTCCAGTCCAATATTTGTCTTCTCCAGTGTATTGTCACGAACGAGTGAATGGGCAATACGCAGAAGTGCTTCATCAAAGATGACCACATGGTCACTGTCCCAGCGTACCGGGCGGGAAACATGGAGCATCAAGCCTTTGCCGAATGGTAAGTAAGAAGAAAATTTATCTGAAACATCTTCTGTCGGGTGCCAGTGCCCCGCATCAATCGTCCAAAGTTTATCGCGACTGATGGCATAGTTATTGTAGAAGAGATTTGAACCAACTGTGTAGGACTCAATCCCAGTTCCGAAAAGCTTGCCTTCCACTGCCTCAATCGTGTTCTTTTCATCGAATTTTTCCTCCATGATTTCATCAAGAGATTTTATCAAACGCTCGCGCGGCCCCTGCTTGTCAATAGGATTATCTTTATAACCATCGGGAACCCAGAAATTGTTCACCGATTGCTGACCAAGTGCCTCACCAAAGTAATTAGAAATTTCTCGAGACTGCTTTCCGACTTTAATCCAAAAATCTCGAATGTCCTTCTCCGGGCTAGACAAAGTGAAATTATGCTTCACTTTCGGGTGTGAGAAGAAGGTCGGATTCATATCAAGACCAATTTTCTCTTTTTTTGCAAAATCAACCCAGTATTTGAAATCTTCAGGACCAATCTCATCAAGATCTTTTTTCTTATCAGTAACAGCATAGATCGTGTGAAGCTGAACTTTATGCTTACCAGGCAGAAGCGAAATCGCCTCATGCAAATCTTCTGTCAACTCTTCTGCCGTACGGGCAACACCAGGAAAGTTACCAGAAACACCGATTCCTCCAGTTAATTTTTGTCCTGGATTGATGAAACCATGAATGTCATCTCCCTGCCAGCAGTGGATAGAAAGTTTCGTTGACTCAAGTTTTTTCAATACTGCTTCTGTGTCCACGCCGATCTCTGCATATTGTTCTTTTGCGTCTTTATAGCGTTCAATGATTTTTGCTTCATTTGTCATTTTGTTTCTACTTTCTTAGTTGTATTTGGGAGATATAATTTGATGTCAAAGGAATCAAAGATTAATCTACGCGCCGCCTCAACATTTGCTAGTTCTTTGTTAGTAATCATCTGCACAATCAGATTTCCGACGGCAGTGGCTTCATCAGGTCCTGCATAAACTGTGATGCTGCATAAGTCGGCGGTGACTTGATTGAGGCTCTCAATATTACTGCCTCCTCCGACAATGTAAAGCGACTTGATTGGTGCTCCAGTTATCTTTTCGAGTGTCTCAAGCTCTATCTGATAACCTTTCGCCAAGCTGGAATAAACGCAATTTGTGAGTTCTCCAATTGATCTGGGGATTTTCTGCCCCGTCTCCTCACAAGCCTTCTGTATTTCTGTGATCATGTTTTCCGGATTCGTAAATCGTGCATCTGTGACATCAACGATTGAGGTGAAGAATCTTTCTTTTTCAGCCGTCGCGGCCATCTGAGGAAAACTATAACTTTCCCCTTGCCAGAGACGTTGTATTTCTTGCTGCATCCAAAGTCCCATAATATTTTTTAGGAAACGGTAAGTCCCGTAGGCTCCCCGCTCATTTGTAAAGTTGGCCTTTAATGCTGCACGCGAATTGATCGAAAGCTTTGTTTCCCTGCCTATGAGCGACCAAGTACCGCTGGATAAAAAGGCCCAATCCTCTCTTTCAGAAATTACTGGTGCTCCGACAACAGCACTTGCCGTATCATGTGACGCAACAGAAATCACTTCTGCTTCTGGTAGATCATACTGGTCATACCACTTGTCCATAATTTTTCCGAGTACTGTTCCAGCTTCTACTATAGGAGAAAATAAATCTGGCTTGATCTTCAATGCATCTAGCAATTCCATGTCAAAAAGTTCTTGATGCAGATTCAGCATCTGTGTTGTAGAGGCATTCGTCACTTCTGTCACTTGTTTTCCTGTGAGTACATAGCCGATATAATCGGGAATCAGTAAAAGTTTATCTGCCTCGTCCAAGATTGATTTTTCTTCGGCATAAAGCTGATAAAGTGTATTAAAGTCAAGAAATTGAATGCCCGTTTTCTCATAAATTTTTTCTCTAGAAACTTTTTTATGAAATTTCTGCATTTTATTCGCTGTTCTGCTATCTCGATAACTTACAGGATCCGCAATTTTTTCACCATTTTCACGAACAGGGACATAGTCAATTCCCCAGGTATCAATTCCGATTTTGCATTGAGTAATTCCCCTAGCCTTAGCTTTTTCCAGACCGATAATAATTTGGCTTATCAGGTAGTCAATGTCCCAGCGGTCATGAAGATTGACAAAGTTAAAGCCGTTTTTGAATCGATGAATTTCCTCAAGCTGAAGTTTGCCTTGTTTCAAGTATCCATGAATCAGTCTTCCGCTACTTGCGCCAATGTCAACTGCGATGTAATCATACATATTCAAAATATCCTTATCTCCCATTTCAGCTTAGCGCTCAGTCAGAATCGCCGTTCCTTCAAGCAGTCTTTCAATGGCATCCAATTTGTCCTCTTCCACATTGATAAATGGCAGGAGCGTACTTAGAGTCCGTAGTGGAAGTGTACCAATGTTACCAAGATCTCCATTCAGAGCATCTGGATTTTTAAATGCATTTAAAACGCCGTCAATTTTATCAATCTCGGCAACCAGTAATTCATCCGCCATGATCGTTGCGAGTGAAGTAAAGGAATCATAGTGTTCAATTAATTCCTCCGTCGGAACGTAGCTTATTTGATGGTGCCCAGCTTTCAGCTGAACTGCTTTTACAGGGGTTGAAACACCATTTACAAGAATTTCCGCTTGTGCTTCAATATAAGGTAACGCAACATTCACCGTTACCCCAAATGGTACCGAGCAGTTAATCGCAATTTTATGCGGTGCTTCAGCTTCAATCTGATAATCTGCTGTAAAAGCCCCATAAGCCGTCATAAATTTTCCGCTCACCTTTTTGAGTTGAAAGTCAAA
The DNA here is from genome assembly GCA_031285775.1 of Streptococcaceae bacterium. Lineage (GTDB taxonomy): Bacteria > Bacillota > Bacilli > Lactobacillales > Streptococcaceae > Lactovum. The sequence continues at coordinate 5,626 of JAITVN010000072.1, read as the reverse complement.
ATGAGGTGCAAATGTAAACTCTTTATAACCTGGTTGATGCGCGCCAATACCTAATATATATTTATAAGCCCACTCCATGACTGCACCAATACTATAGTGATTCAACGAGTTCATTCCGAATTTATTCATTGAGCCATCGGGTTCAACCGAGTCCCAACGCTCCCAGACAGTTGTCGCGCCCATATTTACCGCATAAAGCCAACTTGGAAAGTCTTCTTGAAGGAATATTTTCATCGCAAGTTTATGCCTGCCGTATTTGGATAAAGCCTGACAAACCAAAGGTGTACCGACAAATCCAGTTTTCAGATGATCATTGTCTTTATGCAGACGTGCAACTAGATCTGAAAGAATTCGCTGCGTCCTGTCTTCTGGGAAAACCTCAAAGTATAAGGCAAGTGAGTAGGCAGTTTGTGAATCAATGACGAGACGCCCAGTTTCTGTAATGTATTCTTGTGAAATCATTTTAAGAATATCATCAGCAAGTTTAGCATACCGCTCAGCATCTTCAGCAAATCCTAACAATGCTGCGCTTTCCGCCACAATTTTACTTGAGTTATAGTAGTAAACGGAAGCAATGAAATCAGCATCTGTTTTTCCAGTAGGAAATGCGGGATCTTCACCATCCAGAGCCAGCCAATCCCCAAATTGGAAGCCTGCTGTCCATAGAGAAGGTGTCTTCGTATGACGACTGATCCAGTCCACCCATGCTTTCATATTAGAATAGTTCTGCCGTAAGATAGCAGTATCGCCATAGAAATTGTACACATTCCAAGGAATAAAGGTGACCGCATCCGCCCAAACAGCTGCTCCACCGTCGAGTCCGCCCATAGCAGGTGCATAAAGCGGTACCATTCCGTCAAAGCGCTTTTGCTCAATCGCTATATCCTTAAGATATTTCACATAAAATGCATAAACATCCATATTAAAGGCTGCCGTATTTGAGAAAACATTTGCATCGCCCGTCCAGCCGAGACGCTCATTGCGCTGAGGACAATCTGTCGGCACATCAAAGAAATTACTCTTTTGCCCCCATGTCACATTTTCAAATAGACGATTCACTTTGGTGTTGTCGGTCTCAATGAAACCAGTCTGCTTCAACTCCGAATAAATCACGTCAGCCTGAAAGTCATCAGGATCAAGTGCCATCGTATTTCCAGTTACACGAACATAACGGTATCCGAAATAAGTAAAATGCGGATGAATCCATTTTTCACTACCGTCTGATGTATAAACAAAAGCTGCGCGTGCCTCACGTAAATTTTCTCGATAAAAATTCCCATTCTGTAGAATTTCGCCAAATTCAAATTTCAATTTTGTTCCATAAGCTTCACGACTATAAAACTCAATCCAACCCGCCTGATTTTGCCCGAAATCAAGAACTGTTTCTCCTGAGGGAGTGGTTATAATTTCTTTGACAGGAAGTTTTTCCTGGATCTTTATCGGAAGGCTGAGACGATCCTGAAGCACACTTTTATCTTCTTGCAAAACGACGACTGGCGTCCAATCATCAATTTTATAAGTCGCATTCCAATCTTCGCCGTAATAGATGGCTGACTTTTCAATCTGACCTTGGGTTGTCAACCAACTAGAATCCGTACAAATCACTTCTTTGCTGCCGTCTTCATAAACAAGATGAAGTTCAGCAATCACTCTGTGTTGATCGCCGTATATTTTGTCTTGATTGTCAAAATTAAAAGCACCCTTGTACCAGCCGTCGGCAGTAGAAATTAACAATTCATTGCTTGCCTCAGCTTCAGTTAAAGACGCGCTCAAATCATAGCTTTGAACTTGAATCAGTTGATCATAAGCCGTCACACCTGGTGCCAAAATTTCATCACCAATCTTTTGACCATTCAGATAAGCCTCATAAACCCCAAGTCCTGTGATGTACAATCGTGCTGTTTGAATCTTATTCTTTGCTTCAAAAGTTTTCTTGAAAAGTGTATTCTGCAGCGCCTTGTCCTGATTGGCTATCCAGACAGCTGAGTATGCTTCACTCATTTTTCCAGTTTCAAAAAATGTTTCAGCTGAAATTGTTTCATCATCAGATGTCAAACTCACTCTGACAAAATATCGCGTTCTAGGCTGCAAAATCAAGTCTGCCTCTGTCAGAATGAAAGTGTTAGTGTCAAACTCCGAAAACTCAGTCTTATATAAAGCTTCTGATTCCTCATGCGTCCATACTGTTAATTGTTTTTTAACAGGAACATATTTGTCAGATTCAACTTTAAATTCAATATGCAAATCTTCCAGCAGAAAGCCAATCGGCTCAAACATATGATTCACTGTAATTTCTGAAATTTTCATTTTTGTTGTTTCTCCTTTGAATATTACAAGTGTGTGCTAAAATCGCCACAGAAAGGGTCAACAGGATTCACACCTTCAAATTCTTCTTGACCTGTGATTTTTCGAATGATTGCCTTAATACTGACAGGGTTGCCCGTATAGGCATTGATAAATGTTGAAACTGCTGGAACATCAAACAAATGATAAGGATTTGCAGTTGAGATAAAAAGTGTCGGAATACTTCTCATGAACCAAGGTGCATCAGCAGCCATCAATTGAATCCAGTTAATACGCGTTGTCGTCTGATTACTTGCCGCTTCCACATTTGCCACATAGATGGCCAAGTCAAATTTTCTTTGCAAATCCTCAAGTCCTTCCTCAAAAATCTCGTGAAAATCAAGTCTGTTGTGATCAAAAAGTGTCACTCGGAAACCTTCTTTCTCTAATTCTTGCTTGAAGATATTTGTTACATGACCGCCTTCCTTGAATCCGCCATCATCAGAATCACCAAGTACTACTAGTCGCACACGCGGATACTTTTCCGCAGAGATAGGCAATATCCGGTCGCGATCCTTTACCAACGTCACAGATTTTTTAGCTACTTGCGCGGCTAATGCTAAGTGCTCAGATGAATGTAGATTAATCTCATCAGGCAAATTATTAATGAAATTTCCATCTGCATTCATCAGACCTTGTGCTAATTTGGTTCCCAGAATTCGCGTCACTGCTTCATCAACTTTGTCTAAGCCTAGTTTGTCATCTTCAATCGCCTGATAAATGAACTGATAATCTTCATCAATATTTTTGTTGAACATGATCATGTCAATTCCAGCATTGATCGTTGCAGTCAATAACTCTGAACGTGCACCAGCAGAATTGTAGCCGATCATCGGCGTCGCATCTGTAATTGTCAGACCGTTAAAGTGTAGCTTCTCCCTTAGAAGACCTTTTATCAGCAACTCAGAACTTGATGCTGGTCGTAAGTCGATGTCTTTTATTTCTGGTGCGAGTTTTCTTTCCCAAGCTGGGAGCATGATGTGTGCGATCATAATACTTGATAAACCATCGTCTATTAATTTCTGATAAATTTCACCGTAAGAACTCATCCACTCATCCACAGACAATGAATTAATAGAGCTGACAATATGCTGGTCGCGCTCATCCACACCGTCTCCAGGAAAATGCTTGGCAACAGAAATAATATTATTCTGTTTAAACCCTCACACTCTGCCAGACTCATCTCAAGCACACGTTTCTGACTGCTGCCGAAAGTTCGGGTGTTCATGATCGGATTACGGAAATTAACATCAATGTCTACAATAGGCGCAAAAGCCATATTTGCCCCAACTTGTGCTGCTTCATGTCCTGCAACCTTTCCAAGCAGATAAGCATTTTCAGGATCATCCGTTGCAGCTATTTGTAAAGGTGTCCCAAACCAAGTCCCTTCAGCAATCAAGCCGTTCCCGCCCGATTCCAGATTCGCTGCCATGAAGAGCGGAATATCGCTCACTTCTTGAATCAGCTCAATTTCTCGTTTGATTTTCTCTGCAGCTTCTGGACGAAACATCATTCCGCCAGGTTTATATTTGTCGATAAAATCTTTCAAATCTACCCTGTTATCATCTTGACTAATGACGAAAAACAGCTGTCCGACTTTCTCTTCCAAAGTCATATTTTTAGTTTTTTCTTTGACAAAGGAAATCTGCGTATCATTCAGGTAATAGGGTTTTTTACTTAAGTCAATTTTCATAATATTTAACTTTCAAACTGTTGCGAAACACGCTTGCCAAAACGTGAAATTAAGAGAAGCAATGCGACGACAGTACATATCATCATCCCCGCGAACAAAGAAGGTTCTCCAACCGAAATATGTAATATTGCAAATATCGGTATAATGAACACTCCTATTAGAGCACTCACAAGATTATTCATAGCCATGATGAGAGGAAATTTCCTATGATCAGCAATATTAGACAAAACAAATGGTACTGTAGCATTAACTAAAACCGCTCCAGCTGCGATAAAGATGTTGCCCAAAATATGCATGAACACATTACCGAAGAAGATCACGCTAATAAAGGCCAAAGTGAAAGAGATAAAGCCGCAGGCAATTGTATTACTTTTTGTAATTTTTCGTATAAAACTTAAACCTAACGCAACGACAATCCCACCAATATTACCAATTGCCATTACAAGCGCCACATACGCAGTTCCGCTTCCTTTTGCTGCTAAGGTAATTGACAAATTCGCCATAAAAGTCTGTAATGCAACAGAGGAGAAAAGCGTAGCGATCAGAACGATGTAAATATAGGGATTAAGTCCTCTGAAAAGACTGAAGAAGGAATCTTTTTTACCATTCTCTTGATTTTCCTGTATTTTCTCTTTCACATCATTTGGGACAAGAAACCAGAACATGATTAGAATGAGAACAGCCACAAGATAAACCCAGAAGAGATTTCGCCAATTTGACGAACCAATAAATCCTCCAAAAGCAGTAAGCACAACCATGCCGAGCGTATTCGCACCGACCTGCCACCCCATGACAGTGGCACGTTCTTCACCCTCGAAATGTTCCTGAACCAATACAGGACCAATACTACTGACTAAGCCGACACCAAATCCGAGTACAACCATGCAGGCCAAAATAAGATTAAGACTACTGTTGAAAAAGACAGGAATCAAACCACCAACAGCCACAATCGTAATTGCCAGAGCTCCAAGATGTTTACGTGTGAGCGTATAGGCCAGCCATGTGAACAATAAAGTCGCAATAATTTGACCTAATTGAGGAAGCGAGCTAAGCATTTGAACTTTTGAAACAGGTTCTTTAGGAAAAGACTTTGCAATTGCTGCAATTCCCGAACTGACAACAGATGAAGACATGACAACCAAATTCATGCTGACAATGCCGAGTGCAAGCAATAGCTTCTTTCTGTCCATATTTTTTCTTTTTACCATGATTCCTCCAAAAAGATAAAGCTGATGGGATATTCATTACTCAGGAATGAATATTTAGTGACAGTGAAAGGTTTTGGAACCTTTTTCTGTTGAATATAATAGAAATATAACACATTATGTAATCGCATACAATATCAGATTTTAACCATAAGTTTATTCAATTTACAGATTTTATTTTCCCCCACAAAAATATCTGACACAATAAATTCGTTCTGCATTATTTACACTGTCAAGAATAAGCAAAAAAGACTCCCAAAGGAGACTTTAGACTGTTGACAAAGTTCGTTCCGTTCCTAAAATTTACTCAAAAAGGCGTGCAGGCCGCAAGCAAAGCTTCGCTTTCATTGCTAAAGTGGGAGCCTGAAGTCTCCCACTTTGCCTT